>JARLGQ010000289.1 GCA_031292675.1 Acidimicrobiales bacterium
CCGGGGCGGATCTCGATCTCCGCCCCGGCCAGGTCCTCGTCGGTGTACAGCACCAGCGCGCCGGCGTGCGGGCCGATGTCGAGGACGACGCTGGCCTCGGCGCTCGCACCCAGGTTCCCCTCGGGGCCGGGCCCGGGGCCGAGGCTCGGTCGTGGTCCCGGGTCGTGGGTGTGGCCGACCCCGGCCTCGTGGGAGTGGATGGGGGTGGGGCCGGGGCCGACCCGGTGGGTGTGGCCGTGAGGATCGTGGCCCGGTCCCACCGTCAACTCGCCGGGACCAAGAAGCCGCTGTGGGGCACCCCGAGATACGGGAAGGAGGACAGGTAGTTCTCGGTGCCCATGGCGGTCAGGTCCGTGGCGGCCGAAGTGAGCCCCTCGTTGATCGCACCGGCGGCGGCGTCGGGGGTGAACCCCGGGTCCACCAGCTTCAGCACGGCACCGGCCAGGCAACGCAGCTCGATGGTCACCACGTCGTCGAACACCCGGCGCCCGTTGGGGAAGCCGGCGACGTCGTTGCCGAGCAGCCCCGTGTTGGCCGGACTCGTCGACGGGTTGATCGCCATGTTGAGCCGGAGCATGTCGGCCTGCGTCGTCCCGGTGAAATTCTGGAACCCGGCGATGAGCCCGGGCGGGATCCCGGTGAGGAGGATGGCCACGAGGTCGGCCCGGTTCGGTGCCGGCGGCCCCGCGTTGTACGTGGCCAGGTACGGGAACACGTTGGGGTAGAGCACCGGGAGCAGCTGCGCCAGCTGCGGGTTGGAGTAGAACGAGGCGAACTGGCTGTCGCCGGCGGGCGCCTGGGAGTTCCAGTAGTCCTTCTTGCCCATCGGGATCAGCACCTCGTTCACGAGAGGGTTGCCCAACCGTGACACCTGGACGTAGGGGCCGGCGCAGAAGTGGTCGCCGGAGTCGTCGCGCACCCGCACCTTCTGGCGGTACGCGGAGGTCCACACGCCGATGACCGAGTTGGCCGACGCCATCGACCTCGACCGGCCCCAGTTGCTTCCGAGCTCGCTCTTGGGCACCTGGATGGCGATGCTGTGCACGTTCAGGCCCTTGGTGGAGTTGACGCCCGCCGCCATCTTCCCGAGTCCCGTGTTCTGGAGCCCGAAGGTGGCGTGCGCCTGTTCGAAGGGGCGGAGGATGCCGAGGTCGAAGATGGCCCCGAGGTCCACGTAGAACCCCTCGGCGCGCTGCCCGGCGAACACCGTCACGTCATTGGGCAGGCTGTGCACGGCGGCCGTGGCCAGTGCGCCGTAGTCGGGGGTCGAGAGCGGCCCGATGTTGCACGGCGGGCAGGCCAGCCCCGTGCCCAGGAGCGTGCTCCGCGAGTACCCGCCCTCGTTGTCGACCCGTGTCACCGAATAGGTCTGCCGGCGGTTCCAATTGGCATCGGTGAGCGACTGGATGGGACCGGTGTTGTACAAGAACGTGTTCGGGTCGGTCACCTGCGTGTCGAAGCGGAACTCGTAGACGATGTCCGCATCTCCGTCGTTGTCGTTGTCGATGTTGATGGCGTAGAGCACATCGTCGCCGAACTCGTAGAAGTTCGGCCCGCCGTCCGGACCCTCGAGCGGCACGTAGTTGGCGATGATCGTCACGGTGTCGGGCTCGTCCGGGCTGACGAACGCGTACAGGTCGGTGCTGTCTGCGACCGGGTCCTTGGAGATCTCGGGCGCTTCACGGTGCGATGACATGGCTCACTCCAGTTGTTCGTAGGGGCTGTGGCTGCTGAGTTGTCGAAGAAATCAAGGTCTGTCGGGGAGATCGGGGGCTGTCGAAGGGCTTGAGGCGCCGATGGGCTCGGGGTCGGCTCGTCGAACGGCTAGCGGGCGGCACGCGCCAGCTGGTTGGCGAGTTGCGGGTTGCGCACGATCACTTCCTGGGTGCCGTTGAAGAGGCTGATCTCTCCCGTCGAGAGGTCGCGGACGTGGGCCACCAGAGGCTCTGAAAGATTGGCGGCACCGGCATCGGCTTCCGCCACCGACGCGTCCGCGGCGGGGCCTTCGGTCTCCGCCGCGCCGAGAAGTCCCGACAGGCCCGGAACCGTGGAGAGCACGCCCGCCGCGGCCACGGCCAGCGAGCCCCTCCCGAGAAACGTGCGTCTGCTCACTGCCATCCTCGAACCTCCATTCGGTGTGGTTCGTCGGTTCCACCCCGCCACGGACGCGAACCGCCAGTGCTCGGAATCGATCGGCGTTTGTCCCCGGCGCCGCCACTCGTGCTCCGGAGTTGTCGGATTGTCTTCGGTGCACTCGGGACCTTTGGATGACGCGTCACGCGACTTCGTCAAAGTTGACGGCCTCCGCCCACCTGGCCGTGCTCCTCCCAGGGGCCCCGGCGGGACCCGCGCGCGGTGACGGGTGGCGGGGTACCATGCCCGGCATGCTGCGAGAAGACATCGAAACCGTGCTCGTCGAGGTGCTCAGGGACCGAAGGCTGCTGGCCCATCCCTTCTATCGCCGGTGGGAGGCGGGAACCCTCGACCGAGCCGAGTTGGCGGCCTACGCCGCCCAGTACCGGCACTTCGAGGCTGCGCTTCCCGGCGTTCTCGAACGAGTGGTGGAAGGGGTCGACGACCCGACGGCGCGTCGCCTCGTGCAGGCCAATCTCGACGACGAGCGCGGAGTCCCCGCGCCGCACCTCGAGCTCTTCGACGACTTCGCCGCCGCCGTGGGCGCACCGGCCGATGTCGAGGCGACGCCCGCGACTGCGGCCTTGGTGGACATGTACCGGGACGTGGCGCAGGCGTCGCCGGTGGCAGCGCTGGCCGCGTTGGCCGCGTACGAGGTCCAGGCATCGGAGATCGCGGCGTCCAAGGCGGATGGACTGCGCGCCCGCTACGGCGTGGACGACGCCGGGACCCGGTTCTGGGACGTCCACTCGGGTGCCGACGAGGTGCACGGCGCGTGGATCGTGGAGGCGCTCGCCACGATCGCCACCGATTCCGGCGAGGTGAGCCGTGCCGCCACGTCGGCGGCCGAAGCGTGGTGGGCGCTCCTCGACGAGCGCGAGGCGGCCAAGCCGACCGCGGGCGCGCTCGCCTGCTGAGTCACACCCGCCCACCGTTCGTCAGCCCGCGGCGGGGACGGTTCACCAGGGGTAGGGAGCGGCCCGTGGCTCCGCGCCGCTCGCCGCGGTTCAATGGACGCGTGGTGAATGGGCGAATGGTCGGGGGCCGCGCCAGGCTGGTTGGACCGGTCGGGGCAGCCCTGGTCGCGCTGGGCGGTGCCGCGGTGGCCGCGTGCGGTGCCCCCAAGGCGTCGCAGTCCGGCGCGACGTCCGTCACGGCGACGGCGCCACGACCAGGTGTCGTGGGTCCCGTGTACGCCCCTCCGAAGCCGTGCCGCTCCGTGGCGGCACCCGGGACGTACTCCCGAGCGGAGCTCATGACCACTCAGGATCAGGTGGAACGGGCCACCGTGGGCCAGATCCTCAGCCTGGGTATCGGTGTGTCGACCGTCGAGGTCGGCCTGTTGCCGGGACGCGAGCCCCTGGCAGGGCGTCTCGCCCACACGTTCGGTCCGAAGCTCAGCATCACCGTCGGCCTGACCAGTTATTGCGGCGGTCCCGGTCGGAGCCCGGTGTGCTCGTCCATGCCGGTGGGCGACCCCCTGCCCCCAGGGCTGGGTCTCGCATTGGCACTCCATGACCGCACGATCACGACGGGGAACTTCGGCGATGCCACGCTGGTGGTCAGCGAGAGCGGTAAGGGGACCTTCCAAATGGACACCGGTCAGCCCCTGATCGCCCAGGTGGTGCGCCGCGGCACCCGACGCGTGGTGGGGACCTACGGCGCAGGGATCGGCGGGACCGGCTACGGACCGGAGGTCGTTGCGGGCCGAGACGAGAGCATCCCCGTGGTCTTCGGTACGGCTCGATGCGACGGTGGTCCCGGATCGGCGATGCCGAGGGGCGACTACGACGTCGTGGTGTACGTGCACCCCGAAGGTCGGGGCGGTGGGCCCGTCTACTACGCACGGGCGGTTCCCCTGGTCGTGAAGTAGCGACGCGCGGAGGCAAGCGGCGCGCGGGCGGTGACGGGCGTTTGCCACGCCATGCGTGGGCTCTCACAGGACCCAAACACAGATTCGCCAGCCTCCCCCCAACGAGTGACGATCACGAACCACGCCGAGGTCGCGGGCCGGACCGTCCGAGGAAACCATCGTGCTGCAGGTGGGCGGCCCGCCCGCACTGCCGAGGCTCGGGCCCACCGGTCGGGAACTGCCGGCCCGCGCCGGAGCGTCCAACCGGTCATGAGGACAGAGGGGGCGCAGAGGATGGCTCCTCGGCGTGTGGCGGAGGGCGTCGTCCTGGCTGTGCTCGTGCTGGCCGCCTGCACTTCACCGGCCCGTGTCCGGACCGGCGCCGGGACCCCGCGCCTCCCGACCGGATGGAGGACGGTCGCCTACCGCGACGTGGCCGTCGACGTCCCCGGGACGTGGGCCGTCAGGCCGTGGCACGAGGGTTGTGGTGTGAGGGCTCCCACGGTCTTCGTCGGTCCGGCGGAGCCCGCCACCGCCGACTGCGTGGTGTTGGCCGGTGACGCCTCGGAGGTCATCGTGGGTGGCCTGCAGTTCGGCCCGTCGGGGCGTCCGAGGATCGAGATGCTCAATGGGTTGAAGGCAGTGGTGACCACGAGCGGAGCTCTGTTCCACGGCCCTCTCGGGGCGACGGCGACGTACGCGGCGGTGACACTTGCCACCCTCGGTGTCTCGATCTCGGTCTACGCCGGTGAGTCCGCACAGATCCCCGGGGGCGCGCCCGGCCGGGCGGAACACATCGTGAAGACGGTGCACGCCACAGCGAGGATCCCCGCGCACGCCTGCGCGGCAGACCCGGCCTGGCCCTCGATCGCCCTGGCGGACCGGCTCCCGAGAACGAAGCTCACCGTTCCGACAGGGACGGTCTTCGTCGTCGACGTGCCCGGTTCAGGTCTCGGTCGGGCCAGCGCCTTGGGCATCAGCGACAGCCGTGTCGTGCGAGAGCAGTGCTCGGAACCGCACGCCGGTCACGGCGGGCAAACCGTCTTGGTGGCGCTCGGTCCCGGTCGAAGCGACCTCGAGGCCACCGTCTCCTCGTCCGGCAACGGGGACATGCCGGCCTGGTTCGGCACGGTCGTCGTCACCGCCCCAGCCGACCGATAGACACCGATAGATATCGGTGGAGGTCGATGGCAAGCTCTGTCCCGTGCCACACACGAGGAAGCTTGGCCGGACCTGGAAGCTCGTGTCCGGGATCGCCGTGGCGGCGACGATGCTCGCCGGCTGCTCCTCGGCGTCGGCGCCGACGACAGGCAGTGCCACCCCGCTGTTCGGCGTGGGTGTGCGCCACGAGACCCTGGTCGACCAGAGTCGGTCGACCCCGGCCAACGGGTCTGTTCCGGGGCACCCGGGCCGTGTCCTGGAGACGACCGTCTTCTATCCCGCCGAGGGAGAGGCGGGCACGGCTCCACGTGCCGGGGCTACGCCCGACCGAGCATCGGCGCCCTATCCACTGATCGTCTTCGCCCACGGTTTCGGCGGGAGCGTCGACGACTATCAAGCCCTTCTCGTGCGATGGGCGGAGGCGGGGTACGTGGTGGCCGCTCCGCTCTTCCCTCTGACCCGTGACAGCGCCCCCGGCGGCCCGGATCTGGCCGACTTCGCCAACCAGCCCGCCGACCTCAGCTTCGTGATCACGCAGGTGCTACAGGAGTCGGTGCGCTCGGGCGACCCTCTCCACAAGATGGTGGACGCCCATCGCATCGGCGCGGCGGGCCACTCACTGGGCGGCGTGACGATCCTGGGCCTGGTGGCCAACACCTGTTGTCGGGACGCCAGGGTGACCGCGGCCGTCGTCATGTCCGGCGACCCCATCACCTTCCCTACCGGCAAGGTCGACTTCAGCTCGGCTCCGCCTCTTCTGCTCGTGCACGGCAACGCCGATCAAGCGGTGCCGTACAGCGCGAGCATCGACGCCTTCAACAGTGCCAAGGCTCCCAAGGGCCTTCTCACCATCCGGGGCGGGGACCACGATTCGCCGGTGCGGCCGACCGGAAAACCCTTTCCGAGCGTGGTGCGAACGACCGTCGGGTTCTTCGACCGCTATCTGAAGCAGCAGAGCACCGGAGTCGCCGACCTGGCCGCCGACGCCGGCCGGGGTGCCACCATCCTCGCCTTCGAGTACCGGCCCGGACAGCACGTCCATCTGGTCGCCCCGCCCACCGTGGCGAGGGATCGCCGAGCAACGGTCAGTCCCAGCCGAGGCCTCGTCGACGGCCAGACCCTCCAGGTGACGTGGAACGGCTACGCCCCGGGGGTTTCGGTGAACGTCCTGGAATGCTCCAAGAGCCCACCGACGGCCGCCGGTGACTGCGACCTGCAGACCGCCAAGTTGCTGCAGCCGGACCCGAACGGCTACGGCTCTCTCGCCTTCGAGATCCACACGGGAGCGGTCGGAACCGGTACCTGCTCCGCAACCCACCCCGGATGCGTAGTGGTCGTGAACGAAGGAGGGTCCCTGGCGCCCACGTCCTCCGTCATGACCCCGATCTCCTTCGCGCCATGACGGGGCCGCACGGTCTGATCCCGGGGGCCGGCCGTCGGACACCTGCCAAGGGAATGAGACGATGTGGGGGTGATCCTCGACGACGTCGCACAGGAACTGTACGGCCTTCCCCCCGAAGAGTTCACCGAGGTGCGCAACGCCCGGGCCAAGGAGATCACCGCGGCCGGCGACCGCGAGCTGGCCGCCGAGGTGCGCAAGCTGCCCAAGCCCACGGTGGCGGCCTGGCTCGCCAATGAGCTCGCCCGCACGCGGGGCCCCGACGTCGAAGAGCTGATCGCCCTCGGTCCGGAGCTCCGAGAGGCCCAGGGCAACGGTGCGCGCCAGGACATGCGCCGGCTCGTGGACCGACGACGGGACGTCATCAAGGGGCTGGTCGCAGTGGCCTCACAGCGTGCCGCCGGAGCGGGTCACTCGATGGCGTCGCAGGTGCAACGACAACTCGAGGAGACTCTCGAAGCAGCGGTGGCGGACGAGGAGTCGGCTGCCGCCCTCCGGGCCGGGAGGCTGAGCAACCCCCTGGCGTTCATCGGCTTCGGAGGAGACAGCACCTCCACGCAGGCGCCTCCCGCCGGGGGGCAAGGCGCGAAGAAGGCGCACAGAGAAGGGGTGCAGCGCGCAGGCGTGCAACGCGCAAAGAAAGGGGCTACGTCCCGTGACGATGAATGGGCCAAGAAGCACCACGAGGCTGCCGAGCGAGCGCTGACCGAGGCCGCACGGGCCCTGTCCAAGGCGCAGCGCGCAATGGAGTCGGCCAGGGTGTCGGTGGAAGCGGCCCGGTTACACCACAGCGAGGCGACGGCGCGCCATCGAGTGGCGACGAAGGAGCTCCGTGACGCGGACCGCGCCAGGGCAGCGTCGGATCAGGAGCTGGAGAGAGCGCTTCACTCTTGTGCCGACGCCGAACAACGGCTGAGGGAAGCGGCGAATGAGCACAAGCTTCGCCAGAAAGAGCTCAACTCGACCTCCGGGGGGAAACCCGGGGCACGGCGACCGAATTGATGCGGCATCATGTCTACGTGTTGCCGACGTTGAGTGAAGCACCGGTATCGGGGCAGGTGTTGCCGGTTACCCCTCGGGTGGGATTTCCACCAGCAACGTCCACGCGCTGATCAACCCATAGATGATCGCCACCAGGACGCTCGGGACCAGCCAGTACAACCCGCCCCCACTCCGAGCCAGCAAGGTCGCGCCGGCCACTGCAAGGCAGACATAGCTCACAAGCCCTGGGGCGAGTTTGCTCACAGATCCTGCAAGCCGACCGACCAAGGGCAATGGGATGTTCTTCTCGAAGCGGCTGGCCCGCAGATCGATCGCCACCCGACTGCCGCCGAGGAGGACGGCTGAGACGATCAGTTCCCATGCCAGGACCGCGCTGGATTGACCCGGAACGAGCAGGAAGATCCCCGTGAGCAACGGAGTCAGGAGCACACCCAGTGTCTGAAAGGCTCGAGCCGGGAGACTCTGGTGTCCGAGGATGCGATTGAGATTGATCGAAACGGCGACGAACACCAATCCGGCCAAGGCTGCCCCGGCTCCGACGACGGCTTCGCCGAAGACAGTCCAGCGGGCGGCGGCGTAGGCGGTTGTCAACACCCCCACCCCTCTTGTTGGGTAGCGAGAAAAGAGGAGGGTCGTTGGATGGCCGAAGGCACAATTCCAGATTAGGCGTCACCTCGGCGACGATCTTCGCCATGGCTCCCGACCCGAGGACACCCAAGTACCGGCACATGTGCGGGGTTGGGTCCCGGAGACCGGCCTCCGTTACTGCGTCCGCAAGAGTTGTCCAACGGCCAGCTTGCGGGCCGAAGCCAGGGCCGGGATTGCGGCCAACAGGTTGGCGCCGACGAACACGCCCAGTGCCAGTGTTGCGATGGCCCAGGCAGGCACGATGGGAACGGGTACGGCCCCGAGGTTCGTAGCAAATGCCTTCCAAATCAGCCGACCGACGACGATGCCAAGCGGTATACCGACGATGATCCCCACCAGGGCAACCGTCGCTGCCTGCCAGAGCACCGTTGCGCCGATCTGACCGTTTACGAAGCCCAATGCCTTTAACAATCCCATCTCGCGCCGGCGGCGGATCACGCTGACTACGAGCAGATGGAGGAGCGTTGCCGCGCCGAACACTGCCAGCACAAACCCCAGAAGAAGCGGGAAATTCACGGCCTCCCCGAAGTTGACCAACGAAGTAGGAATGGTCGGCCGCGTCGCAATGCCCTGGGAGATGTAGTGGGCGATATCAGCCTGACCCTTCGGGCTCGAGGTTGCCCTTGCCAGAACGGCGAAATTCTGATCGGCGTCGAACCTATTCCGGCACGCACTCTGTGTCGGACCCGACGGGCACACTGCACTCAGGTAGCCGGCTAGTGTGAACGCCGCGCCCGACCCCAGCCCTCCGAGCCCAGCGTCGCTCGGGAATGACGTGGTCCCCACGACGCGAAATGAATCGGTGCGCGTGCCGCCAGTGGGAAGTTGCACGGTAACGCGGACAGCCGATCCCACTTGGGCGCCAACCTGGTGGAGGGTCGTGGTGCCGAGAGCGACATCCCTATCGCCGGCGGGGAGACGACCGCTTACCACCGACATGAGTAGTGGCCCCCGCACGGCCTTTCCGGCGAAGGCGAAGACGCTGACCCCGTTGATCGTCACCTCATCTCGGGCAGCGAGCATGATCCCGGCTATGGCGTGGTCATGCTCGAGGCCGACCACTTCGGTGGTGGGATTGCCCGCCCCTCCGCCCTCGTTGGAGAACGTCATCTGGTAGTCGCTGCCGTAGAGGGCGGGAGTGGTCGTCAGGTGCGACAGGCTGGCACCGAAGACGGCGGTCGCGCACAAGGCCATGACCGCCAACGCCGTGCCGAAGAGGGCGGTACCCACCGGGATCGAGGCGGCACCGCGTCCTCGCTCCAGCGCGCGACGGACTCCGATCACGGCGCTCGGCGGTGCGCCCGTCGTGGCCAGCCGCGCCACGACCGACGAGGGGTGAGTATCTGGTTCTCGCTCGTCACCCATACGCACCCGAGAGGCACGCATGGCCGGCCATATGCCCAGGACAACCACCACAACCACTGTTGCCAATGCGCCAAGAAGGAGGACCAGAGGATCGAAGGCGAGACCGGTGGAGGGCTCGGCCAGCCGAGCCTCGCCCACCGGGGCAAGGGGGGAAAGGACGTAGGCGACGACGACTGCGCCGGCACCACCGGCGAGAGACACCACCAGATTCCGCGCCGTGCCGAGCATCGCGAGTTGGCGCCTGGCCAAGCCCAGCGCGGCCAAGGTGGTGTACTCCTCGCTCTCGACCGCACTCTGGCGACCGAGCGCCTGGCCGACGACGGCCAACCCGGCCAGTGCGGCGAGTGCGGCCAGCACCCACCATCCCACGGCCTGGGGGTGAATCGATGTCGCGACTGCCGATGCAGAAGCGTCCTGATTTGAGACATAGATGAGGTGGAGGCCGTTGGCGGCGGCGGCGAATCGGGGAAGATCCGCAGCTCCTTGCCGCAGCCGAACGAGATATACCGCGGCGACCACTGTGCGTTGGTTCTCGGCACGTGCGAAAGCCCGCGTGGTGAACAAGTCGTATTCGGGTGACTGCCCGGCAGGAAACTCCAATTCGGCCGCTTCGATTCCCACGACGTGCAAGGCAAGGGTCGGTCCTGACGGGGCCGTGTTGGCCCCGCTGGCCAGGGCTTGGAGTTGTGACGATGCATACAGCGAGACGTGGATCACCGTACCGACATGCACGCCATCGTCCTGTTGGAGGTTGAAGGATGCCAGAACCTCGTCTCGCGACGACTGGTCGGGCATCCGGCCCGCGACCAGCTTCACCACCCGCGTCAACGCCGTGGCCGACAGCTCATTGATGTAGAAGTCCGACGAGTTGATGACGCGGGTACAGTCACAAGTCGGTTGTCCACTGGCGGGGTTGCCGATCGCGGTGACTGAGGCGACCCCCGGCAATCGGGCCAGCTCCGGTACCGGCTTGTTGTTGTATATATAGACGTCAAAGCCGTGGGCAGCGACGAAACGTGGGAAGGCAGTGGCCGTCCGCCGTCCGGCAGCGGTGGCAGCCAGGACCAGTCCCCCCACCACGGCGATCAGGACGACCAAGATCAGCCAGGAACGCCACCGACGGCGCAATTCCGCGCCGAACACCAACCAGACAGCGCCCAAGATGACCTCCTCACCCCAGTGTTACGCACGAGGAGATGGCGGCCAAGGAGGGCACCCCGTGTTCCAGAGTCGTGGTAGCACCCGGACTCCGTGGCAACTCGATCCGACCACCCGCTACCGTCCATTGGGCAGGACCGGTCACGCCTCAAATGGTCTTTCGTCAGGCACCGGCGGTGCCATGGTGACGAGTTCCACCATGAGCCATGTGCCGATGTCCGTCACCGATGATCGAGAACCAATCGACCGGTATCGCGCACGCTGAACGCGACTCTGCGATGCGCAGGAAGACGCGTGTATCGCCAGCGAACCGGATGGATCAGGCCGCCAGGAATCAGTTCTGACCGCTCACCATGACGAGTTCATCGAGCATGCGGTCGATTGCCCCCAACCCGAGGGACAAATGGCCTTCTCCCTGCTCCAGGTGGGCCGAGCCTCCAGGAAGTTGCGAGGAGAACCACTGACCGTGGGCAAAGGGCACCATGAGGTCGGCGCTTCCTTGCCAAAGCATGGTCGGGATCGTGATCTCACTCAGGGTGAAGCCCCAGGGCTTTGTGAAGGCGAGGTCGTCATCAAGCCATCCGTCTACCCCTGTCCGCAATGCCTCGTGGAACTGGGTGGCCATATCCTCACCGAATTCATCGGTCAGGACAGCGCGGTCGACATCGGGGAGGAGGGTGTCGAGCGAGGAGACGATCCCGGCCACGGTGACCTCTTTCAGGTCCTCTCGCTGTTGGTCCAGATACCGTCGCAGAGCATCTTCGCCTTGGAGCGCGGCAGTGAACTCGGTCACGTTCTCTTCCCCCATGCCGGCCATCCAGTCCAGACCCTGTGCCGCAAAGGGGGCGACGCCGGCGATCACCAGCGCTGCAGTCGCCTCTTCAAGGCGGGCGGCGCAGGCCAGGGCGTGAGGACCACCTCCAGACCATCCAGCCACCAGGCAGCGATCGGCGCCTACCGTGGCAAGGACAATCGACATGTCGGACACCACGTCGGCGACGCTGCGCCCTGGATGACGCGTGGAGCTTCCGTACCCGGGTCGAGAAGTCGTCACGAAGCGCAAGTCACGGTGGTGAGCCGCGCGCTCGAGGGCTCGGAACGGATTGGCAGCGCCGGGAGTGCCGTGATGAAAAACGAGGGGCAAGCCGTTCGCAGGACCGCTGATGCGGATGTCGATGCGACGCCCGTCCGGAAGTCGTGCGCTATCAGTACAGACCATGTCGCCATCCTGCCAGTTCGCGATCAGTCTGTCGTGTCCCTCGGACCTTCCCATCGCTTCGAGACCATAAGTCCCATTCCTCGCCGCGTGCCGACGAGGGCCGGAGCTGCCCGTCGCTCGGGGGTCATTCGCTCATAATTCGCGAGGTTGCGCATCTCGGGTGGAGGGTCACATCACACCCATCGGTAGCGTAGCCCGCAGCACTCATCGATCTTCATCCCGATCCGGGTATCACTGGCCCCGTTCGGCCCCGTCGAGCCCCTTAGTTTCTAAGATGCTGTCTTTTCATCGAAAACGCCGATGACCAGTAACCAAGCCGCCGTGATCATATAACAAGTGTTGGTTACCATAGCTACCGCTGCGATATAAAGACCGGGCAGGTACCCAAGAAGGAAAAGTGTCGCACCGATCATCTCGGCCACGTGTACGAGGCTTCCGCCAACTATGCGAGAGAGTCTCAGACCATTGCTCATCCTGATGGCTTTGGTGTAGCCCTTGAAAAAAATGGCTGCCGAAATGCCAGAGACTGCTAACAGTTCTGCGCCTATTGACTGATGGTTTTGAGCTCCCATAAGTACAAGCGCGCAGCGCATGAAAACCAGTGCCAGACCTGTAAGTGTGTTTATGGCTCGATAACGATGCGTTGCGTCGATAGCGATTACTTTGAGGTTGAGTGACATCGCCACAAAAACCAAGCCGGTGAGCGTGACTGCGCCTGTTCCGACCAGAACAAAGAAATCAGTCCACTGCCCAGGCCTAAAAATATCGGCGGCAATCATGATCTAATTGTAACAAGATGCTAATGGAACGGAGTACCAGGCATCTCAAACCAAGACCTGCACTTTGACGCGCGAAGGTCTCGTGGCCGACCACTGGCACACCCGTGCCGTCATTGATGGCCAGGTGGCGCCCACATCAATGTGTGGCGTGTCACTGACACGCCATAGAGCTCGATCACGGTCGTGCCCGAGGCCGCCGCGGTGATGACGTGGGCTTTGGACGCTGCGATCTCGGTGTCGAGGCGTCTGATGTCAGCCACAAACCCAAGGGCCATGCGCTTGCGTTCGGCGTCGACCACATTGGTGGGCCGCACACTGCGCAGCACAACGGCGGCACGGGCCGCGGAGAGCCGAAGCCCGGTCCCACTTGGGATTAGGCACCGCACCAGGGCGTGGAGCCGACAGACGGCCTGGGTGCGAAGCGACCCCAGGTCGTGACGGTGATCGGCGAGCAGGCGCAAGACGGCGGTGTCGTCCTCGGCCACGACGGTGCGTAGTCTCTTGGCCCGCATCGCCGCGATAGCGGTGAACAACGCGTCGTTCGGATCGTTCTTCTGGGTCTTACCCGACCCGAGCACCC
>JARLGQ010000290.1 GCA_031292675.1 Acidimicrobiales bacterium
AACCGCACCGCTGGGTCAACCGCAGGCGCGCCTCGCGAAGTGTGAATTGAAGTGGACAAACCGGGCTCCTTTCAGCTTTCCGACCTGCCCGTCTGGCAGGCCATGGAAAGCATCAGGGATTACCGGCATATCTACACATCCCGGATGGCCGCCCACGCGATACACGACGCGGATGGTTGGCGCGGTTAGCTCCCCAAGGCGTACAGCTTCCAGGTCCCTTCAACACCTTTGAGCTGGTGCTCGCCCCGGTTGGCGAACTGGTAGTCCCCTCCGAGCAACATGTCGCGAACAGTCGAGGAAACAAAGATCTCCCCGAGGCCTGCTGCCTGTTCGACCCTCGCCGCGATGTTGACCGCGGCACCAGTGATATCACCGTCATCGCGCACCTCGAGCTCGCCGGCGTGGACCCCGGCACGCACGCCAAGGTCGATAGAGCCGAGCTTGGTTACCACGTCGGCGGCCGCGCCCACCGCCTGTGAGGGCGCGTCGAAAATCGCCAGCAGGCCATCTCCGGTGTTCTTGACAATTCGACCGCCGCGTTGTTCGACCACCTCGCGACAGATGCGGTCATGGCTCTCCAACGTGTCTCGCCAGGCGAGGTCCCCTACCAATGCCGAGCGCGCTGTCGACTCCACGAGATCAGTGAAAAGAACAGCAGCGAAGCGCCGTTGCGTTGTCGCCATCGGTCGATGACCGACGATGAACTCGATGAGGGTCGCGGCAACTTCCCTCCAATTCGGCATTACCCAGAGGAAGTGGTCCTCTCCGGGCACCTCGACATACGTAGATTCCGAGATCCGGTCGGCTAGGAACCGCCCGTACGCGACGTGAAGAACGCGGTCACCTCGTACGTGCACGACCAGGGTCGGCACATGGATCTGCGAGAGGCAATCCGTGGCGTCGAGGTTCAAGACACTGTCGATCTGTCGCTTGATGTCTGCCGGACTCGCCGTCTGCCGCTGGAGTCGGCCCACCCAGCGCACGAAGGAAACGTTGTCGCACTGGCTGGGCATCATCCATTCGACCATGAAGGAAGGGTCAGACCCCCAGGTCTGTACGAGCTTCTGGAACTGCTCTACGAAGTAGACGAGGTCAATCGGTCGTTCGCCCGGATCGACGTAATCGCCTAGGAGGGGGCTGGTCTGCGCACCGGCCGTGGTGTTGATAAGCACCAACTTCTCGATCCGTTCAGGATGTCTGGCCGCGAACAGCTGTGCCATGAGGCCACCCTCGGACAAGCCGATGAGGCTGGCTTTCTCCACCCCCTCGGCGTCCATGACAGCGGTGATGTCTTGGATTCTCTCTTCGAGGACGGGCAGTCGCTCGAAGCGGTCGGAACATCCGATCCCTCGTTTGTCGAACATGAGCACTCGGAGGTGTTGTGAGTCGTGCTCAAGTACACGCCGGTATAGCTCGTGATCCCAGGAGAGTTCGACGTTTGAGACTATTGGTGGAATCAGGACCACATCTGGCCCTGAGCCAAATCGCTGGTACGCGATGTGGAGGCCATCCGATAGGGCGTAGAGCGTGTCGGGGGGTTCCACGAGGGGAATTATGGCGCGGGCGCTCTGGCGGCGCTTGAGCCAGACCGCCCGCTACTGCCGGATGTGGGGCGCCGCCGCCACGTCCGAAGTCGCCTCTGGGGTCCAGCTGACCCTCGCAGGGGAGCAAGGCAGGGAGCCATTCACCGATTGACACCGGCTAACGCCGATTGACGCCCAGTGGATTCGAACTTGGGCCGACCAGGCACCCATTGACACCAGCTGACACCGGCTGACAAACGTCCGTCCCATGACGCGCAAGGGGTCAGAGGTTCGAGTCCTCTACGGCCCACTCCTCATCGCCGAACCTCGACAATCGCCGAACCTCGACAATCGCCGAACCTCGACAATCGCTTGGAACGACGTCACCGCGTCGACCGTGTCACGTTGTCGATTGACCGGCTTGGGGGGTCAACAACGGAGCGATTCCAGACCTGCGATTCCGGCGGGCGGAAGGATCGGCCCATTGCAGTCTCCTTGCTCTGTCGTCGTTGGCGCCGTCTCCCCGTACGGGCACATCCCGGATGGTCGGGCGACGTCGGTACCAGCGTCAGGCCCCGGGGATCGGCTCTGACCTTGATGGCGGAGCGACAATCCCCTTGGCAATCCCGATGATCGACGCCGAAGGAATCGGACCGAGGTAGCTCGAGTCGAGTGAGTCGGACCGATTGTCGCCCAAGACGAAGTACTCGCCGGGCGGGATGACCTGGTTCGCGATAGCCGCACCCGGTGCGTCGCCCGATTCGAGGTAGGGCTCCGACAGGGGCATTCCGTTGATCACCACGGTGGCACCCGACGAGGAGATCGTCTCGCCAGGGAGGCCGATGACGCGCTTGATCATCGTGTCGTTCCCGGGAGTCTGAAAACGAATCGGGAGCTTGAAGTCGACGAGATCACCCCGCTTGAGAACCCCGGTGCGCTTTGTGACCTCGACTTGGTCCCCCGGCAAGAGCGTGGGTTCCATGGATGCCGCCTTGACCGTGTAGACCCAACCTCCCCCCGAGGCGGTGCCACCGGAAGCATGCTGGTTTGGCCCTGCTCCACCACTGAACCCGTAAGCCGTTCCGATCGCAGCCGCGATGCCGAGGACGACGACGGCGACGAGGATGCCGAACAGCCAACGCAACCGTCGCCGTCGGCGGGCTTCTTTGAAGAGAGCATCGGCATCAAGACCCCCTTCGAGCACCCGGAACGCCGAGGGCGCGCGGTCATCGACTGTCCTTGCCTGCTCCTGGATCATGGAGCTAGTATCGCTAGTACCATGCTCTCTGTCAACGTCGACCGATCAGAGCCCGTTCCCCTGCACGATCAAGTCGCTGCCGAGATACGTCGGGCCATCGCAGAAGGTGAGGCCGGCCCAGGTGAGCGACTGCCGCTCGCCAAAGACATTGCGGCCGTGCTCGGAGTGAACAAGAACACGGTGCTGCGGGCGATGCACATCCTGCGCGATGAGGGAATTCTCGAGTTTCGAAGAGGGCGGGGCATAACGGTCGTGGGCACACCAGAACGAAGCGCCTTCCTGGCGCAGCTGCGGAACGTTGTCGAGACGGCCCGACGACTCGGGTACCGCCGAGAGGACTTGGTACGGATGATCGAAGGGCTTTCATGACCAGACCGGTACCTCACCGGAACCGGGGTGGCGACACCGCACGAATCGGCAACGTGCATCAGTCGGTCATGGTCACGTAACATCCCGGCGCTCGAAGGTCCTCGTTGCCAGCGCGCAGAGGGCCGCCGTGCCGCCGGCCAGGAGGAGCCCGCCGGTAACGACGGTGTGCCCGGCCGGTGCGCCGACGGTCGTGGTATGGCCGATCCACGAGATGGCATCGGTGAAGAGCAACCATCGGGCGACGGATGGCGCGGCCTCGACCGCCGTGTACTCGATCAGGACGAAATACCCGACGATGCCGATCACCGCCGCTGTCGTGCTCCGGCCGATTGCCGCGGCCGAGACGCCGACGATCGACATTGCTGCTGTGAACAGGACGCACCGCAACGTCATTGCCGCCATCGACAGGAACCAGGCGCCGTCAGGGACACCGCCGGTCCCATGCAGGATGGCTGCAGGGAGCAGTGCAAGGATGAGCGCCAGCAGCACGATGAGCGTCAAGCCCGCGGTGACCAGCGCGCACGCACATGCTCGTGACCCCAGCACGAGGCGCCGACGGGGCTCCCAGGTGAGCAGGGTCGTCAGCGCTCGACTCGTGTAATCGGCGCCGAGGGCCGAGGCGTCGAGCGTGTAGCAGGCAAAGGCCAGGGGGAGGATCGCAAACGCCAGTGCGGAACGCAGCGCGGTGCGCGTCGCGAACGGGTTGTGAGCGGTGTGAAGGAAGATGATCACGCCCACGGCGGCGACAACCACAACCCCGAACCCACCTATGGCCCGGGTCATTGGCCGCCACAGGATTCTCTGCAGGTCCGCGGCGAACAGATCGCTCACGGCAGAGCCCCCGTGCCGGCTGGTGCGGTAAGGCCAAAGAAGAAGTCTTCCAACGTAGGGGTGTCGAAGCGCAGCTCGTTCACGAACAGGCGCTCCGCGGCGAGCAACTCGGTGATGCGCGCCGCGTCTGATGCAGGACAGCCCACGCGAAGCCGGCCATCGACGATCGTCACGTTCAACCCGGCGGCGGCCAGGGCGAGGCGGGCTGCCTCCGCATCCGCGATCCCGACGAGCACGCCACCGGCCCCGGCAGTCGCCAGCAGGTCATGGATCGGGCCCACCGCCACACATCGGCCTGCATCCATCACCGCAACGCGGTCGCACATCTTCTCCGCCTCGTCGAGAAGGTGGCTTGACACGATGACCGTGCGGCCCTCGGCTGCCAGCGCGACAAGCAGCCGGCGGATCTCTGCGATCCCGGCTGGGTCGAGGCCGTTGGCCGGCTCGTCGAGCACGACGACCTCCGGATCACGCAGCAGGGCGGCGGCGATCCCGAGCCGCTGGCGCATCCCGAGAGAGTAGGTGGCCACTTGATCGTCGCCCCGCTCGGCCAGGCCGGCGGATCGGAGCGCCCGCTCGACGCCGTCGGCTCCGATCCGGTCCAGCCGGGCCAACAGTGCGAGGTTGCGTCGCCCCGTGAGAGACGGCGCGAGACCGGGCGTCTCTATGAGGGCCCCTATACGGTTGATCACACGATGCAGATCGCTGCTGCTGTCCGCCCCGAGCACCCTGCAGACGCCCGACGTCGGGCGTATGAGTCCGAGCAGGCACCGCAGCGCGGTTGTCTTGCCCGCGCCGTTCCGGCCCAGCACTCCGAACACGCCACCCGATGGCACCACCAGGTCGAGGCCGTCGAGGGCCAAGCGGCCTCCCTCTTCGCGGCCGTACCACTTGGTGACACCGACCATCTCGATGATCGCGTTCTTCGGCATCGGCCCCACGACGAGTCCAACCGGGCGGGTGGTGCGGGGCTCGGGGGCGATGTGGGTCTGGGGCTGACGCCTCGTCATCGACGGGCGTACGACGCGCCAGGACACCAACGCCAAACCCAAGACCAACACGGGGAGCAGCACGATCATCGACGTGATGATCTCACGTCGTCGCTTCCGCACCGGGAATGCCGGCCTCGTTCCTCAGCCAAGCTTGCAGACCGGGACGGGCTCGTCAGGGCTGTAGGCGGAGCGGGTGGCGCGGGAAGGTGTGATCCCTCGAAACGTCTCGTCGCCCCTTCGACAAGGGTCTCTGGCACACGGTGCCCGAGCTCGTCGTCGCGGCGCCGAGACGTCGGTGGTTCAAGACGCCTGCATGATCAGGCCCTGGATCTCCTGCACCTCGGCGGAGGTGAGCCCGGCTGTCGAGCACGATTGCACGACCGGAGCATCGGCGCCCCCGGTGCCTCCCGCCAGATTCTGGTCCAGACCCGCATAGACGAAGCAGATGGCATATTGCTCCTCCGCCGCTTCCAGCTGTGCCGCCTGGCTCTGCCCGACCAGCACGGGTGTCCTCCAGGCAACAGCCACGGCGGGGATGGGTGCGGTCGAGACCAGAGGCGTGGGCATGACCGACACCCTCTCGTGCGCGGCCACCGTGGTGGCACCGCACGCAGACAGCGTGAGACAGGCGATGATCGCCAAGCCGAGTGCGGGCAGTCGGCGCATGAGAGAGGATCGGCATCTGACCCCCCGACCTTGATCGCGGCGATGTCAGACCGGTGTGACGCCGCCTCATCCAGGAAGGACGCGTTGGACAACCGCGGTACCGGGACAAGGATCCCGCAGCCGGTCGGAGTCAGGGGTCACATCGCAAAGACCGCCGACCGCGGCCCCCCGCACCCGGAGGGGTTTCAGGGAATCGCGCCCACGCCGGGGACGGCGTTCGTCTCCCGGAGGGTGGCACACCGCAGGCGGACGAGAAGTCGGATACACCACCATCCGGGATCGACCTCGCCCCTGGCGAGGCTGAACCGGCTGGAGGTGGTGGCGGCGTGGTGGTTGTTGTGGAGGCCCTCGCCCACCACGAGCCAAGCCAACCACTGGTTGTTGGTGGCCAGGTTGTCGAACGGCCGCCGGCCCCAACGGTGGCCGATGGCGTTGATGGCCCCGCCGCCCAGCAGGTAGTAGACGGCGTGGACTGCGGCGGCCACGAGGGCCAGCTCCCAGCCGAACAACGCGACGAAGACGCCCACACCCAGGCCGAGGCCGACGAAGGCATGGTCGAAGAGCACGCGGTCCCAGCGATCAGCCGGCAGGTCCCGGGCGTAGCGGGACACGGCTGCCGGATCGCGCGCCACTTTCCGGTAGAGCAGGGCGTTGGCGAACTGGACGCGTGAAAAGCCCAGGATGATGGGTGAATGGGGATCGCGTTCGGTGTCCGTGAAGGCATGGTGCTTGCGGTGGACCGCCACCCATTGCCGTGGCCTCATGCCGGTGCTCACCCAGATGAGCACCCGGCACGCCGCCCGGACGCCGGGGGAGAGCCGCAGGGCGCGGTGCGAAAGGCACCGATGGAGATACACCGTCGACACCAGGAGAGCGACCTGAGACACGAGCAGCCCGGCAAGGACGGCGCCTAGAACGGGCAGCATTGGCACGAAGGCTAGCGCCCCCGACGTGGGCGCCGCGCCGAATGGCCCTCCGGTGGCTGGGCCGCAGCCGCCAAGCGCATCGCGAACCCGTGCACCATCCGTCCCAGGAGCAGGCGCACCAACGGTCCGGTGCCCGGTACGAGGGGGACGGCGGTCCCCGTCCACTCGATGAGCGTGCCCGGATCGGCGTCCGCCGCCGTCCCCGGGCTCGAGGGACCTGCGTCCGCCCGGAAGCCCGCCACCGGGGAGATTTGGACCTCTGCCCGGTAGGAGCGGACCGGTTGGCCGCTCAGCAGTCGGTAGCCGTGGTGATGAGGGGGATGTGCCGCTGTGATCTCCTCGCGCACCATGAAGGGCGGCCGACCCAGGCGGCGTATGCCGCCGGCGCCGCTGTCGTCGGGTTCGACCTCCCATCGGGCCCGGGTGACCAGCGGGCCGGCCCAGTCCTTCCACGACGTCGCCTCGGCCAACAGCCGGTACACCGTCTCGGGCGTCCCCGTGGTGAACACGCGGGTGCCGAAGGCATGGGGGCCCGCCGTCAAGGGTGGCCTCGCGCCACGAGCGTCACGCGTTCACCCGATCGAGGTGATCGAGCACGGCCGGAAAGGTGTCGCGCGGCGCGTCGGCTCCGACCAGGACGTCCTGGTGTCCGTAGTCGTCGAACACCACCCTCTGGAACAGGTCGGGTCCCAGTTCGGAGCACAGCAGCGAGTAGGTGCGTTCGGTCGACTCGGGGAGCCAGACGAGGTTGTGTCGCCCCGAGAGGAACGTGATCGGGAGGCGGAGTCGTTCCAGGTGGGGAAAGTAGTCGTCGGAACCGTCGGCGCCCACGACCCGCTCGGCCTCGGCCATGCGCGAGAGGTGGGCCATCATGGTCATGTCGGTGGGACCGAACAGCTCGTGCATCGTGGTGTGCGTGAGCTCGTTCATGTTGGGGTGGTGGACGGCCACGCCGTAGATGAAGGCCAGTCGCCGGCACACCGCCCTACCGCACCGTTCGGCCTTCGGGATCGGATAGGCGTGCAGAGCCACGTCGACGAGCCGGGCGCCCACCGATTCGTCGGAGAACGAGTCTGTGGTGAGCATGCCGATCCCCACGTCCTTCATCAGCCCGGCCAGGTGCAGTCCGGCCTTGATCCGGGTCATCGTGGGACCCACCGGGTGCATGGCCACCGACGAGCAGAGCAGGGACGTCGGGGCCGCGGTGCCGGCCAGGGCGGCCATCATCCATGTGATGCTGCCCACGCAGTGCGACACGACGTGGTAATCACCGCGGCCGGTGCCTTCCCGGATCGCGGCCTGCACCGCAGCGTGGTCGTGACGGGCCACGTCATCCGCGGTGAACTGGGTGCGCGCCGTGGGAAGGAGGGTCGAGCCCCGCCATTCCTGGACCCACACGTCGAAGCCGTGGGCGACCAGGTACTCGGCCAGGTTCGGTTGGATCGTGTCCAGCAGGAAGCTGAGCGGGTTGGCCCCCATGCCGTGCGCCAGGAGCACCGGTCCCCGCGTCCCCCCTTCGTAGTGCGCCAGCCGCAGTGCCACCCCGTCGGCCGTCCGGTACTCGATCTCGCGCCGGGGAGGCAGGTCGAGGAGGCGGCGGCGGCGGGGCGCCGCATGCCGGTTGAACCGGGTGGGTGGGTGCAGGACCGATCCGTATTCGTCGTAGAGCCTGCCCGCGAAGGCCCGGCCGAAGCGCCCCTCGAGGTTCAGCCGCTCCAGCATGCTCACGGGGCCCGTCACCGACATGGTGCGCAACTGCCGGGCGAAGTCCTGCGCTTTGATGCGGAGGATCCCCCGGCCGACGACGGGGCCGTCGGGGCCGTCGCGGCGGAGGGTCACGTACAGGGTGGTCGTGGCCGCCCAGACGTCGTCGAAGGTACCCGGTGCGACCGTCTTGAACCCGGTGAAGTCGAACCGGCGACCGTCGGCGGCGGCGAGCGGGAGCCGGTACCACATGTGGCCGATGTCAGGGTGGAGCTCGTCGTCGGCCACCATGAGCTGAAACCGGCCGTCCTCCACGGTCAGGGGGTCTGCGCACAGACCAGGCGCATGCACGGTGCCCACCGCCGACATCGGTCGGGCCAGGTCCGCGATCTCGGCCCGCAGGTCGTCGGTGGACAGGGTCAGCACGAAGGCGAGGGTGGAGCCCGACGCCTCGCCGACGGCGGCGGCCGATTCGTAGTCGGCGACGTCACCGGCATCGCGGGGTGACCACCATCCCGTCATGCGTTCGGTGAAGCGCAATCCAGGTCTGTCGGGCGGGAGTGGTGGTGCCTTGACGGCGTGCTCGGGGCGCCGTCCGTTCGCCTTCTCGAGCGCCCAACCCTTGTCGGCGGCGAGCGCGAAGGCGCCCCGCTCGGCCAGTGCCGAGATGGTCAGGAGCGGATTGACCCCGAGGGGGCGCGGCACGATCGAGCCGTCCCACACCAGCAACCCGTCGTGCACCGCCGGCCCGGTCGTCCCGCAGAAGACGCGACCACGGTCGTCGACGACCCCGTCCTCGGCCGCTTCGGCCATGACACATCCACCGAGAGGATGCACGGTGATCAGGCTGTGGCGCAGGAGCCGCGACCAGATCGGATTGTGCATGAAGGTCCCACCACCCGCCGACGCCGCCGCGCCCACGACGCCGTTGGCGCGCTCGTAGTACCGACGGGTGCCCGCCCCGGGCCACCGGACCCGCACCCGGTCTCCGTCGAGGACGATCGAGCCTTCGTCGTCGTCGTTGCCCATGACCAGGAGGGTCTGGATGTGCTCGGTCAGGCCCCGCCTGCCCCCGGTCAGGAGGCTGAAAAGGGCCTGCCCTGGCCCGCCACCGCGCAGGCGGCGCCGCATCCAGGACGCGCCCAGTTGGGGGAGCAGCTGCAGGGGGAGCAGGCCGGCCACGGCGCCGGGGACCACGGCGTCCTCGATGATGATGCCGTCCTCGAGCGCGACGCCCTCACGCTTGTCGATGACAGAGGTGATGCACGGACCTGCGGGGCTGTCACGGTCCGGGGCGCGGTGCCCGGAACCGACGGCCCGCACCGGCCGGCCCGGCCGGAAGGCGAAGCCGAGGACGTCGCCGTTGCCGCTGAAGCGATGCCCGAGCCGATCCGACAGCGCGAGGCCGTGCCGGCGGGACTCCAGGAGCAGTCGGGAGGTACCGAGCGTGCCCGCCGCCAGCACCACCACCTCCGCCGAGACGGCCAGCGGGGGCGCGTCGAAATGGTCCCGGCGGCTTCCCAGTGGCTGGGCCCGCACCACCCACCGCCCCGGCGTCTCGTCGGGTTCGCCGTCCGCCGGGTGCTGCGCCCTCTCCACCCAACGCACGTCGATCTCGCTGAAGATCTGGGCGCCGTGGGAGACGGCATCGGGGAGGTAGTTCATGAGCAGCGTGTTCTTGGCGCCGGTGTTGCAGCCCGTGACGCAGTCCCCGCATCCCGTGCAGGCCTCCTGGTGGACCCCGGCGGCGTTGGGGCCGGCCCGGAAGGTCACGTTGACGGGAGTCGGGTACCAGGGCGCGCCGTCGGCGGCGACGCGAAGGGCGTCCATCTTGGCCAGGGGCGGAAACGACGCGGGGTACGCGTTGGGGGTGAGCATGGCCTCGGCCCGGGCGAATCCGTCTTCGAGCCCGGTCTTGTCGTCCCGGAGCGACCGTGGCCAGCGGCGGTCGTCGAAGATGCGCGGGTCGGGACGCAACGACACGTTGGCGTTGACGAGCGACGTGCCGCCGAGCCCGCACCCGGAGAACACGTTCATGTCGGCCCCCATGTGAAACCAGTACAGGTCGCGGGGGTCACCGGTGTCGCCTTCGGGGGTGCTCGCCTGCAGGTTGCGCCTCGCCTCTTCTGTGGTGGCGGGGTACTCGCCGGGATGGATCTCGCGGCCGCGTTCGAACAGAGCCACGTTCCGACCGGCTCGGCTGAGCCGGGAGGCGGCGATGCTCCCGCCGTATCCCGAGCCCACCACGATGACGTCGTAGTGCTCTCGCAGCTCCGAGAGCGGTCGAGACAGCCGTTCCATCACGTTCTTCCCTCTGCAGCCACCGCCGGAGGGGGCGTCGATCCCGCCTCCGGGGGCACCGCCGGCGAGCCGGGAGACGTCCACAGAGGCTCTTGCGCGCTGTTGCGATCGTCGGGTCGTGGAATTTCGTCGTAGCGCACCGCGCTCGAGCGCAGGCGTTTGTCGAGCTGCATGCGTCGCTCCCGCTCGATCGCCGTGGTGGCGTGGGCCAGGGCGAGCCACGGGTCTCGAGAGGGGTCGATCCTGCTGCGCAGGTCGTCGACCAGGGGGTTGGTGGATTGGCCCTCGGGTGCCTCGAACCGGATCTCGTCGTCGAGGTCGGTGCCCTGGGCGTAACAGCGGAGGACGGCGACATTGAGGTCCTCGTCGATCAGGACCACCGACGCCCCCTTGTTGGGCTCGGCCGCAGGTGTGTCGACCACCCACCCGCCCGTGTTGATCACGGGGATGTCTCCCGGCAAACCCGGCGCCAGGCGATGTTCGACGAACGGCTTGTGCGTGTGCCCGAAGACGAAGGCGACGTCCCGGGGTGTTCCGATCTCCTCGGCGATCTGGGTCGACACCGGCCCCGAAAGGAACGAGAGCAGACCGGCGTCGGCGTTCTTGCTCAAGACCTCCGACACGTGCCGCTCTCGGCGGAGCGAGGCCTTCACCGCGGCCAGCAACGCCCCCCCGATGATCACGCTCTCGATGCGCTTGCGCACCCGGGAGCCGCGGCCCTTGACGATGGCACGCCGGATGGCCTTGATCTCGCCGTCGATGGCGTCGTCACTCTGCAACGACTCGTACAGGTCGCGGGACCACCCCGAGACGTCTCCGCTGTCACCCATCGACGACCAGAAGAAGTCGATCCAGGCCCCGTTCTCCGCCTCGAGGCTGTGCACCGTGGGCAGGTCGGCCCCACGCTCGAAGATGTCGTCGAGCATCGACATGGCCCGGTAGAGGGGCTCGATGAAGTGCCCGTGGGAGAGCACCACCACGCCGGCGCCCGCCGCGTCCACCAGTCCCAGATTGGGATAGCTCTGTTCGACTGTGATCGGCACCGCCGTGTCGGCCCGGGCTGCCATCAGCTCGACGATCCGGTCGCGCACCCGAAAGGTGTCGTTGCGGGGCAGGAGGCACGTGGCGTGGAGCTCGGGTCGCAGTGGTTGGCGGAGGGGGACGCTGGCCATGTAGTCGACGTAGCAGTCGCCCCGGGCCCTGCTCCAGAGATGGTGGTCATGGTTGCCCGGGAGGAAGCGGATCACCGGCGCCACCGCCGCGTCGGCTGTCCCGGGCCGCAGATGCTCCATCAGATGGGCGAAGGTCGCGGCGGCATCGTCGGTGGAGCACAGTGCCAATTCGAAGAGGTCGCCGAGCACGACCAGCTGCGGAGGGTCGGCTCCGTGGCTCAGGGCCCGCAGGGCGTCGCAGAGAGCGCTCAGGACTGGCGACACCGAGGACTGGTCGACGTGGTCACCATCGGGGTGAACCGAGGTGAGCACGCTGTTGAGCGCCCCCAGATGGAGGTCGGAGATACAGACCCAGCGGATGGCGGGCATCGGTCAGAGGTCCTTGCCGAGATCTGACATGCGCGCCATCGGTCCCCGCTCCACCGTCCAACACGCTTCGGTGCACCACCACCGAGGCCGTTGTCCCGTCGGCCTCGTCGGCACCCTAGACGCCAGGACCTTTCGGGGTAAAGAGGAGCGCTCCGGTGCCCGGCTCTGAGATCTGCGAGACCTTCGTCGGTGTCAGCGCGGGTCGCGCCACATGGCCCACACCGTGGGTCCCTTCGGTACCTGCATCTCCTCTGTCACCACGAAGCCGTGCCGGGCGTAGAAGGGGATGTTCTTCTCCTTGGACGCCTCGAGGTACACGCGATGGCCGCTCTGGTCGCAGCGCTCGAGGATCGGCGAGAGCAATGACGAGGCGATGCCCTTCCCCTGCCACTCGGGCTCGGTCCCGAGCATCTGCAGGTACCAGTGGGGTTCCTTGGGATGATGGCGGTCGAAGTACAGGAGGCCTTCGGCGCGGTCGACGAGCCGGTGGCGGAGAAGACGCGCCATGGTCCACCCCATGCGAGCGTTGCCCTGCCAGCCCAGGGGGAAGGTCCCGGGCGGGTTCCAGATCGCCGCGCCTCGGAGCGATTCGGTGGTGTAGACCTCGTCGAGGGGCAGTGCTTCGCCCAGGAGCGCCTGGAACATGCGCGGCAGCCTGAGGTGCCGAGTGCGGGGGTCGGGGAACATCCACGTGGTCAGGGGATCGTCGTCGAACGCCAGGGCCAGCATGCGGGCGATCGTCTTGACATCGGCCCGGCGCGCCTTGCGTACGCCGTCCCCGGGCATCGCATCGGGTTGCATCGGCGCCGACGCTACCGGGCTGTCGACGAGCCCGCTCCGGGCCGTCGGCCCGCCCGCTACCGGCTTTGACGCGGATCGGGCTGTTCGACGGGCTTCAGGGACTTGTAGGTGAACGTCAGCGCGGGAACACCGACGACGAGGACGCCCAGGGGAAGCGACGCCTTCATGGTGTTCAGCGTCCCGTACCCGATCAACGTGGCCACGACGACCCCCGCCGTGGCCCCCCACACCAGGCCGAGGGTGACTCCGAGTGCGATCGCCCCGGCCCATCGGTGGCCCGTCATCCACAGCGGCCACCGAGAGTCGGCTGTGAGCGCCGGGGTGTCGGGCATGGTCCAATTCTGCCGCACCGGGCATCCCGGAGCATCCCAGCGCGCTCCCGATGGGGTCGCGGCGGTGGTCTGCGGGCCTGCGCCTTGCCACTTCCCCTGAGGCCGCCATCATGCGAAGGTGGGTGGGCGGGGTCGCGAAGGCGGGCGTCAGGGTCGCCGAAGGGGCGGGGATGGGGGGACGACAGCTGGGGCGACGGCGATCGGTGGTGGTGACCGTCGCCGCCGTGGTGGCGCTGGTCTTGGGATCATGGCTGGTCGTTGGCTCCGCGGCGGGCTCGGCGACCGCACCCGGGACGCGCCCCGCGTCGCTGAACCGTGCCGCCGGTCGCGACCTCGTCCCCTCGACCCGAGGAACCACCTCGCCGCGCACGGCCTCGGCGGAGGCACCGTCCACGACCCTTCCCCCGTCCACCACGGCGCCCCCGTCGACGACCCCTGGGTCCACGACCCTTCCCCCGTCCGCGACGGCCCCGACGCCGCCCACGACCGTCGCCGTCGTTCCGGTCGCCGGCTCTGACCCGTTCGCTGCCGCCGCCAAGGAAGCCGTACCCGCGCCTCCCCGGGCCTCGAGGCGGCACCGGGCCGGGGGGGCGATGTTGGCCCCGGCCCCCCAGACCGCCCGGGCGGTAGCGCAATTGATCGGCGCCATCAATGGGCAGTCCGGGTCACAGGGTGCCATCCCCGACACGGCGGACAACATCGGCCTCCTGGGACGGTGGATGGCGAACGAGGGAGGCCTGTGGGCCGACAACCCGCTGAACACCTCGCTCGACGCGGGTTCGTACCCGCATCAGTTCACGGCGAGCGGCCAGGACACCGGCATCCCGATCTTCCCCGATCTTGCCGCGGGCGTCGCCGCCACGGCGACGACGCTGCTGTCGAACCCGTCGTACTCCCGGATCTTGCACGTCCTGCGGTCCGGTTCGGCTTCGTGCATCGCATTCGCCCGGGTGGTGATCCAGTCGCCGTGGGCGTCGGGCCATTACGACCATGACCCGGTGGGATTCTGTTCGGGCTCGATCGTGCCGGCCCGACGAGGTCATCAGCGCCACCGCGGTGGCTGAGGGCCTTCTCTCGAACTGACCCGAGCGGGCCCCGCAATGGACACCGACTCCCTGCGTGCGCTGCGCCGCGCCAAGCACCGCATCGACCGCGACTACTCCGGTGCGCTGGGCATCGACGTGCTGGCCGCGCAAGCCGGGTACTCACCAGTGCATTTCATCGGTGTCTTTCGCGCCGCCTACGGGGAGACGCCGCGGCGGGCACGAGTCGCCGCATCGAGGCGATCCTGCGCGACGATTCGGGGAACTGGTACAGCTTCGCGCAGCGCGAGGTGTGACGCCGCGCCTTCACTCCGAGCGCAGGAGGAGCGCGGTCGGCGTCCGGGCCGCGATTCGCCCGGGGACGGCGGCGACGACGTTGGCGAGCACCAGCGCCCCGACGGCGATGAGGACGATCGACAGGGCGGGAATCGTCGGCGTCGGCACGGCGTGGATCTCGTTGGCGAAGACGGTCCACAGAAAGCGCCCCAGCACGATTCCGAGCGGGACCCCCACCACGGTGCCGATGGTGACGGCGACGCTCGACTGCCAGGCCACCACCGAGGCCAACTGGCGGCGAGTCGATCCGAGGGTCTTGAGCACCGCCAGGTCACGGCGGCGACGTCGCACCGACGCCCCCAGTGTCAGCCCGAGAGCGACCACTGCCCCGGCCGCCAGGGCCGAGCCCAAGATGGCGGGCGTGGTCCCCATGGCGCGGTAGTTGACGATCTCGGCCGGGCGGAGAACCGATCCGACGAACACGCCGAAGTTGAAGTTCGTGGTCAGCTGATCGGAGATCCGGTTGAGCGAATCGACGGCGGCGCCGTGGTCGGCTCCGGGCCGGAAGTTCACGAAGATCTCCTCGGGCCCGGTGGTCGGGTCGTTGAAGGGGTTCCGGGCCGCGGCCGGGATGAGGTCGTAGGAGACCAGCGCGCCGGTCCCCATCTCCAGGTGGGGCCCGGGGCCGCCGATGGTCGGCATGGTGTCCACCCCCACGATCCGCAGGCTCGTGTCGGGCCCGGTCCCGGAGCTCTCCACCACCGTCTCGCCGAGATGCTTGTGGAGCTGGGCAAGGGTGATGGCACCCAGCACGATCTGGCCCGACGCGGCGAGCCCGTGGCCCGCCAGGACCGGGGGCTGCACCGCGGTGCCGGGGCGCTCGCCGAGGACGGGCACGATCTGTCCGTCGATGTGAAGGTCGTCTGAATACACCCCCGACCACGACCCGACATAGGGGTCGTGGTCGAGCAGCTGGGTCGCCCGGTTCTGGGGGATGTCCCCTGATCCGCCTCCGGCGGAGATGATGGAGTCCCAGTTCCACCCGTACAGACGAGGATGCGAGACGAGCGCGTTGAGGCTGGCGGAGAACGTGACCGTGGTGACCACCACGACGACGGCGAGCGCGGCACCCAGGATGTCCGAGCGCACGGGGACGGTGTTGGAACCGGCCCCGGGCTCGAGGGCGAAGCGGACGCCGGTGACCGCCGGCGCGGGCAGCCCGAGGGACGCCGCCGCGTTCGCCACGCCCGAGCCCTGCCCCTCGGCGCGACGACGGCGCTCGTCGGCGCGACGTGGGCCGGCACGGTAGGCGAGGAGCGCGGCGATGGCGCTGAGGACCACCACGAGGACGAGGAACCCGAGACCGAGCACCGTCCAGTCGAAGGAGACGCCGGGGGTGGGGTCCACCGGGCGCACCGGTCCGATCGGTGCCAGGGGGGAGACCGCCACCGCCACCGCCACGGCCAGCACGGCGCCGATCACGACGGCGCCCATGTTCCCGATGAGGGTGTCGGTCATGGTCGTGGCGGGATTCGCACCGAGCGCCCGCAACGTGCGCAGGTCGTCGATGCCCCGACGCGTCTGGCGTCCGATCACCTGGGCGGCGACGATCAGCGCGGCGAGTGCGGCGATCCCTCCGAAGACACCCAGGGCGATGGACTCGGGCTCGATGGCGCGTTCGGCCTTGTCGACGCCCGTGGATGTCAGCTGGGGAGCGGGAAACGCCTTGGGGAGCACCCCCTGGATCTCCGTGTCCACGGCGCCGACGTAGCGATGTGCCGTGACCTGGATGCCGGTCTCGGTGTAATTGGAGCAGCAGGCCAGCAGCGGGCGGGTGAACGCCGGGGTGAAGTATGCCAACGACACCGAGTTGTCGACGTCGTCTTCCACGAGGTTGTGGGCCGACACCACGAGCGCGGTGATGGTGACCTCGTCCTTCCGGTACGGAGCCACTCCGGCCGTTCCGAACTGCGGCAATTGGGTCTGGGCGTTCGTGTACACGCCCAAGAGGACGTGTTCGCCGAGGTGCAGGCCCGTGGCCTTGGCCACCGAGCTGAGCATGGCCACGTCGTCGGCGCGGCGCGGATCGGGGAGGCGGCCCGCCACGACGGTGAGCCGGTCCTGGTCGAATCCGAAGCCGTCGTCACTCCCGAGCCCGTTGCCGGGCGCGGGGGGGAACGTGGGGACGTTCTCGGGGGAACCGCCGGGCCCCAGGGGCAGCACGTTGAGCCCCGATGCGCTCTGGGCGTCCTTCACGTGCGGCAGATGCGTGATGGCGTGCAGGACGTTCGGGTCGTAGCCGACGTCGGAGCCGACAAGGGGGTTGAGCACCGCCGTGATGGCGGCCAGGTCGGAGGGGTTCGTCCCCGCCAGATAGGCGGGGAACGACGACTGGGTGCGGCGGCCCGCCGCCAGGGCCCCCATGGCCACGCCGCCGGTCAGCGCGATGAGCAGGACGATCGAGAGGTAGCCACCCCGCCGGCTGCCGAAGGTGGTGCGGAACCGGTACCCGGCGACCCGAATGGGTGTCCGGCTCACTGCCCTCTGCCAGGCACGACGTGCACGTCCCTTCGACCTCGGCCGGGCGCGGTCGGCCGCGCCGGTCTCTGTGGAGTCTGACCCGGGCGTCGGTACCGGCCAATGGGGTCAGCCCGTGTCCCGGCTACGTGCCTCCACCCCCTGGTCCCGCGCCGCGGCTGCGGTCAGCCGGCCGTCATCCACGGCCCGCCGCGACGGGCGTGGGACACCGCTCGGTGTGCGACCGCCACCGCTGCGGCCATCGCCACCAGCCCGGCGGCGTCGATGGCCCCGGCGTGGAACAGGTCTCGCGGTCCGGGACCGCCGTCGACGACCCAGGTGCAGCACCCGCCCAGGAAGACGAGCATCCCCAGGGTGGCGACGCCCGACAGCCGTGCCTCGAAGCGCAGCGCACGGGGCGACAGCTCCAGGCGTCGGACGGACTTGGTGGCCCCGATCACGAGCCCGATCACGGCCGTGGGACTGATCGCCATCCAGGCGATCTCACCGGCGGGGAACGACAGCAGCGCACTCGGATGGGCCCAGTACGAGGACACGAAGAGGGTCGAGGCCCACGAGAAGGCCGCCACCCCACCGGGTACGAGACCCTGGTGGGCCCAGGCGTGGCCACCGGTGCCCGGCCAGCCGTTGCCGAAGTGGCGGCTGCCGATGATCAGGATCGCACCACAGCCGAGCACGAGCGAGGTGGGCCGCACGAGCCCCTGCCCCTGCCGGTGGGCCAATCGCATGACGACCGCCCCGACGACGGGGATGGCGGCGAGCAGGGCCAGGCCCGCGAAGAGCACCATGGCGCCCGACAGCACCACCATCGCGGCCCGGGTCGCCGTGGTGTCGGGATCGGACCACTGCCAGCCGATGGTGAGCTGTGACCACATGGCGATGCCGAAGGCGAGGAAGACGGCCAGGGCGCATCCCAGTGACGCCAAGCTGGCGCGCGCCTGGTCGCGCCGGTCGAGCGCGGCTCCACCGAGGCCCGCCACCGAAAGCCGCGCTACCAACCCGTTGCGGGCCACGTCCACGGTGCGGCGCCACGAACGCGGTCGCTCCGTGAGGTCGGAGATGAGCAGCTCGGCGAATTCGTCCCCGTACCGGGCCCTCCAGTCCTTGGGGTACCAGCGCAACAGCACGGTGGCGCGGCGGACGGTCTCGACGGGGGAGTCCTGCACCTCAACCCCACGTGCCGGCGAGTCGGTGCAGCCCCACGTCGGCCACGCGGCGCTGCGCGTCGAGATGGGCCCGCAGCGCCTCGGCCCCCGCCGCGGTGAGGCGATAGGGCCGGCGCCGGTCGTCGCTCGCCACGGCCTCGATGAGTCCCTGGCCCTGGAGCCGGCTCAGCGCCTCGTACAAGGTGCCCGGCGCCAGGCGGACACCGGCGAAGGCCTCGATGTCCTTGGTGAGGGCATACCCGTGCTTGGCGCCCTCCGCCAGGCTGGCCAGGATCAACGTGGCGGGGCCGGCGTACCGTCCCAATGTTCCGAGGGACTCGGAGGGCTTGCCTGCTCGGTCCCGGCTTCCCCGTGCCTTGGCCACGGGAGGCATCCTATATCGGCCGCCGATCCATCAAGGGCGGAGCCGGTTCAACCCTCCCAGTCCGCGGCCGGGGACCACGGCTCGCGGACGTCGCTGAACGGGATGACCTCGGGAAGCACCGCACCGTCCGAGGTGCGCCGGATCGAGTACCCGTCGAGGTGCAGCGCCACCACTTCGAAGCCTGCGCTCCACGTGCCGAGGTAGCGGTTGCGGACGGCGACCTTCATGCCCACCGCGGGCGCCGGAACCGTGTCGGGACGACCAGGGGTGACTTCGTCGACGATGCTCACCGGAACACCTCCCTGTGGAACCGGCCCCGACCCTCACCATCCCGTGCGGTCGAGGCCACGTCCTGATGGGTCGTCACGAACCACGAGGAACTTGAAGGAGTCACTGTCCGTGGTGGCGATACGCAGGGCCAGGGACTCGTGTGCCACCGGTGGGCCGTCTCTGGGGCGCGAGGTGCCTCGCCGCGCTGTGGTGGGAGTTCTCGGGTTGGTCACCGGTGCTCCTCGACACGCGCCAGCCGCGCCACGGCCATGGCCCTGACCGTATCGCGCCACGGCGCTCCGTTCGCGGATCCGAAACGCAGACGGCCGCGGGAAAGGTGCAGGCGGGCGCCACGGCGCAGCGCCGTACGCACCGCGTGTGACCGCGGGTCACCCGGGCACGTCGGTGGGCTCCACCTTGGTCCACTCGCCGCCACGGTGCGCGGAGTGCCGGATGGCGTCGAGCACCGCCATCTGGGCGACGCCGTCGGCGAAGGTGGCCGGTTCCGGTCCGGTGAGCGGGAGACCCCGGATCCGGTCCCCGAACGCGGCCGCCAGGCGGGTGTAGGGCCCGTATTCGACACCGAAGGTCGTCATCTGCTCGTAGGTGGTCGTCACGGACCCTTCGGGCAGGGCCGGGACGGGCTCCGAGCGCAGCTCGTCGGGGACGGCGAGGGTGCGCACCCCCGAGTCGTCGGCCACTCGGACCTTGTCGCCGACACCCTCGATCCATGCCGTGCCGGCCGACCCCGTGACCCGTGTCTCGACGAGGATGCCGCGATCCGACGCGGTGCTCTGCAGCATGCCCACGCACCCGTTTTGCAACCGGAAGTGCACCACGAAGCCGTCGTCGGCGGTCATGGGTCGCTCCACGACATGGGCGAGCGACGCGCTCACCCCCGCGAAGTCCCCCAGTGTGGCCCGGATCTGGTCGATCAGCTGCGATCCGTGGGCGCCGAGCCATCCTCCGCCCGCCGACGTGTCGGCCCACCACTGCGGCACGACAGAGTGCGGGTCGACGAGCACGGGGACGTGCATGATCCAGGTGGCGATGCGGGGAGCGCCCACGAGATTGCTCCGGAGCGCGTGGGCCAGCAGGGCTTGCCCGGCGTCGTAGCGGAACTCGGTGCCGAGGAGATGCACGATCCCGGCCTCTTGGGCCGATCGCAACACGCCGCGTGCCTCGAGGGTATTCCGGGCGAAGGGCTTCTCGCACAGGACGTGCTTTCCCGCCGCGATGGCCTCGAGCGAGAGCTCGGCGTGGGTGTGCGGCGGGGTGGCGACGGAGACGGCGTCCACCCCCGGGAGCGCCAGCGCCTCGGCCAGCGTCGGGCAGGCGCGCGGTACCTCGAACATTCGGGCCCGCTCGGCGGTCTTGTCCGGATTGCGGCCTACCAGGGCCCGGACTTCGAAGCCGGCGTGACGCAGGGCCCGCACGTGCGT
>JARLGQ010000291.1 GCA_031292675.1 Acidimicrobiales bacterium
CGGCCGGTGCGTGCTCGTGCGGGTCGACTTCAACGTGCCCCTGGGCCCCGACCCCCGGGGCGGCGGGGGCACGGTGGTGACCGACGACTTCCGGATCCGGTCGGCCCTCCCGACCCTGTCGTGGCTGCAGGACCACGGCGCCAAGGTCACCGCTTGCACCCACCTGGGCCGGCCCAAGGGCGTGGTCGACCCGCACTTCGACGTGGCACCGGTCCGGGCCCGCCTCGCCGAGCTCGCCCCGGGGGTGGAGCTGCTCGAGAACCTCCGCTTCGACCCGGGGGAGGAGGACGACGACCCGGGCTTCGTCGACCGGCTCGTCAGCGGGTTCGACGCCTACGTCAACGACGCCTTCGGCGCCTCGCACCGGTCTCACGGCTCGATCGTGGGCCCGCCCGCGCGCCTGCCCTCGGCGGCGGGCCGGCTGCTGGCCAAGGAGGTCGAGGTGCTCGGCGGGCTCCTGGTGGCCCCCGCCCGCCCCTTCGTGACGCTCGTGGGCGGCTCCAAGGTGGGTGACAAGCTGGGCGTGCTGCGCGTCCTGCTCGACCTGGTCGACCACATGGCCGTGGGGGGAGGCATGGCGTTCACCTTCCTGGCCGCCCAAGGCCATGCCGTGGGCGCCTCCCTCCTCGACGCCGGCCGCATCGACAGCTGCGCCCGGCTCCTCGAACAGGCCGGCGACCGGATCATCCTCCCCACCGACATCGTGGCCCTCGAACCGGGCGGTACCGTCGGTCGGCACACCGCCGGTACCGGTGAGGTGCGGATGATCGGCACCGACGTGCCCCGCGGGTGGCGGGGCGTCGACATCGGGCCCGAGACCGCCGGGGCGTTCGCCGATGTGGTGGCAGGGGCCGGGACGGTGTTCTGGAACGGGCCGATGGGGATGTTCGAGGACGAGCGCTTCGCGGCCGGGACCCGGACCGTGGCGAGGGCCGTGGCCGAGTCGCGGGCCTTCACCGTGGTGGGCGGAGGCGACTCGGTGGCGGCGCTCGATCAACTCGGCCTCGCCGCCCAGGTCGGGTACGTGTCCACCGGGGGCGGCGCCTCGCTCGATCTGCTCGAGCACGGCGACCTGCCCGGGCTCCAAGCGCTGCGCCACGCCTCCAACGCCCCGAAGGCGGGCGCCTGACATGGCCAAGGCCGGGGGAGCAGGGGCGGGGGTGCGGAGGCCACTGGTGAGCGGCAACTGGAAGATGCACCACGACCATCTGCAGTCGATCCGGGCCGTACAGGACCTCGGGCTTCGCCTGGGGGCCGCCGACGTGGCGTCGCTCGACGTGTCGGTGCATCCCACCTTCACCAGCCTGCGCTCGGTGCAGACGGTGATCGAGGACCGCGCCATTCCCGTGGCGCTGGGCGCCCAGCACTGTCACCACGACGACCAGGGGGCCTTCACCGGGGAGGTCGCCCCTCCCATGCTGGCCCGTCTCGGCGTGTCCCTCGTGATCGTGGGCCACTCCGAGCGCAGGCAGTTCTTCGGCCAGACCGACGAGGTGGTGGCCCTCACCGTGCGGGCCGTCCTCCGCCACGCCATGACCCCCATCCTGTGCGTGGGGGAGACCGAGGAGGAGCGTGAGGACGGGGAGACCGAGGCACGCCTCACGGCGCAGACCACCGCGGCGGTGAAGGGGCTCTCCCCCGAGCAGGTGGCGGGGCTGGTGATCGCCTACGAGCCCATCTGGGCCATCGGCACGGGGCGCACGGCCACCGCCGAGGACGCCCAGTGGGCCTGTGCCCACATCCGGGGGGTGGTCGGGGAGGTGGCCGGGGCCGAGGGAGCCGGGGCCGTCCGCATCCAGTACGGGGGCTCGGTGCGGCCCGAGAACGCGGCCGAGCTGATCGGGCAGCCCGACGTGGACGGGGCTCTCGTCGGGGGGGCCAGCCTCGAAGCGGCCACCTTCGCCGCCATCGTGCAGGCAGCAGCCTCGGTGGTGCTCACAGGGCGCTGAGGGCCCGGCGGCCCCGGAAAAGCCCTGCGGCCCCGGAAAGCCCGACCGGGGGCCGGGCCGGTCGGGGACCTGCCGGTCGGGGAGAGGTCGGGCTTTGGTAGCGTTGTCCGGACCGGAACGCCCCAGGAGGACTCGGTGCTGACGATTGCCATCGTGGTGCTGCACGTCATGGTGTCGCTGGCGCTCATCTTCCTCATCCTCATGCACTCGGGGAAGGGCGGCGGCCTTTCCGACATGATCGGCGGCTCGGTGGGCCAGGCGGCGGCCGGCTCGACTGTGGTCGAGAAGAACCTCGACCGCATCACGATCACCGTGGCGATCATCTTCACCTTCACGACCGTGACCTTGGCCCTGCGCCTGCAGTGACCACCGGCGGCGCCGGTGGTAGGGAACGAGCCCCGGCGCCGGTGCCCGGTCGGTCCTCTCGGCTCCGGCCCCTCCTTCCCCGAGCTCCGCGCCGCGTCGCCCTCGCGGTCGTGCTGTGCGTGCTGACCGCGGCGTGCGGCGCGTCCACCGGGGCGTCGGGTGCGCCGGGGAGCATCAAGAGCCGTGCCCACGTCGCGCCCCCGCTGGTCCCTGTCGAGGGCGGCACGGCCACCGTGGCGCTCGACGACGTGCCCGCGACGCTGAACGACCACACGGTGGCGGGCGACACCGCCACCGGCCGGATGCTGGCCAGCGCGGTGTGGGCCCAGGTGTTCCGGGTGGGGCCGGGCCTCACACCACAGCTCGACACCAACGTGGTGGACAGCGCCGAGGTCGTGAGCCTCCAACCCCAGACCGTCGTCTACCAGATCGACCCCCGGGCGGTGTGGTCCGACGGCGTGCCCATCGGCGCCGAGGACGTCGTGTACGCCTGGCAGTCCCAGAAGGGCGCCGCCGTCGACATCGACCGCACCCCGGACTCCGTGCCCTCGAGC
>JARLGQ010000292.1 GCA_031292675.1 Acidimicrobiales bacterium
ATGTCCTCCTGCTTCTGCTTCACAGCCTTGTGCCCGGCGCCCGCCGCCGGTCCCGCGCCACGTTGACGTCGGATCTGGAACCCGGGCAGCATGGCCGATGGCGCTTGCCAGGGTCAACATGGCCCACAGGCGCGGGCCGCCCCCACCGGGCACGAAGAAGACCACGGTCAACACACCCAACGAGGCAGAAGAATGGCGACGACCCGCTTCGATCTCCCCACCCCCGACGACTTCACCCGGCCGTGGTGGGACGCCGTGGGGGAGGGCCGTCTCCTCATCATGAGGTGCTCCACCTGTGGCGAGGCGCACTACTACCCCCGGCCGTTCTGCCCCCGGTGCGGGGCCGACACGGTGTCGTGGGAGGAGGCCAGCGGGGACGCCACGCTCTACACCTGGTCGGTCGTCTACCAGAACGACCTGCCGCCGTTCAACGAGCGGGTGCCGTACGTGGCCGCAGTGGTCGACCTGGCCGAGGGGCCGAGGATGATGACCAACGTCGTCGGGTGCGACTTCGACGACCTGGTGGTGGGCATGGCGTTGCACGTGGACTTCACCGACATCGGGGACGACTACCACGTCCCCAACTTCCGTCCCGCCGCGTAGACCCGCCCTCGACGTGGACCGTTCCGAGGGGAGGGTGGCGCTCGTCACCGGGGGGAGCCGGGGGATCGGCAGGGCGTGCGCGCTGGCCCTGGCCGGCGCCGGCTTCGATGTGGCGGTGAACTACCGACGCGACGAGGACGCGGCCGCCGACACCGTGCGCGCCGTCGAGGCCTTGGGCCGGCGGGCCCGGCCCTACCGGGCATCGGTCGAGTCCGCCCAGGAGGACCAGGCCATGGTGGGATCGGTGCTCGAGGACTTCGGGGCTCTCGACACGCTGGTGCACTCGGCGGGCATCGCCAGCCGCGGCCACACCGTGGTCGACACCGACCCCGCCGAGCTCGAGCGCGTCGTCGCCGTGCACGCCCTGGGCGCCCATCACCTGTGCCGGCTCGCCGTCCCGGCCATGCGGACGCGCCCCCGGGGGGACGTGGTGTTCGTGTCGAGCGTCGCCGCCCGGCTGCTTGCCCCCAACAGCTCGCCCTACAACATGGCCAAGGCCGCCCTCGAGGCACTGGCCATGACGCTCGCCAAGGAGGAGCGGCGCCACGGCATCCACGTCAACGTGGTGGCGCCGGGCCTGGTCGCCACCGAGATGGGCCGGCGGCTGGTGCGGGCCATGGGGGTCGAGGACATCACGTCCATGGACGCCAACGCCCCCTTCGGTCGGGTGTGTCGCCCCGAGGACGTGGCCGCCGTGGTGCGGTTCCTGTGCTCGGAGGAGGCCGGGTACGTGACCGGGCAGGTGATCAGCGTGGACGGGGGAGGCTGAGGGCCGAACGTCGCCGGGGGTCGAGGTCGCCGGGGGTCAAGGAGGCGTCCCGGGGAGCCGATCCTTAGGCAGATGACGTCGTCGGGGCAGGACAGCACGGCCGCGGGCCAGGGGCTCTCCGACACCGGCACCACGACCGGGGCCGAGCTCCCCCTGCTCGGCGCGTGGGTGGCCATCGGGCTCGGAGCGGCCCTGGGCAACGGCACGTACTCGGCCGACGCCGTGGCGCTCGTCACGGTGGGGACCGTGCTGCTCGTGTTCTGCGCGGCGCGCCGGCTGAGACCGGCGAGGGATTTCGACCGCGTGGCCACCGTCGCGGCCGGGGTGGTCGTCCTCGGCGGTGTCCATGACGCAGCCGGCGTGTACGGATCCGGGACCGCCCTCACCGTGAGCCGGACCCTCACGAGCGTGGCGGCGGTGTCGGTGTCGGTGTGGCTGCTGGCCGGGCTCCCCTTCCGCCGGCTCGCCACCTACGGCGCCATCGGCGTGATGCTCGGAGCCGGGGTGGCGATGGTCGTGTCGAGCCCGCGGCCCGCCATCGACGACTGGTACATGCTCCAGGCCGCGGGCCGGGGGCTGTCACACGGCCACAACATCTACACCGTCCGGTGGACGAGCGGCGTCAGCGCCGAGTTCTCCAACGGCTTCGCCTACCTGCCCGGGGCGGCGCTGCTCGTGTGGCCCTTCCACGTGCTGTTCGGCGACGTGCGCTACGGGGTCCTGGCCGCCATGGCGGTGACCGCCGTCGTGCTGGCCCGGGTGCGCGGCCGCACGTCGGTGGTCCTGCTGGGTGCGTTCGTGATGCTGTACCCCAAGGCGATGTTCGGGCTCGAGCAGTCGTGGATCGACCCGCTCGTCCTGGCGTCGGTGTGCGTGGCGGCGTACGCGGTGGTGCGGGGCAGATACGGATGGGCCGTGGTCGCCTTCGCCCTGTGCCTGGTCTGCAAGCAGACGGCATGGCTCATGCTTCCCCTGGCCTTCTTCTGGAAGGACTTCGGGTGGCGTCGGACCGCCTTGGCGGCCGGGGGGGCGGTGGCGTTCACCGCTCCCTGGGTCCTCGCCGCCCCGCACGCCTTCTATCGAGGGGCCGTCTCGTACAACTTGTTCCTTCCCGCCCGGCTCGACTCCCTTTCGCTGTTCAGCATTGCGTTGGCACACGGGTGGAGCCCCGGGCTGGCCCCCTTGGTGCTCGCCACCGTGGGCGCCATGGTTCTCGTCCTCTGGCGCCTCCCGCACGACACCTACGGGTTCCTGCTCGGCTCGGCCGTGGTGATGGCGGTGTTCAACCTGGCCAACAAGCAGTCGTTCTTCAACGAATGGTCGCTCACCGCCGGCCTCGTCCTGGCGGCATTGGCCTTCGGACCGGCCACCACCGGGCACGGGGCCCGACCCCGGGCCCTCCGGGGCGCGACCCCGTTGTCGGAGGAGGCGACCCCGTTGTCGGAGGAGGCAGTGCATCGGCCCCCTCAGGTGGAGGTCGTCAGGTCGTAGACCGTGACACCGTCGAGGGCCCGGGCGCTGAAGTGGCTCTCGACCCACTGCGTGATCTGTTGGGCGGTGGTGCCCGTGCCGCCGCTGCCGGGCCCGCCCCCGCCGGAGATGAAGTAGTGGACCTTCTTCTCGGCCACGTCGCGTTCGAATTGCGCCAGGGTCGGGGCGGGATCGGTGCCGTTGAACCCGCCGATGGCCATGACCGGGTCTTCGGTGGCGAGTTGGTACCCGGCGGCCGAGTTGGAGTTCACGGTGGCGGCCACCCAGGTGTACGCGCCCGCGTCCGCCTCGAGCGCCTTGACGAGCTGGCTGCCTGGCGTGCTGATCGACAGGAACCCGCCCCCGCCCCTGCCTCCGACGCCCCCGCCGGGACCGGTTCCGGGTGTGGCCGCGCCCGCGGCACGCCCCCCCGGAGGCCTGCCGAAGCCGCCCGGCGGCAACGACCCGTTCCCTCCACCCCCGGCGCCGGGCCCGGTGGGAGAGCCGTTGGCCGTCCCGAACCCCGGGGGCAGCGCCGTGCCTCGTATGGCTCGGGCCCTTCCCGTTGCCCCTGCGCCGGCTGGGCCCGTGATGCCGAGCCGACCGCCGGGGCCGGCGCCGGGGATGCCCCCGAATCCGCCGCCCCCGGGGGCACCGGGCACGCCACGGGGCCCGTTGGCCGAGGACGGTCCCGCCGAGGGGATCGCCCCCGAGTGTGCGGTGGCGGCCGTGTCGAGGGCGTAGGCGGCGGGGCCGGCCAACGCCGCGCAGATCCCGACCGAGCCCAGGGCCAAGGCGGCCCGGCCCCGCAGTCGGGGCGCGAGCACGAGGACCAGGGCGGCCCCGAGGCCCACCGCCAGCACGGCGGTGCCCATCCACGGCATCCACTGTGGGGCGCGGTCGAGGAGGACGGAGCCCCACACCGCGGTGGCCGCCAGGGCCGCGGCGAGCCCGATGCGGGCCCCGAGGTGGGATCGTCTCTCCCACAGTGCCGAGCTGCCGATGCCGACCATGGCGCCGATGGCCGGCGCGGCGGCGACCGAGTAGTAGGGGTGGATGATCCCCTTGGCCAGGCTGATGACGAGCACCGTCACGATCAGCCACCCGCTCCACAGCATCATGGCGGCGCGGGCACGGTCGGTGCGGGGCCGTCTGCGCCACAGCCACATCGATGCCACGGCCAGGATCACGGCGGCGGGGAGGAGCCAGGAGATCTGCGTCCCGAATTCGCTGCCGAAGAAGCGCAGCAATCCGGTCGGCCCCCAGCGCGACCCGAGCGCCCCCGCCCCGCTCACACTGCCGCTCTCGTTGCCCGAGATCCGGCCCAGCCCGTTGTACCCGAAGATCAAGTTGAGCGCGCTGTTGTCCTGGGACCCGCCGATGTAGGGCCGGTCGGCGGCGGGGGTCAGCTGCACGGCCGCCACCCACCATCCCGACGACACCACCAGCGCCAGGGCCCCGGCGCCGAGCTGCATGACGCGACGTCGTAGGGGGGTTGGGGCGGCGATGAGGTACACGATGCCGATGGCGGGAACGACCAGGAAGGCCTGGAGCATCTTGGTGATGAACCCGGTGCCCACCGCGGCCATGGCGAGGACCAGCCACCACGTGCCGGCGCGCTCGAAGGCCCGGACCGTGGCGTAGGCGGCCACCGTGAGCAGGAGGACCAGCAGCGCGTCGGGGTTGTTGTAGCGGAACATGAGCGCCGCCACCGGCGTGGTGGCGAGCACCAGGCCGGCCAGGAGCGCGGCACCGGGGCGGAACGAGCGCCGCACCGCCGCGTACAGCACGGCCACCGACGCCACTCCTTCGAGTGCCTGAGGGACGAGGATGCTCCACGAGCTGAGGCCGAAGATCCGGGCCGAGAGCTCCATGACCCACAGCGAGGCAGGTGGCTTGTCGACGGTGATGAAGTTGGAGGCGTCGGAGGAGCCGAAGAAGAATGCCTTCCAGCTCTTGGTCCCGGCCTGCACCGCGGCCGAGTAGAAGGAGTTGGCCCAGCCCGACGCGCCCAGCCCCCATAGGTAGAGCACGGCGGTCGCTACCAGCAGGGCCAGCAGGGCGGGCCGAACCCAGGGCGGGTCCCCGGGACGACCCCGCCACAGGTGCCGGATCCGGTCCCCGGGCCGACGGTGGTCGCGTCCGTTGCTCCCGTCGCTGCGTTCGCTCCGGTGGCGCCCGTCGGGCACGAGGGGCGAGTCGGGCGGTACCACCTCGACGGGAGCGTCGACGGGAAGGACATCGGTCGTCATCGTGGGCTCCTCGGGAGTGACGGCAGGACGGTCGCAGTCGGGCGGGACGCTCCGGGGAACACCCAGGAGCGGAAGAGGACGAACCGCACCGCGGTGGCGGCGGCGCCGGCGGTGACGAGCACCGCGATCTCGAGGCCGCGGCCCGCCTCGGGTGCGAAGTGGTGCAGCGCGGCCAGCGCGCCGCCGGTGAGGACGAGGCCCACGCCGAACACGGCGATGCCCTGGAGCTGGTGGCGAAGGTGCGCCCTGGGGCTGCGGATCCCGAAGGTCACGCGCCGGTTCACCGCGGTGTTGGCCACGGCCGTCGCCAGCAGGGCGAGGGCGTTGGCGCCCTGGGCGGGGATGCCCGGGCGCAGCGTCAGGTAGAGCAGCACGTACGCCACGGTGCTCACGACGCCGACCACCGAGAAGCGAGCCAACTGGGAGACCAGGCCCGGGCGCGCCTGCACCGCCTGTTCGGCCGACGTCGACTCGAGCAGGGTGGTGAGGGGCAGGCTTCCGGTGACGAGGCCCCGGACGAGGCGGGCCACGCCCCTCAGGTCGGCCACCGCGGTCGTGACGATGTCGACGCGCGAGTCGGGGTCGTCGACCCAGTCCACCGGGACCTCGTGGATGCGCATGCCGGCCCGCTCGGCCAGGAACAGGAGCTCGGTGTCGAAGAACCACCCGGTGTCCTTGACCAGCGGCAACAGGGCCCGGGCCCGGTCGGCCCGGATCGCCTTGAACCCGCACTGGGCGTCGGAGAAGCCGGCGGCCAGTGTCGTGTGGAGCAAGAGGTTGTAGCAGCGTGAAATGACTTCGCGCTTGGCGCCGCGCACGACGCGAGAGCCGTGGGCCAAGCGGGTGCCGATGGCCATGTCGCTGTGGCCCGACACCAGGGGCGCCACCAGGGGCAGTACGGCGGCAAGGTCGGTGGAGAGGTCGACGTCCATGTAGGCGAGCACCGCCGCGTCGCTGTGCGCCCACACCCGGTGCAGGGCGCGCCCGCGCCCTTTTTCGTCGAGGTGCACGGCCACCACGTCGGAGAGCTCGCGCTGGAGCGAACGGGCGATGCTCCAGGTGCGGTCGGTGCTGGCGTTGTCCGCCACGGTGATCCGGAAGCTGAAGGGCAGCGCGCTGCTCAGGTAGCCGTGCAGCCTCCGGATGCTCTCCTCGAGGTCGCCCTCCTCGTTGTGGACGGGGATGGCGATGTCGACCTGGGGCCCGGCCCTGCCCATGGGGGTGGGATCGACGTGTGCCCGCGTGCCGGGAGCCGGTTCTCCGGGTGCCGGTTCTCCGGGTGCCGGTGCTTCGGGTGCCAGTGCTTCGTGTGGCAGCGTCGCCGGCTGGAGCATGGACACAGTGTCCCGACCCGAGCGGTGGGTCTGGTCAACGCCAGCTGTGGATTTCCTGACAATCTCCCGCCTGTGCCGTGCAGGATCCGGGCCGCACGGCGCAGGCCTCAGGAGCTCATGCGAGCCAGGGTCCTCACCGTGTTCCAATTGCGGGTGGTCGCCACCACCCCGAGTCTGCGCTCGAGAAACGTGTTGGTGAGCTTCGTCCGGCCGTAGCCGGCGGGGCAGTGCAGGTAGACCTCTCGCTGGAGAACCCGGAACTCGTCGGGGAGGAATCCCTCGGTGTCGATGCCCGCCACCCGGGCCGCCGTCGCCTTGGAGGCCAGGAACGTCACGTGGAGCTTGGCCGGGTCCCGACCCCCGGCGGCGAGGGGGTTGTGCTCCACGACGCCGGCCCATTGCGCGCTCGTGCGGAGCACCACGTTGACGTCGAGGCCGAACGCGGCGTCGATCCCTTCCTCGATGTCCGCCGCCATCGTGACGGGGGAGCTCGACGACCGGAACACCACGTTGCCGCTCTGGATGTAGGTGGAGACGTCGTCGAAGCCCATGTCGACGAACGCGCTGCGGAGGTCGGCCATCGAGATCTTGGCGCGGCCGCCGACGTTGATCCCCCGGAGCAAGGCGACATAGGACTTGGCCATCAGCGGGCGGACGCGGTCACGGCCTGCGACCGGTGAGGTCCAACAGTCGTTGTTGCAGTGGCGCGTCCGGGGCGACCGTCCCGCTGGGCCCGCTCCCGAACACCCCGATGTCGCCGATGAAAGGCACCATGGGCTGCAAGTCCTCCCATACCGCGGCCACCAGGCCCTGGGGGAGGCGTTCGTCACCACCGGTCGCCCGGGCGAGGTCCCAGCTGTGGAGCAGGTAGTCGCCGGTCCGGAAACCGATCAGGGTGGCGCCGGGGACGTCTCCGGCCGCGGGGTGGTGCACGGTCATGGTCAGGGCGTCGGGCCCTTCGAAGGCCGCCAGCTCTTCGGCCAGCGCCACGTCGAGCTCGGAGGGGAGGTCGGAGCCGTGGGCCACCCCGAAGGCCCGGCGCGCCTCGGAGGCCGAGGCGCCCTGCAGGAGACGCAACGCCATCCGGCTCCCCTCGATGAGGTGCACGACGAGGTCGGTGACCCTCCAATGCGTGCACGGGGTGGGCAGGTCCCACTGCGCAGGGGCGATTCCCGCCACCCGCGGCCGGATCTCGGCGCCGGCGGCGGTGAGCGCGTTCACGTCTGCCATGGTCCCTCCCGGTCTGATCGAGGCGGTCTGGTTGCGACGATCTTCCCGACTATCTCATCTCGACGTCGTCGAGGTACTCCTCGCGCCACAGCTCATAGCGTTCCTCGGGGAGGTGCAGCGCGTGCGTGGGGCGCAGGGCGTCGACGAAGGGACGGTCGTGGCTCACCGCCACGACGGTGCCGGGCCAGGTGCTCAACATGGCGCCCACCGCCTCGACCGAGGCCGGGTCGAGGTTGTTGGTCGGCTCGTCGAGCACGAGAAGGTTGGCGCGGCCCGCCGACAGCATGGCCAGGCTGAGCTTGGCGCGTTCCCCGCCCGACAGCGACGGGGGCAATTGCTCTGCTGTCCCTCCGGTGAGCCCGAACGACCCCAGCAGGGCACGTCGCTCCGAAACGGTGCGCAGCACGCTGTCGTCGATGTGCTCTAGGGCGCAACGCCCGGGGTCGAGCTGCTCGTGTTCCTGGGCGAAGTACCCGAGCGCCACGTTGTGCCCGACTTCCACCGCCCCCTGGGTGGGGGCCTGGACGGCGGCGAGACAGCGCAGCAGACTGCTCTTTCCGGCTCCGTTGCGCCCGATCACCACGACCCGGTCGCCACGCGCCACGGTGAAGTCGACGTCGAGGAGGACCTTCTTCGCTCCGTACGACACCTGCACCCCGCGCACGGCCAGCGGAAGGGCGCCCGATCGTGCCGGTGTGGGGAGGCGGAAGCGCGCCTTGCGCTCGCGCTTGACGAGCTCGGTGCGGTTGCCTTTCATTCGCTCCACCCTGCGGTCGAGGACCTTGGCCTTACGGGCCCGGTCCTCGGTGCTGGCGCGCATGGAGTCGGCCAGCGTACTGAGCTTGCGGATCTGGCGGTCCTCGAGGGAGCGCTTCTTCTCACGCTGGTCGATGTCGGCGGTCAGCTGCGTCCGGAACGCCGTGTAGTTGCCCTTGAACTCCCGCAGGCCGCCATCGGCCAGGTTCAGGACCTTGGTGATGACCCGGTCGAGCAGTTTGAGGTCGTGGCTGATGACCAGCATCGCCCCGGGGAAGCGCGAGAGCTCGCCCATGAGCCACCGCTTGGCGGCGAGGTCGAGATGGTTGGTCGGCTCGTCGAGCACGAGGACGTCGGGCTGCCCGAACAGCACCCGGACGATGTCGACGCGCCGGCGCTGGCCCCCCGACAGCGAGTCGATGTCGTCGAACAGGATGTCCTGGCGGAGCCCGATCCCCTCGGCGAGGCGGGCGATGTCGCCTTCGAGGCTGTACCCGCCGGCGGCCCCGTAGCGCTCCTCGAGGTCGGCGAACGTGGCGATGGCCTCGTCGGTCGGGTCCGCCGCCACCGCGCTCCGGGCCTTGTGCAGCTCCTCGTCGAGGACGTCGAGGCCCCGGGCCGAGAGCACGTGGGAGAACCCGGTCGGCTCCAACCCCAGCCCACCGGCCTTCGGCACCTGGGGAAGGAACCCCACCGTGCCCTGCGTCGCCACCTCGCCCCGAACGCGAAGATGTGACGGAGCCTGGCCGCACACGACCGACACCAGCGACGACTTGCCCGTGCCGTTGCGGCCCACCAGGCCCACCTTGTCGTCGGGCGCCACCATGAACGACGCGTCGCGCAGGAGGGTCCTGCCACCGATTTCGATGGTGAGGTCGCGAGCGGTGATCATCGGTCTATTGCTCCAGGTCCTTGGGTGGTCGTGGACGCTCCTGTTCGCGTCGCGACCGAAGAGGCCGGAGTGCGGGCGAGAGGAGTCGAACCTCCACCCCCCGGAGGGGACGGGGACCTAAACCCCGCGCGTCTACCGTTCCGCCACGCCCGCAGCGCTCCCGCCGCCGGCGTTGCGCCGCCTGCCGGGACACGTCAGCCTATCGGGCGGCCCCCTGCACCCTGCCCGACCCTCGGCGACATCCCGGGTAGCCTCGTGTCATGGCCCCACACCCCACGCACACATCACCCCTGGTGGCGGACCCGTACCCGTCGATGCGGACCGGCAACCTGCCTGACCTGGCCTCGGCCGACGTCTTCCAGCGCCTCCTCAAGGAGCGCATCATCTTCCTGGGCAGTGCCATCGACGAGACGGTGGCGAACCAGGTGTGCGCCCAGCTCCTCCTCCTGGCGGCCGAGAACAGCGAGCGGGACATCGCCCTGTACGTCAACTCCCCGGGGGGATCGGTCACCGACGGGCTGGCCATCTACGACACCATGCAGTACGTCAGCTGTGACGTGAGCACGATCTGCGTGGGCCTGGCCGCGTCGATGGGCCAATTCCTCCTGTGTGCCGGGGCGCCGGGCAAGCGCTTCGCCCTTCCCCACAGCCGAATTCTCATGCACCAGCCCTCCGGGCAGATGCAGGGCCAGGCGACCGACATCGCCATCCAGGCCGAGCAGATCGTCTACCTCAAGCGCATGATGGCCGAGCGCATCTCGTTCCACACCGGCCAGCCGATCGAGCGGATCGAAGCGGACTCCGACCGCGACCGGTGGTTCACCGCCGAGGAGGCCAAGGACTACGGGTTCATCGACCACGTGATCGAGCATTCGACGCCGCAGGCGGCCCACCGCTGAGCACGGCGCCCGCAGGACTGCACGGAGCTCCGCCGTGACCGACGTCCGTTCCGAGGCGGGAGCGGCGTCGACTGCGGTCGAGCCCTCGGGCCCCGACGTCGAATCCGGGGGCGGCGCCGCATCGGTCGCCACCGGCGATGACGAGCGCGCCGTCGCCGAGCGTGCCGCGCGCATCGCCGCCCGTCGCGCCAAGCCGACCCGGGTGGTCGCCGCCCGGGTGAGCATCTGGCTGCGCCTGGGTGAGCTGTGGCGGGCGCGCGAGCTGTTCTTCTTCCTGGTGCGCAAGGAGATCAAGGTCAAGTACAAGAACTCGGTCCTCGGGTTCCTGTGGTCGATGCTCAACCCGGCGTTGACCCTGGCCGTCTTCTTCGTCCTGTTCACCTATTTCCTGCCCAACGGCATCCCCAACTTCGTCATCTACATGTTCTCGGCCATGTTGGTGTGGAATCTCTTCCAGACCGCTGTGCTCACCGGGACCAGCTCGGTGGTGTCCAACGCCGCGATCGTCAAGAAGGTCGCCTTCCCCCGCGAGATCCTCGCCCTGGCGGCGGTGGGTTCGGCCTTCATGTTCTTCCTGTTCCAGTCCATCGTGTTGCTCGTATTCATGTTCGCCTTCTGGCACCGTCCCGACTGGAGCGCTCTGTGGCTGGTCATCCCGGCCTTGGCGGCGATCGTCGCCTTCTCAGCCGCGCTGGCGGTGTTCCTGTCGGCGGTGAACGTGTACCTGCGCGACACCCAGCACCTGGTCGAGGTGATCCTGTTGGCCTGGTTCTGGGCCATCCCCGGCATCTACGCCTTCTCCGGGCGTGTGCACGACGGGCTCGCCAAGCGCTCGCTGCTCGGGATCCCGGGAACCCATCTGATCTGGCTGTACTTCGCCAACCCGGTGACCCCGGTGGTGATGTCGTTCCAGCGGGTCTTCTACAACGTCATCCATCCCCGGTCGACCTTGCTCACCCATCCGGCCAAAGGCGCTCCCTATCACGCGCTCATACAGCACGGCGTCATGGCGAGTTACGGGCTCCACTGGTACGTGGCGTCGGACCTCACGGTGTTCGCGGTGTCGGTGGTCCTCCTGCTCGGCGCCATGGTCGTGTTCGGCCGGCTCGAGGGCAACTTCGCCGAGGAGCTCTGAGCCCGGTGGCAGCGAGCATCGCCGTGGACGTCGTGGACGTCTCCAAGAGGTTCCGGCTCTATTCCGAGAAGTACCAGTCGCTCAAAGAGCGCTTCTTGCATGCGGGTCGCAACCCGTACCAGGACTTCTGGGCGCTGCGCGACGTGAGCTTCGAGATCCCCGAGGGCCAGACCGTCGGGATCCTGGGGCGCAACGGCTCGGGCAAGTCGACGCTGCTCAAGTGCGTGTCGGGGATCCTCCAGCCCACCCAGGGGAAGGTCGTGGTGCGGGGCAGCCTGGCCGCCCTGCTGGAGCTCGGGGCCGGGTTCCAACCAGAGCTGTCGGGCAGGGAGAACATCTACCTCAATGCGTCGCTCCTGGGGCTGTCGACCAAGGATGTCGACAAGCGCTTCGACGAGATCGTCGCTTTCGCCGAGCTCGAGCAGTTCATCGACAACCAGGTGAAGTACTACTCGTCGGGCATGTACGTCCGGCTCGGCTTCGCCGTGGCGGTCAACGTCGACCCGGACATCCTGGTCGTGGACGAGGTGCTGGCCGTGGGCGACGAGGCGTTCTCGCGCAAGTGCATGGCGCGGATCAAGGAATTCCAGGACGACGGCCGGACCATCCTCTTCGTCACCCACTCCTCTGACCTCGTGCGCCAGATCTGCGACTTCGCCGTCGTGCTGAGCTCCGGTGACATGATCGGCGCGGGCCCTGCCGCCGACGCGGTGCGCATCTACCACGAGCACCTCAACACCGTCGTCGCGGGGATCGGCGCCGCCGCCCTCGAAGCCGAGGAGACCCCCGAGCAAGCGCCGCTGCACAAGTCCATCGAGATCACCTCGGTCGACGTCGAGCACCCCGGGGTGGGTGCGCGCCATTACCTGCATCCCTGGGAGGGCGTCACCGTGCACGTGGCCTTCGAGGCGACCGAGCCCGTCGCCGGCGTGGTGTTCTCGTTGGAGGTCTACGACCAGGAGGGCAGATTGATCTTCGGATCCGACACCGAGATCCTGGACCGGCTCTTCGACGCACCGGTGGGCGCCGGACGCGCCGACCTGAGCTTCGACCAGGTGCCGTTGCTCGACGGTGCCTACAGCGTGAAGGTCGGCATCAAGGATCGGCTGGGGATCCTCTACGACAGCAGGGAGCAGGAGGGTTTCGAGGTCATGAACCCGGAACGCTCGCGGGGGATGGTGGCGCTGCAGCTGCACGCCGACATCCGGGCCGCCAGCCTCAACTGAGCCGCCTCCGGTCCGTGGTCGACGCCGGCGAACACGCTCGTCGCAGTCCGTAGCTCTTGTCGTCGACGGTGGCGTCCCTCAGCCCGGCCCGGCGCCGTCGCCGTGCGCGTCGGCTCGTCGTCGGCGCCGGCCTCGTGGCCGGTTCGCTTCTCGCCTGGAGCGCGGTCCCGGGTGAGGGGGGATCGCCGGCGTCCGCCCAGGCACCGGTGTCGCCGACCTTCACCCTGGAGTGGTCGGCGGGCCCTCTGGCCGACCAGGGTCAGCCGATCGCCGAGTCGTCTCCGGTCGTGGCCACCCTCGACGGCGCCGGGCCCGCCGTGGTGGTCGGCGATCGAAGCGGCTTCCTCTACGCGTACCACCTCGACGACGGCTCGGCGGTGGCCGGATGGCCCGTCGACGACGGAGGTGTGCCCATCGACTCGTCGCCCTCGGTGCAGGCGACGCGGGGTGGGCTCGACGACGTGTACGTCGGTGCGGGCAACGCGGCCGACCCCGGTCAGGGTGGATACGAGGCCTTCGCCGCGTCGGGCGCGCCTCTGTGGTTCACGCCGGTCGCCGATCCGGCGAGCGACGGCCAGCCCGCGGCCGGCGTCCAAGCCTCGTTGACCGTGGCCGGTCTCCAGGGCGCCGAGAGCGTGGTGGCGGGATCGCTCGACCAGGAGCAGTACGCCCTGGACGCGTCGACGGGGGCCACCCTCCCCGGCTGGCCCTTCTTCACCGCCGACAGCGTGTTCTCCACCGCCGCGGTGGGCGACCTCTACGGCACCGGCACCGCCGACGTCGTCGAAGGAGGGGACCAGACCGCCGGGTTCGCGCTCGGCCGCCACTACCAGCAAGGAGGACACCTGCGCATCCTCAACGAGAACGGCGGGCTGATCTGCGACAGCCCGACCACCCAGACCGTGGACTCGTCGCCTGCGGTGGGACCGTTCCTCGCCGGGGGCGCCACGGGCATCGCGCTGGGCACGGGGGCGTTCTTCCCGGGCGCCTCCGACACCGACGCCGTCAAGGCCTTCGACACCGACTGCGGTCCCGTGTGGTCCCGGACCCTCGACGGCGCCACCACCACCAGCCCCGCCCTGGCCGACGTCACCGGAGACGGCAGCCTCCAGGTGGTCGAGGGAACCGACACCGGATCGGGCGGGTCGGTCTGGGTCCTCGATGCCAAGACCGGCGCCACCATCTGGCAACAGCCGGTGGTGGGCCGCGTGATCGGGTCGGTCGTGGTCGCCGGGCTGTCGGGGGGGAGCTCCCAGGACGTCCTCGTCCCCACCACGGCAGGGGTGGAGGTCCTCGACGGGGCCTCGGGGGTGGAGCTGACGGTGCTCAGTCCGGACCTGGGGTTCCAGAATTCACCGCTTGTCACCGACGACCCCGACGGTGCCGTGGGGATCACGGTGGCGGGGTACGACGGGTCGAACCAAGGCGTGATCCGGCACTACGAGATCCTCGGGTCCGACGGCGCCGGCGCGGTGGGCCCGGCGTCGTGGCCGATGTTCCACCACGATCCTCAGCGCACGGGCGTGACCGGCGTCGCACCGTCGCAGTCTCCGTGCGCGGTGCCCTCGGGGGCGTTCCAGGGGTACGCGCTGGCCGGTTCCGACGGCGGGGTCTTCGCTTTCGGCACCCCGTTCTGCGGTTCTGCCGGAGGCCTGGCGCTCCGGGCGCCGGTGGTGGGCATGGCCACGGCCCCCGACCGCGGAGGCTATTGGCTCGCCGGTTCCGACGGCGGGGTGTTCGCCTACGGCGGTGCCGCCTTCTACGGGTCGATGGGGGCCGTGTCCCTGGCGCGACCGGTGGTGGGAATGGCGGCCACGCGTGACGGACGCGGCTACTGGTTGGTCGGCGCCGACGGCGGGGTGTTCGCCTTCGGCGACGCCGGGTACTTCGGATCGGCGTCGACGCTGCACCTGGCCGCGCCGGTGGTGGGCATCGCCCCGTCGGTCGACGGCGCCGGCTACTGGTTGGTCGGCGCCGACGGCGGGGTGTTCGCCTACGGCGACGCCCAGTACTTCGGATCGATCTCCGGGCATCACCTCCAGGCGCCGATCGTGGGTATGGCCGTCGACCTCGGCACGGCGGGCTACTGGTTGGTCGGCGCCGACGGCGGCGTGTTCTCCTTCGGGGCGGGCTTCTTCGGCTCGCTCGGTGCTTACACCCTGGCGCGACCGGTGGTGGGCATGGCGGCGACGACCGACGGCAGCGGCTACTGGTTGGTCGGCGCCGACGGCGGGGTCTTCTCCTTCGGCGACGCGCCGTTCGACGGGTCGATGGCCCAGGCCCGTCTCGCTGCACCGGCCCGGGCCGTCGCGCCCTGATCGGGCGAATTCGTCCGATGGGTACAATGCCGCCGGTGCGAGTCGACCAGGTGATCCCGTCGCTCGCCAGTCGTGACGCCATCGGTGTGCACACCGTGGCCGTCAGCGACGCGCTGCGTCAGGTCGGCATCGAGTCGGACATCTTCTACGGGGCGTGCACGCGCGATCTGGCTGACCGGGCCCGTCCCATGAGCAGCCTGGGTCGGCCCACCAAGGGTCGTTGGCTGTTGTACCAGGCGTCGATCGGCAGCCCCGTCTTCGACATCTTCGCCAGTCGTTCGGAGCCCAAGCTGCTGAACTACCACAACATCACGCCCGCCGCCCTCCTCGACGCGTGGGAGCCTGCTGTGGGTCACGAGGTCAGCCTCGGCCGTTCCCAGGTCACCCGCGTGGCCTCGGAGTGCCGTCTGGCCATCGCCGATTCCGCCTTCAACATGGAGGAGCTCGTCGACGTCGGTTTCGCCCACACTGCGGTGGCGCCCCTGCTCATCGACATGACGGCGGCCGCCGACCCCGACCCATCGTTGTCGCGACGGCTGGCGACGTTGAAGTCCGGCGGTGGTCCGGACTTCCTGTTCGTGGGCAAGGTGTCCCCCCACAAGGCTCAGCACGACCTGGTCAAGATGCTGGCGCTGTACCGCCGCCTCTACGACGACCAGGCCCGGCTCCATCTCGTGGGGACGCCCCTGGGCAAGACCTACGAGCCGGCACTGAGGGCCTTCATCGAGGAGCTGGGCTTGGCCGATGCCGTGTCGATCACGGGCTCGGTGTCACCCGAGGAGCTCGAGTCGTACTACCGCGGGGCCGACGTGTTCGTGTGCGCATCCGAGCACGAGGGGTTCTGTGTCCCTCTCGTCGAGGCCATGGGTCACGGCCTCCCCATCGTGGCGTACTCCACCACCGCGGTGCCCGAGACGGTCGCCGACGCCGGACTGCTGCTGTCGTCGAAGGAGCCGCTGCTCTTCGCCGCCTCGGTGCACAAGGTGGTCGAGGACAAGAGGCTGCGCCGGCAATTCGTCGAGGCCGGAGCCCGGCGGGCCGAGGAGTTCTCCCTGTCCCGTACCCGACGCCGCTTCGTCGACCTCATCGTGGAGGCGGTCGGCACCACGGTCCCGTGAACCGGAGGTGGCGCTGATCCCGCGTCAGCGACCCGCCGTGTCGACGGGACCGTCGTCCCATGCCCTGTCCGCGCCGGCCCACCGGTCCCACACCGCGCCCGGTGTCGTCGACCACTGCCTGCGCAGCCGGGCGCGCCACACCAGCGCCCAGGGGAGCTTCCCCAGCGCGGCGCGTCGGAGCTCGGGGGTGGGGTCGTCGTGCAGGGCCAGCCACCAGAAGTGTCGGGCGATGCCGAGGGGAGCGTTGCGGGCCAGGCACAACAGGGAATTCCGCTGTGCCAGCAGGCGGACCATCGGCGACCTGGGGCCGTGGCTCGTCGCCGACAGGCGATGACGCACCGAGGCGTGGGGGTCGTAGAGGATGCGCAAGCCCGCCAGCCGGGCGCGCAGGCACCAGTCCGTGTCCTCGTTGTAGGCGAAGAACTCGGGAGCGAAACCCCCGAGCCTGCGCAAGGTCTCGGAGCGGAACACGGGGGCGGTGCCGCTGAACCCGAAGCGCTCGGCAGGCTGGTCGAACCGGCCGTCGTCGGGTGCGCTCAGGCCGTATTCCCCGGCCACCCCGTGATACGCGAGGTACGAGCCGGCGTGATTGAGCAGACGGCACGTCGTCCGCACCGCCACGGGCTCGCCGTCGACCCTGACGTCGCTCGCCGGCGCGGCGTCGGCGAGCGGGACGTAG
>JARLGQ010000293.1 GCA_031292675.1 Acidimicrobiales bacterium
AGATCGGCCCGGCGCGCCGGCCAGGTACCGGTGACGTCGTCACGGGGCCGGCACGAGATCTCGGTCCGCGGCCCGCCAGCCCAGCGCGCCGGCACCCACCAGAGGGCCGCTGGTCCCCAGCCCGCTCGGAACGATGCTCGCCTCGGCCGTGAACGACAACCGGGCTCGGGCGTGCAGCTCGGTGTTGGCGGCGGCGAAGAACGGTGCGCCGAACCCGAGCGCCACCGACCCTCCGATCACGACGAGCTCGATGTCGAGCAGGCTCACCACTGAAGCGACCGCCCGGCCGACCATGCGTCCCGTCCGGGACACGACCTCGGGTGTCGCTTCGGCCGGAGGCCGGCCCGTGGCGGCCGCGATGGCGGTACCCGACGCTTCTGCTTCGAGGCACCCCCGCGCCCCGCACGCGCACAGGCGGCCGTCGGGCTCGACGATGACATGGCCGATGTGACCCGCGTTCCCCGTCGACCCGTCGAGCAGGCGGCCGTCGACCACGACGCCTCCTCCCACACCGGTGGACACCACCATGGCCACGAAGTCGCGCCTGGCGCGGGCGGCTCCGGTCCAGCCTTCGGCCAACGCCAACGCCTTGGCGTCGTTGTCCAGGGCCACTCGCACGCCGGTGAGCTCCTCCATCCGGGCGCGCAGGGGGAAGTCTCGCCACGCCGGGATGTTGAGCGGCGACACGGTCCCGTGGCGCAGGTCCATGGGCCCGCCACAACCGATGCCGCACACCACGACCTGCGCCGCGCTGCGCTCGTCATCGGCCCCGGACGTGAGCACCTCACCCACGAGCACCCCCAGGGCCGCGTACAGCTCCTCGGCGTCGTCGGTGGGCGGAGTGGGGATTCGTCGGGACACGGCCACCGCTCCCCCGCTCGTCACGAGACCGGCGGCCAACTTGGTGCCACCGATGTCGACGGCCAGGCACAGCTCCACTGGGGCTCCCGGGTCACAGAACGGCACCGTGCCGCCGGCGACGGTCAAGGAGCCGGGTCGCAGCGTGCGCTAGCGGTTGCGGCGAAAGCGGTCGCGCAACCAGCCGCGCGTGTCGTTGAGGGCGTTGCCGATGCCGTCGGTCCGCAGCATCTCCTCCCAGCCCGCCTTGCCCATGCGGCGCACGTTGGTCCAGAAGACCACGAGGGAGGCGAACATGATGAGCACGCCGAGGAACCCGAGGAACACCGACGAGGTGAAGAAGACGAGCATGACCGCCAGACCGGCGAGGAAGCCGACGAGGGACAACTTGAGGTATCGACCCGCGTACCGGTAGACGCTCTCCGATCGGACCCGGTCGGCGAACTTCGGGTCCTCCTGGTACAGCGCCTGCTCCAATTCGTGCAGCACACGCTGCTCATGCTCGGAGAGCGGCACGCTCACCCCTTTCCAGGCCCCGTCGCGACCTCGCGCGCGCTCCTCAATCTTAGGCACGCGCGCAGGGCAAGACAACGGCGCCCGCCACTCTCGGCACGTCCCGTGACGCGCCGCGTTCGCGGGTCAACCCCCTGGTGGACGTCGGAAAACCGGGCCCCGGCATGCCCCGGGGAACGTCCGCCTCGAGGGGCGCTCACCGGTCTCCGCCGCCCGGAGCAGGAGGAGCGCTCGGGCCCCACTGGGTGTCACCACGCTCTTTGACGGCCAGCCCGTCCCGCCCGACAAGCGTGGCCGGCCCCACCGACGCGTTGCCGTAGCGGGCCCGGATGGCCGAGACCGCCGCCTCCACCTCGTGCCAGGCCAGCTCGCGGGCCGCCGCGGTGTCGTGCGCGGGGTCCCCCGGTACCACCGGGGGACGTCCCGACGCGGGATGGACCCGGAGTTCCTCGGCCTCGTTACGGGGAGCCTCGTCGTCGTCGAAGGAGAGCTGTCGGGCCGTGGTGTCGGTGTCGACGAGCCCCGACACCGACACCCCCAGGAGCCTGATGCCCGGCGAGACGTCCACGGCGTCGAGCAGCGCACCGGCGACGGCCCCGAGCGCACGGGGGGAGTCGAGGGGTGCCCCCACGGTGTGCGACCGCGTGATGGTGGCGCGGTCTCCGTAGCGGACCTTGACCGTGACCGTGCGCCCGACCAGGCGCGCCTCGCGCAGACGCGTCCCCACGGCGTCGGCCATGCGCAGCACGTGGCGGTGCAGGCCGTCGTGGACGGAGATGTCGACGGCGAAGGTCTCCTCGTGTCCGACGGACTTGACCTCGCGGGTGGCCTCCACCTTGCGGTTGTCCTCGCCCCGGGCCAGCTCCGAGAGCAGGCGCCCGTTGGCGGTGCCGAGCGACCGGCACAGCGTGTCCGCCGGGATGCGGGCCAGCTCACCGACGGTGGTGACGCCCAGGGCGTCGAGCCGCCGGGCGGTGGCGGGCCCCACTCCCCACAGGGCACGGACCGGCAGCGGGTGCAGGAACGACAGCTCCTCGACGGGCAGCACCACGACGACGCCCGGGCCCGGCCGCGGCCCCTCGGGCGTCGGGACCGGCTTGGCGGCACGCGACGCGAGCTTGGCGATCAACTTGGTCCGGGCCACTCCCACGCCGCACTCCATGTGCAGGTCCTCGTGCACCGCGTGCCGGATCGAGCGCGCCACCTCGGGGGGCGGGCCCAGCAGCCGTCGTACCCCGGCCACGTCGACGAACGCCTCGTCGAGCGAGATGCCCTCGACGACCGGGGAGAACCGGCGGAGCACGGCATGGAGTCGCTCGCTCATCTCCGTGTAGCGCGAGAAGCGGCCAGGCAGGAACACGGCGTGCGGGCACCGGCGCCTGGCCTCGACCGACGGCATGGCGGAGTGGATGCCGAAGGCCCGCGCCTCGTAGGTGCACGACGCCACCACGCCCCTGGCTCCGGCACCACCCACGATCACCGGACGCCCGACCAGGGAGGGGTCGTCGAGGACCTCCACCGACGCGAAGAACGAGTCCATGTCCACGTGCAACACGGTGCAGGCGTCGGCACCATCGGACCCGGACGTGCCGGCCCCGGGCCCAGCGCCTCGGTCAAGCACCGAGCCGGAGACGCCGGAAGCCCTCTGCGAAGCCCACGCCGGCCCGGCGCCCGTCCTCCCGGGCGCGCTCTCGCACGGCTCGGCGTGCCCATTCGCCCCCGTCGGGGAACTGGCTCCGATGGCACGACACCGCCGCCACCTTGTCCTCGATGGTGGCCGTCACGTCCACCCACGCGTCGGGCTCGAGAGTGCCCGACAGCAACGCCGTCTGGACCTGGAAGGCCGGGCCCGCTTCGGGGAAGTAGAGCGGGAGGGCAGCCGCGGGCGACAAGGCGTCGAGGAGGGCGAACCCCGTGGTCCGGTGGTCCCGATGGTTGAAGTAGTCCTCTCCGAAGAACACGGCGGTGGGGTCGGGCCCCAGCACCGTCAGCGGCCGGAGCTCGCGCACCCAGCGCACCAGCGTGCCCCGCAGGGCCGGGTCGTCCACGAGCTCGCCGTCGGGGTATCCGAGGAAGTGCTGTCCGGCGATGCCGAGGAGGCGCGCCGCCTCGCCCGCCTCCTCCGCCCGGCGACCGGCCAGCACGCCGGGGTCCACGTCGGGATCCGTCGTGCCCTTGTCCCCGTCGGTACAGATCAGCACGTGGACCTCGGCCCCGGCGCCGGACCACAGTGCCAGCGTGCCTCCGCACGAGACGTCGGGGTCGTCCGGATGGGCGTAGACGGCGAGCACGCGCTCGGGGACGCTGTCGAGCAGGTCCGTCACCGGCGTCAGACCCTGCGCTTGGGCTCGGTCGTCTTGGTCAGCAGCCCCACCTCGCGCTGGAAGTCCCCCACGTCCTCGAATCCCTTGTAGACAGAGGCGAAACGAAGGTACGCGACGTCGTCGACGTGGCGTAGGCGCTCGAGGACGGCCACGCCGATCTGCTGGCTCGACACCTCGGCACCCTCGCCCCGCAGCGCCTCCTCCACCTGCTGGGCGATCTCCTCGAGCCTCTCCTCGGTCACGGGACGGTTCTTCGTGGCCGCTCTCACCCCCGACACGACCTTGACGCGGTCGAACGGCTCGCGTTGCCCGCCGCGCTTCACGACCCACAGTGGAGCCTCCTCGAGGCGCTCGTAGGTAGTGAAGCGGCGGTTGCACGACAGGCATTCACGTCGACGGCGGATGGCGCCACCGTCCTCCGCCAAGCGCGAGTCGACGACCTTGTCCTCGAGACTTTGACACCACGGACACCGCACCGGGTCAACCGTAGTGCCACGCTCCGGGCGCTCAGGGAAGGACCAGCTGCTCCCCGGGGACGACGTTGTCGCCCCCCACCTCGGCCTCGAGCCTCGCCACCAACGGTCGGGGATCACCGGTCGGATCGAGCCGGACGGCGATGGACCACAAGGTGTCCCCGGCCTGGACGACGTACGGCGCGTGGTGGGTGACGGACCCCCCCGCCAGAGCGGGACCGGGGGTGGCGAGGGAGCCCCCGGTACCGCTCCACGGCAGGGCGAGGGCGACGAGCAGGCCCGCCGCCACCGTTCCGAGCAGGAGCCGCCGGCGCCGCACCGCGACGCCCGGACGGGTCGTCCGGCCGTCGGTGACGCACCCGGCACGCGTGGGACGCGCCTGGTCGCAACGACGGTCGGGCTCGGACTGGGGAAGAGGCCGGGGAGGATCGACCCTGGGCCGGGAAGGCGCCGGCGGCGGGGCCGGGGCCTCCCGGGTCACCACGCGCAGCGACGCCCGGCGCGTCCGGCCCCGGGAGGGGATCGGCGACAGGACGACGGCCATCAGCTCCGGCCTCCCAGGCGATCAGTCGAACAGGTGTTCGCCACGGGGCCATCACAGCACGAACAGGTGTTCGTGTCAAGTGCCACGCTGTCCCACACACACTGCTCGGCGACGGCCACCTCCAGAGGCTCGCACGAGGGTGTGACACCGGCTCGGGCCCTGGTGGAGGCACCCGTGGCGAACAGATGTTTGATCTTCGACCCTCCCGGCGCTACCGTGTCCCGAACAGGTGTTCGCCTTCCGAGGGGCGCCCCCGCCCGGATGGGGCCGGTGGAGCCGGCGGGACGGCGAGGCGCCCGGACGGGAACCAGGAACCGCAGACCGGCGGCGGGCCGGGACGAGGAGGACGGCATGGCCGAGGCACTGACCGGGAAGAGGCTCGAGATCCTCGAGTACATCGGTGACAGCCTGCGCGAGCAGGGCTATCCGCCCTCGGTGCGTGAGATCGGCGAGGCCGTGGGGCTGACATCGTCCTCGACGGTCCACGCCCACCTGGCCGTGCTCCAGCGCGAGGGATACCTGCGTCGTGACCCGACCAAGCCACGTGCCATGGAGGTGCGCTTCGACCCCTCCTCCCGGGCCGCCATGGCAGCCAGCCCGGTCCGCCACGTGCCCCTGCTCGGTGACGTGGCGGCCGGTACCGGGGTGCTCGCCAGCGAGAACGTCGAGGAGCTGCTTCCGCTCCCCGAGGACTTCACGGGCCCGGGGTCGGTGTTCATGCTCCGGGTACGCGGCGAGTCGATGATCGAGGCCGGCATCTTCGACGGCGACTACGTGGTCGTCCGCCAGCAGCCCGACGCCGACAACGGCGACATCGTGGTGGCGGGGATCCCCGGCGACGAGGGCACCGTCAAGACCTTCTCCCGGCGCCGCGGGAAGGTGGTGCTCTCCCCCGCCAACGCCGCGCTCTCCCCCATGGAGTTCTCACCCGACGAGGTGACGATCTACGGCCGGGTCGTCACCGTCCTGCGCCGGCTCTGACGGCACCGGGCCGGGGCAGGAGCTGCCGCGCCGCAGCCCCGTCCCTCCCTCCCTCACCACAGGGGCCTCCCTCACCACGGGGGCACGGCGCGCTCGTGCCCGGTCGGTGAGTGGATGTCACCCGGCGAGGAGAACCGTCGCCAGCACCTCGCGCGCGTGGTCGAGCTCGCGGCGCGACACGTGTTCGTCGGCGGTGTGGGCCAGCAGGGGGTCGCCGGGGCCGAAGTTGGTGGCGGGAACCCCGATGGCGGCGAAGGTCGCCACGTCGGTCCACCCCACCTTGGCTCGGGGCGGCACCCCCGTGGCCGCCACGAGGCGCGACAGCACCGGGTGCTTCAGGGCGGGCGGCGCCCCGGCGGCGGCATCGACGACCTCGAACGTGTCACCCCCGGCCGCGTCGAGCGCACCACCGAGCAGTTCCCGGAGGGTCCGCTCGGCCGCCGCCACGTCGGCGGGCGGCGCGAAGCGGTAATTAATTGTGACCGAGGCCCGGTCGGGCACGACGTTGCCGGCGACGCCCCCTTCGACCCGGACCGCCTGGAGCTGTTCGGTGTACTCGCAGCCGTCCTCCATCACGCGACGGGGCTCGTAGCGTCCGAGGACGTCCAGGACCGGCGCCAATCGGTGCACGGCGTTCACCCCCATCCACGGCCGGGCCGTGTGGGCCCGGCGGCCCCCGACCGAGACCACCGCCCGCATCGTGCCCTGGCACCCCGCCTCGACCACGCCGCCCGTGGGCTCACCGAGCACGGCGGCGTCGGCAGCCAGGAGCTCGGGGCGCGTCGCCGCCAGACGGGCCAGCGCGTTGTGGCGCTGGGCAACCTCCTCGCACGCGTAGAACACGTAGGTCACGTCCAGGGTGGGATCGGGGATGGTGGCGGCCAGGTCGAGCAGGACGGCCAGGCCCCCTTTCATGTCCACCGAGCCGAGACCCCACAGCGTGTCGCCCTCGAGGCGCGCCGCTCGGTCGTCGAAGGGGGGCACGGTGTCGAGGTGGCCGGCGAGCACGACGCGACGGGCCCGCCCGAGCGCGGTCCGGGCCACCACGGTGTCCTCGACGCGCTGCACCTCGAGGTGCCCGGCACCGCGTAGCCCGGCCTCGACCCGGTCGGCCAGGCCGGCTTCGTGGTGGCTGACCGAGGGAATGGCCACAAGCTCGGCCGTCAACGCCAGCAGGTCGCTCATGTGATGTGCACCCGACAAGGACTCAGATGCCGACCTGGTGCTCACGCAGTGCCGCTTCGAGCTGGGCCTTGTCGTGGCGCTCGCCGGGCGCGAGCTGCCTGACGACCAGCGCGCACGGCAGGAAGAACTCGCCCCCGGCGAACTCTCTGCGCCGCGACGCGCCGACGACCACGCTCCAAGGCGGCACCACCCCCCGGCCGAGCTCCTTGCCCGTGGAGGCGTCGATCACCGGAATGCCGGGGTTGAGGATCACGCCCTCGGCCAGGACGGCCCCCTCTCCCACCCGGGCTCCCTGGGTGACCATGCACCGGCTCCCGATGTTGGCGTCGTCACCCACCATGACCGGCGCAGCGTTGGGCGGCTCGAGCACCCCGCCGATGCCCACTCCCCCCGCCAGGTGGACGCGCGCCCCGATCTGTGCGCAGGAGCCCACCGTGGCCCACGTGTCGACCATGGTGTCGGCTCCGACGCGCGCCCCGATGTTGACGTAGCTCGGCATGAGGATGACGCCCCGGTCGAGGAACGAGCCCCAGCGCGCCGATGCTCCCGGGACGACGCGCACGCCCGCCGCCGCGTACCCGGTCTTCAGGGGCAGCTTGTCGTGGAACTCGAACAGCCCGACCTCGGTGGTCTGCATGGCGCGCAGTCGGAACAGCAGGAGGATGGCGGTCTTGAGCCAGCTGTGCACCACGACCTCGCCTGTGGCGGGGTCGACCTCGGCCACGCGGGCCTCGCCCCGGTCGAGCAGCTCCACGGCCTGGGTCACGATCCCGAGGGCATCGGTGTCGGCCGGGCTCAGCTCCGACACACGGGACCACAGTTCCTCGATCTGGGACGGCAGGTCGGCCATCTGCCGAAGGTTACCAATGATGATGTCTCTTTCTTCCTGGGATCCACCCGGGGGAAGTAGGTGCTCAATAGCTTCTGCTTTGTCAATCAAAGCGGCACGCCCCGTTCCGG
>JARLGQ010000294.1 GCA_031292675.1 Acidimicrobiales bacterium
CGCCGGCGGGGGTTCTGAGCGCGCTGACGGGCGGCGGCCGCGCCGGCGCGCCCCGCGGCACGGGGGTTGGCCGGTATCCGGCCGCCACCAGTCGCCGCCTTTGCCGAAGTCGAGTTCCGGGCGCCCAGTGCCTTCTGGAACTTGAACACCCGCCAGATCAGGTACCCGCCAAGTGCCCAGAAGGGCAGGGCGAACAGGGGGGCGCCCATCGAGGTGCCGAGGAACAGGAGCGCGAATCCGACGAGCGAACGCCGACGGGTCAGGGCAGCGGCGACCACGACGCCCGACAACAGGATGCGGGCACCACCCTCGAGGTAGATGGTCGAAGGGGCCACGTGTTTGGCGTGGCCCGCCGCCGGGTTGAGGTGGATGGTGATCAGGGTGAGCCCGACGCCGACGGCGACACCGAGGGGGCCCGAGGACAGGGCCAGGAAGCGCTCCCGGTCGTCGAGCTTCTTGATGCGATGGGCGATCTCCTCACGGCTCATGGTGTCGAGCACTTCGCCCGAGCGCGTCCTCGCCCTGCTGGGCCCGGGCCTCGACGTCGAGCCCCGAAGGAGCCCGCCCAGTCCCGGTGCGCTGCCGTTGGCGGCGCCCCGGGCCGGTCCGGCGCCGTCGGACGCTTCGTCGGCACCGGCCGCGTCGGCGTCGGCCCCGGGCGTGGTGTCGGTCGAACCGGTGCCGGCGCGTGCGGATCGAGACGGTCGCGCCGCGGCGCTGGGTGCGGGCTCACGTTGGAGATTGGGCAGCGCCGTCAGGATGCGCTGTCCGATCGTCAGCTTGGGCGCGGCACCACCGGGGGCGCCGGAGTCGTCGTCGGTCACCGGATCTCGCTCAATGTGCGCACCAGGCTAATGGTGGTGGTGACGTGCATCTCGCCAACGGCCTCGGGCCGGCTCACGTGCCCGTCGTCTCTTCGGGGCGGACCAGGGCCAGTCTCGTGCCGAGGTTGTCCTGCGGCTCGACGACCAGCGTGGCTCCGTCCGTAGGGAAGAGGCCCGGGACGTCGGCCCGAGGTCGAAAACCGGCCGGGTCGAAGGGCCCGGGGTCCCCGGCGCCGTGCTGGTCGCCGGGGACGGCGAAGGCGAGGTGGTGCAGCCGCCCCGGCAGCGCGCCCAACCAGGTCCGGAGCGGATCGGCACCGGGGGTCCCGGGGACTTCCGGGTGGGGCGCCACCAGGCGGAGGGTAGGAGGCCCGGGCCACTCGAGGTCGGCGAACTCCCAGGTGCGGTCGGGGGCATCCCCGTGTGCCGTGCGCCGCCCGCCCAGCAGCCCCTCGAACAACGCCAGGCCCGTGCCCAGATCGGCGAGGGCGTGGGTCACCCGGAGCAGGGATGCCGCCGGATCTCGGCGCGAAGTGGGGAACCCCTCGGGGGCGGGCGACTCCCAGGCGTAGGCGGCCTGGGCCAGCTGCACCACGATGCCGGTGGCCTGGCGCGGGTGGAGGAACGCTTCCTTCCAGTCGGGACTGCCGAGGTCCACGCCGACGGGGGTGAAGCCGGCGTCGCGGGCGAGGTCCAGGGCCGCGGCGAGGTCGGGCACCTTGAAGGTGAGATGGTGGGGCCCGGGCCCGTGGCGGTCGAGGAAGCGGCGGAGGAACGGGTTGTCCTGGGGGCGCCACGGTTGCAGGATCTCGACACGCCCGCCGTTGGCGTACCGGAGCTGGGAGGGGCCGAAGCCGACGTTCAGGCCCCCTGAGCTCCACGTCCCGCCGAGCTCGACGGCGTAGCGCGGCCACGCGTCGGACCACCGCTCGACGGCCACCGCCACGTGGTCGAGAGCGGCTCCGTCGATCCGGGAGGGCATCGGTCCAGGTTGCCGTGCGCCACACCGGCGTGTCCATCTCCTCCGACAGCGTCCCCGGCCACCCCGTGGTCGGGCGCCGACTGTCGGGGCGTGCTACGCGTGGGAGATGGACTTCCGACGCGAGGCGGTGGCAGACCTGGCCGAGCAGGTGCGGTCGGGCACACGCACCGCCCGTGATCTCGTCGCCCACGCCCTCGAACGCATCGAGTCGCTGAACCCCAGAGTCAACGCCTTCGTCGCCGTCGACGCCGACGGGGCCCTCGAAGCGGCGGACCGGATCGACGCCGCCGTGGCCGCCGGCGAGGACCCGGGCCCGCTGGCCGGAATCCCCATCGGCGTCAAGGACCTCGACGATGCAGAGGGCTTCGTCACGTCGCACGGTTCCGCCGTCTTCGCCGGCGGTCCCGCCGAAGTCGCGGACTCTCCTTTCGTGGCGCGCCTGCGGGCGGCCGGTTGTGTCGTAGTGGGGAAGACCAACACACCCGAGCTCGGATGGAAGGCCGACACCGACAACGCCGTCTTCGGACCGACCTGCAATCCCTGGAACCTGGCCTACAGCCCGGGCGGCTCTTCGGGCGGCGCGGCGGCCGCCATCGCCTCGGGAATGGTCCCGCTCGCCACGGGGTCCGACGGGGGAGGCTCGATCCGCATCCCCTCGTCGTGTTGCGGGCTGAGCGGCATCAAGCCGTCGCTGGGGCGGATCCCCTCGGGCGGGGTGCAGGGAGCGGGTTGGCTCGACTTGTCGACCAAGGGACCGATGGCCCGGCGCATCGGCGACGTAGTCCTCGCCCTCGACGTCGCCGTCGGTCCCGACCCCACCGACATCCGATCGCTCCCGCGTCCGGAGGCGTCCTGGCTCGCCGCCCTCGACCACCCACGACTCCCGGCCAAGGTGGCATGGTCGCCCACGCTCGGCTATGCGCCGCTCGACGACGAGGTCCGGGCGCGGTGCGAGGAGGCCGTAGGGAGGCTCGAATCACTCGGGACCGAGGTGGTCGAGATCGAAACCGTCTTCGACGAGGACCCCGTGCGCGACTGGCTGACGATGGCCGTGGCCTACAACTGGCGGACCCTCGCTCCCTACCGTGGTACCGAGCTCTGGGACAAGGTCGACCCGCTCCTGGCCGCGCAGGTGGACTGGGCCGCCGAGCACGTGACGGCGCTCGACCTCGTCCGGGCGCTCGATGCCTGTCACGACCTGAACCTGCGTCTGGTCGAGCTCTTTCGGGACGTGCGACTGTTGCTGACCCCCACGTGCGCGGGGCCGCCTCCGCCGCGCGCCCTGCAAGGCCAGGGGTTGGTCAACGGCGAGGTCGAGGCCAATTGGGCTCGCTTCACCTATCCCTTCAACATGACGCGCTCCCCGGCTGCATCGGTGTGCGCCGGGCTCACCTCCGAGGGCCTGCCCGTGGGGATCCAGCTCGTGGGCCCCCAGCACGCGGACCTGGTGGTGATCCGTTCGGCGGCCGCGCTCGAGGCGGCCATCGGCTTCGACGAGGTCGCGCCGGCGTGACGTTGCTCCTCGGACACCGCTACGTGACGGTGGCGCCGCTCCCGGCACAGGGGTAACGTCAGAGCGCTTCGGTTGCCAGCCGGAGTGGTGGAGGCCCAGCGAAGGCCGGTGAGATCCCGGCGCTGTCCCGCAACGGTGATGCCCTCTCGAGGGACGAGCCCGGACGCCTGACCTGCACCGGCGAAACCTGTCCTCGGAGGAAGGGCGGTTCGTTGGACACCACCATCGGGTGTCGCAGCGGGCGCACTTCGTCCTCCGCTACCCGATGGAGGATGACCACATGGTGAAGCGCTCGCACCGAACGCTCCTGGTGCTGTGCGCCGGGCTCGGTTTGCTGGCCGCCGCCTGTAGCAGTTCCTCGGCCAGTCCGACCGGCGCCGGCTCTTCGGTGAGCGGCTCGTTTCCGACGTCGATCTCGGCGGCCAACGGCACCGTGAAGATCAAGGCGCGCCCCCATGCCGTCGTGTCGCTGTCACCGACGGCCACGGAGATGCTCTACGCCATCGGCGCCGGCAGCCAGGTGAAGGCCGTCGACAAGTACTCCGACTACCCCAAGAATGCGCCTCGCACCAATCTCGACGAGCTGGCGCCGAACATCGAGGCCATCGTGTCGTACCGGCCCGACCTCGTAGTCGTGGCGGGCGACAGCACCGCACTCACGGGGCGGCTAGCCGCGTTCGGCATCCCGGTGCTGTCCCTTCCGCCCGCCGTGACGCTCGCCGATTCCTACGTGCAGTACCACCAGCTGGGGCGGGCCACCGGGCACGTGCAGGCGGCGGATGCAGAGGCCGCCCACGTGAAGTCCCAGATCGCCACGATCGTGCAGGAGGCGCCGAAGTCCGAAGTTGGCCGGACCTATTACTACGAGCTCGAGCCGTCGTACTACTCGGTGACCTCCTCCACGTTCATCGGCAAGGTGCTCGGCATTCTGGGATTGCGCAACATCGCCGACGACGCCCCCTCGGTGGCTTCGAGCGGCGGGTACCCGCAGCTGTCGGCGGAGTTCATCGTGCAGTCGAACCCGGACTGGGTGTTCCTGGCCGACACCATCTGCTGTGGGCAGACGGCGCAGTCCGTGGCCGCCCGCCCCGGCTGGTCGGCGATGAAGGCTGTCCGCCAGGGGCAGGTGGTCGGGCTCGACGACGACATCGCGTCGCGTTGGGGGCCGCGCATCGTGGAGTTGTTGCAGACGGTGGAAACCGCAATGTCGAAGCACCCGGCCGGGACATGAGCACGACCCTGCCCCGAAACCCCCCCGCCCCGGTGCGACCGCGCGCCGTGTCCGAGGTGCCAGGCACCTCGCTGCATCCGGTCTCGGCGCGCCGTGCGGTGGTCGTGGCGTTGGGCGCCCTGGTCGGCGCGGTCGTGCTCGGCGTGTCGATAGGGCCCGCCGACGTGTCGTTCTCGGCGGCACTGCGCGTGGTGGCGTCGCATGTTCCCTTCGTGCATTTCCACTCGGGGGTGAGTCGTATCGACGCCGACATCCTGTGGCAGATCCGGCTGCCGAGGGTGGTCCTGGGCGGCATGGTCGGCGCCATGCTGGCCGGAGGCGGAGCCGCGTTCCAGGGGGTGTTCCGCAATCCGCTGGCGGACCCGTATCTCCTGGGCGTGGCCGCCGGCGCGGGCCTCGGAGCCACCGTGGTCATCGTGGCGGGGTCGCGCCTCTCCGAGATCCTGCCGCTGGCGGCTTTCGCCGGAGCGGTGGGAGCGGTCACGCTCACCTACCTGATCGGTGCGACCGTGGGGCGACAGGCCACGGTGTCGATCGTGCTCGCCGGCGTGGCGGTCGCCGCCCTGCTCACGGCCATCCAGACATTCCTCCAGCAACAGCACGCGCCCGACCTCCAAGCGGTCTACGGGTGGATCCTCGGCAGCCTGACGGTGGCGACGTGGTCCGACGTGCTGCTCATCCTCCCCTACGTGGCGGTCAGTGCCCTGGTGCTGATGGCGCACCGACGACTCCTCGACGTGCTCCGGGTGGGCGAAACCGAAGCCGACAGCCTGGGAGTGCGGTCGTCCCGGGTCCGCCTCACCGTCGTTGCCGCCGCCACGCTCGGCACCGCGGCGGCGGTGGCGGTGAGCGGCCTCATCGGCTTCGTCGGCATCATCGTGCCCCACACCGTGCGCCTGACCACCAACGCCAGCTACCGAGTGGTGATGCCGGTGTCGATGATCGGCGGAGCGGCCTTCCTGATCCTCGCCGACGTCGCCGCCAGGACAGTGCTGGCGCCCAGCGAGATCCCGATCGGGGTGGTCACCGCCTTCGTGGGTGCCCCTTTCTTCCTGTTCGTCCTGCGGTCCCGGCGTGTGGGTCGAAGCACGTGAAGGACCTGCCGTGATCTCTCTCGAAACGGTCACCGTCCGGTACGGCTCGACGCCTGCGGTCTCCTCGTTGACCGAGGAGATCGGGTCGGGGGAGTGGGTCGGGCTCATCGGGCCCAACGGGGCCGGCAAGACCACCTTGCTGAGTGCGGTCGCCGGTCTCGTCACCCACGACGGAGCGATCAGGGTCGACGGCGAGACCGTGTCCGACTTGTCACCCCGGCACCTGGCGCGCCTCGTGGCGTACGTTCCCCAACAGCCCGTGCTTCCCCCCGACATGACCGTCGGGCAATACGTGCTGCTGGGACGCACCCCCCACATCGGGTACTTCGGCTTCGAGACCACCGAGGACCGACGCGTGTGCGGGGTGCTCCTCGAATCCCTCGACCTCGGCGCCATGGCGGAGCGCCGGCTCGCCACCTTGTCGGGCGGGGAGTTGCAACGTCTGGTGCTGGCCCGGGCCCTGGCCCAGGAAGCACCAGTCCTGCTCCTCGACGAGCCCACCAGTGCGCTCGACCTCGGCCGGCGCGTGGAGGCCCTGGAGTTGGTCGACGCGCTGCGGCGGGAGCGCAACCTCACCGTGCTCAGCGCCCTGCACGACCTCACCCTGGCCGGCCAGTTCGCCGACCGCCTCGTCCTTCTCGCCGACGGTCGGGCCGTGGCTATCGGCAAGCCCGACGAGGTGCTCACCGAAGACGTCTTGACAGGGCATTTCGGTGCCCATGTCCGGGTCCTGCGTTCCGAGGGCGACCTCGTCGTCGTTCCCCAACGCGTGCGATGACGAAGGAGAACGACATGACATCTCCCGACGATGCTGCCGTCGAACCGCCCGCCGGGACAGCGCGGCCTGCCAGAGTGTCCTCGTTGGTCATCATCAACACCGGTCACGGCAAGGGCAAGTCGTCGTCGGCCTTCGGTGTCATGGGGAGGGGATGGGCACGGGGCTGGTCGGTCGGAGTCGTGCAATTCGTCAAGAGCGGCAAGTGGAACGTGGGCGAGCGGAAGCTGGCCGACCACCTCGGCGTGGAGTGGTCGACGATGGGCGACGGGTTCACGTGGGAGTCCACCGACCTCGACGAAACGGCCGCCAAGGGTCGTCACGCCTGGGAGTTGTCGCGTTCCAAGCTGGCATCGGGCCGCTACGACCTGCTCATCCTGGACGAGCTGACCTATGCCATCACCTACGGCTGGGTCGACGTCGCCGACGTGGTGGCGGGTATCACCGGCCGCGCCCCGCGGACCAACGTCGTGATCACCGGGCGCGACGCGGCCCCCGAGCTCGTCGAGATCGCAGACACGGTGACCGAGATGCGCAAGGTGAAACACGCCTACGACCGCGGCATCAAAGCGCGCAAGGGGATCGAGTACTGACCATGGTGCGCTTCTCGCCTCGCCCTCGGGGGACGGACGTCGATCCCCGGCTGTCCGAGTACGGCGGACCCGACGAGGGGCTCAGCCTCCTCGTGTGGCGTTTCCCCGAACCCATGTCGATGGTGTCTTCTGCACCGCTCGGGGGTGGGCTCGGACGGCGTGAGTGGGTGATCAACGCCCAGGTGCCGCATTCCTATGCACGGCTCGATCCCGAGGTGCACCTTGCCCAGTTGGCGTCGGCACGCGGGCTCACCGGTCAGGGCGTGGGGATGCTCACCGCGGTGGACCTCCGCCATCTGTGCCGCGAGGAGGACGGTGGCGCCCGTGTCGACGTCTCGGTCGGGATCACCTTCCCGACGTGGGCGGCCGCGCCCGACGAGCCCGTCGACGGTTCGGGCCTGGACGGCCCGAGCGCAGACAGCTCTCGGCCACACCGCGCCGGACAGCCGGGCACCATCAACATCGTCGGGATCGTCCCCGAGCACCTGTCTCCCGCGGCACTGGTGAACGCCGTGATGAGCGTGACCGAGGCCAAGGCACAGGCACTGTGGGATGCAGGGGTCCTCGCCACCGGCACCGCTTCGGACGCCGTCTGCATCGTCTGCTCCGACGAAGGGGCGGCCCACCCCTTCGGTGGTCCGCGTTCGCAGTGGGGCGCCCGACTCGCAAGGGCCGTGCACCGCGCCGTGCTGGCCGGCTGTAGCGGGGGAGCGCGGGCGTGATCACGCTCGTGCTCGGTGGCGCCCGGTCAGGCAAGTCGGACCTGGCTGAGCGCGTGGCGGCCGGGCTGGCCTCGCCGGTCACCTATGTGGCCACCCTCGAGGTGGGTGACGACGCCGACCTGGCGGCTCGTGTGCGACGGCACCAGGAGAGACGTCCCCCGGAGTGGCGCACCGTCCAGGCGGGCGCAGGGCTCGCCGACGTGCTCCGAACCGTCAGAGGATCGGTCTTGCTCGATTCTCTCGGACCGTGGGTCGGCGCCGCCCCGGCCATGGAGGTGGACGCCGAAGACCTGTGCTCGGCGTTGGTGGCGCGCCATGGGGACACGGTGGTGGTGTCCGAGGAAGTCGGGCTCTCGGTCCATCCCTCGACCGCCGACGGGCGCCGGTTCCGCGACGCGGTGGGCGCACTCAACCAGGCGGTGGCCGCCCGGGCCGACGAGGTCTTCCTCGTGGTGGCGGGTTGCGTTCTTCGTCTCGACCCACCCCGGGCCCGCTGATGCGAAGGGCCCTGGCGTTCCTGACTCCCTTCGGCGGCGCGGCTGCGCCCTCTCCGGCCACGCTGGACTGGTTCCCCGTCGTGGGTGGGGCCATCGGGCTCGCCGTGGGCGCCGTGTGGTGGCTGGCGGGGCGGGCCTGGCCGCCCGCCGCCGCGGCCGGGATCGCCTTGGCCGCCGACGCCGCTCTGACGGGATATCTCCACCTCGACGGGTTGGCGGACGCCGGCGACGGATTGCTGGCACCGATGGCGAGAGAACGTCGGCTCGAGGTCATGGCCGACCCCGCCGTGGGCGCGTTCGGCGCGGTGACCGTGTTCGTGGTCCTCATCCTCCGCTACGGGGCGTTCGCCTCCACTGCTGCGGCTCCTCTCGTTGTCGGTGCCCTGTGGTGCGGATCGCGCGCGGCGATGGCCGTGGTCGCCCGGTGCTTGCGCTATGCGCGGCCCGGGGGTCTCGCCACCGCATTCGTCGAGGCCTCCCCCGGCGAGGCGGATCAGGCCGGACCCGACGACGGGGGGGCCGAGGGCGTGGCTGTCGTCCTTCCTCGGAGCATCGCCGGCGCCGTCGTTCCGGGCGTGGTGGGGGCGACGCTCGCCGTCGGGATGGCCGTCGCCGGCCGGGGGGCGCACGGACTGGCCGCACTCGCGGCCGAGGTGGTGGCGATCGCTGCGGTCGTGGTCTTCGCGCACAGGCGGATCGGCGGATTCACCGGAGACGTCCTCGGTGCCGCCGGCGTGGTCGGGGAGACGATCGGCCTCCTCGTGCTGGCGGCCAAATGGTGACCGCCGTCCCCGCCCGCCGTGCAGCGAGGTGCCCAAGGTCGCGGAGGTCCGTGCCGAGAGCGTTGTCGGCCGCCGCCGGGATGATGGCCGACGGCGTGGCCGGAGAGCCCCCGCCGCGCCTGCACCCGGTGCGGCTCTTCGGGTCGTGCATGCAGCGTTTCGAAAAGGCGGCGTACCGGGACACTCGTGCTTCGGGGGTCGTGCACGCCGCCCTCGGGACCGGGCTGGGGTTGCTGGCCGGTGCCGTGGTCGGATCGACGGCGCTCGCCACGTACCTCGCCGTCGCCGGCAAGGCGTTGCGAGGCGTTGCGACCTCGGTGGGCGACGCGCTCGAGGGGTCGGACCTGGGCCGCGCCCGCGACCTCCTGCCGAGCCTGGTGGGGCGCGACGTGGCCGGCCTCGACGTGTCGGACATGGCCCGTGCCGTGGTCGAGTCGGTGGCGGAGAACACCGTGGACGCCGTGGTGGCCCCGGCGTGGTGGGCTGCGGTGGCAGGTGCGCCCGGTGTCCTCGGGTATCGCGCCGTCAACACGATGGACGCCATGGTGGGGTACCGGGACGACCGCTATCTCCGCTACGGATGGGCCAGCGCCCGCCTCGACGACGCGGCGGCGTTCGTGCCCGCCCGTCTGACCGCCATCCTGGTGGCCGCGGTGCGGCCGGGAGCCGCCGGTGCGATCTGGCGGGCGGTGCGGACCCAGGCTCCGTCGCACCCGTCCCCCAACGCCGGCGTGGCTGAGGCCGCCTTTGCGGCGGCGTTGGGTCTTCGTCTCGGCGGCCTGAACCGTTATGGGGCCGACACCGAGCAGCGCCCCGCTCTCGGCACGGGGCGCGTCGTGGAACCGCGCGACATCTCTCGCGCCGTGGAGCTGTCCGACGACGTGTGCCATGCGCTCGCCTTCGTGCTCGGCACCGTCGGGCTCCTGGGGCTGTGGCGAAGATGACGGCGCTGCCGCCGCTCCCACCTCTGCCACCTCCGGGCCCGCACGGCGGGGACGCGGCCGCGGTGGCGGCCCACTTGGGGGTGGACCCCCAGGACATGCTCGATCTGTCTCAGTCCCTCAACCCGGTGGCGCCGGATCCGGTGCCGGTGCTGCGCCGTCACCTCGGGTCGCTGCGTCGTTACCCCGATCCGGCACGGGCGACCGCCGCGCTCGCGGGGGCCATGGGCGTCGACTCAGGACGCCTGCTCCTGACCAACGGGGGCTCGGAGGCGATCCGTTTGGTGGCCGAGGTGGTCGGAGGGCGGGTGCTCGAGCCCGAGTTCTCCCTGCACCCCCGGGGGGGAGGTCCTCTGTGGCGCTCGAATCCCCACAACCCGGGCGGCCTGCTCGCGGGCGACGACGAGCACGCCGGTGTGTGGGACGAGGCCTTCTACGCCCTGGCCGCGGGCGGCTGGACCCGGGGCGACCCCGGAGCTGTCGTGGTGGGTTCGCTCACCAAGCTCCTGGCGTGCCCGGGCCTGCGAGTCGGCTACGTCCTCGTTCCCGGGGGCGGAGCACTCACGATCGAAAGCTTGCGCCGCCTCCAACCCATGTGGTCGGTCAACGGGTTGGTGGCATCCGCCCTGCCCGACCTGCTGGCACGGGTCGATCTCCCCGCTTGGTCTGCGCGCGTCGGGGAGCTGCGCCACCGGCTGGTGGCGGTGTTGCGTGGCCATGGGCTCGAGCCCCGACCCTCCGATGCCAATTGGGTGCTCGTGCAAGCACCCGGATTGCGGGCCCGTCTCGCCCCCCACGGGATCATGGTGCGCGACTGCACGAGCTTCGGAATGCCCGAGATGGTACGGATCGCCGTTCCTGCTCCCCCTGGGCTCGAGCGACTCGAAGAAGCGTTGTCCTCGATCGAAGGATCGGGGAACCGCGACACCGTCCCCGTGGGACCTCCGAACGGGCACGGTCCCACGCGGATCGTGCCCGCCGAGAAGAAAGGCGCATCATGACCGGTCAGAGCTTCACCGAAGCCTGTCGCACGGTGCGGCCCGTCGACGGCGCCGCCGCTACCGCCGGGGCCGAGTACCAGGACCGCCTGACCAAGCCTCGGGGGTCGCTCGGCCGGCTCGAGGACATCGGCATCCGCCTGTGCGCCATCGCCGGGTCCTGTCCTCCCCCCGTCCCCGCACCGGTCACGGTGGCAGTGTTCGCCGGGGACCATGGAGTGGTGGCCGAAGGGGTCACGCCGTGGCCCCAAGAGGTGACGGCGCAGATGGTGGCCAACTTCTGTGCCGGAGGTGCCGCCATCAACGTGCTGGCCCGCCATGCCGGTGCCGAGGTCGTCATCGTCGACGTCGGGGTGGCGACACCGATTCCCACCGACTCCGACGTGTTGGTGCGCCGAAACGTGGGGCCCGGCACCCGGAACCTGGCCGTCGAGCCGGCCATGACCGGCGAACAGGCCCGGGCCGCCCTCGACGTCGGGGTCGACGTGGCAAGACGAGCGGTCTCGGCCGGCGCTCGGATGCTCGTCACGGGGGACATGGGGATCGGGAACACGACCTCGGCCGCGGCCCTCATCGCGGCATGCACAGGTCGACGCCCGGAAGACGTCACCGGACGGGGCACCGGCATCGACGACGCGACCCTCGTGCACAAGAGGGCCGTCATCGAACAGGCGCTCAGCCGCGTCCCTCTTGATTCCGGGCCTCTGGTCGTGCTCGCCGAGCTCGGGGGTTTCGAGATCGCCGCGCTGTGTGGCTTTGTGGTCGCCGGGGCGTCGGCGCGGGTTCCGGTCGTCGTGGACGGCGTCATCGCCGCGGCCGCCTCCCTGGTGGCGGCGGCCTTTGTTCCCGAGGTCGTCGGCTATCTCGTCGTCGGGCACCGATCGAGCGAGCCGGGATCGTCGGCGGTCCTCGAGGAGCTCGGGCTGTCACCGGTCCTGGACCTGGACATGCGACTGGGGGAGGGCACGGGTGCGGCACTGGCGGTGCCCATCGTGCAGGCGGCCGCCAAGATCCTCGCGGAGATGGCAACGTTCGACTCGGCCGGGGTCAGCGACAAAGCGGACTCCGCGGGTTGACGGGCGGCCTTCTCGTCGCTGGGACGTCTTCGGGCGCCGGCAAGAGCACGCTGGTGGCCGGCCTCTGCCGTTGGTGCGCCAGGAGCGGCATCTCCGTGGCTCCCTTCAAGGCCCAGAACATGTCGCTCAATTCGTTCGTCACCCGGGGTGGCGACGAGATCGGGCGTGCCCAGGCGGCACAGGCACAGGCGGCCCGGATCGAGCCGGAGGCGGTCATGAACCCCGTGCTCCTCAAGCCTGGGACCGACTCCCGCAGCCAGGTGGTCGTGTTGGGACGACCGGCGGCCGAGATGGATGCCCACCGGTACTGGAGTGATCGGGGACGCTTCCTCGATGTCGTCGTGGAGTCCTACCAGGACCTGCGGTCGAGGTTCGACGTCGTGATCTGCGAAGGAGCGGGCAGTCCCGCCGAGATCAACCTCCGCGCCTTCGACATCGTCAACTTGGGATTCGCCAGGGCCGTGGGTGTGCCGGTCGTCGTGGTGGCGGACATCGACCGGGGAGGGATGTTCGCGTCGTTGGTCGGGACTCTCGCCCTGCTCGAACACGAGGATCAACGACAGGTTCAGGGCTTCGTCGTAAACCGCTTCCGGGGGGACCGCTCCCTGCTCCAGCCGGGCCTGGAGACGCTGCGCGCCCTGACCGGTCGCTCGACACTCGGCGTGCTGCCGCATGTCGAGGATCTCTGGATCGATGAGGAGGATCGCCCTGATCCCGCCGCCTATCGGGATGCCGGTGCTGCGCTCGGGGACGAGGTGTTGCGGGTGGCCGTCGTCCGCCTGCCGAGGTCGAGCAACCTCACCGATTTCGATCCCCTTGCCGCCGAGCCCGGGGTGATCGTCCGATTCGCCTCGCGTCCCGAGGAGATCTTCGATGCCGATCTCGTTGTCGTGCCCGGGACCCGCGCCACGGTGGAGGACCTGAGCTGGCTCCGAAGTCGCGGAATCGACAAGGCGCTCGTGAAGCTCGCCGATGCCGACCGCCCCATCCTGGGAATCTGCGGCGGATACCAGATGCTGGGGGTGTCCATCGACGACCCGATCGAGAGCAGGCGCGGGACCGTGGAGGGTCTGGGACTGCTGCCCGTGCACACCACCTTCGGAGCCGACAAGGTGCTGGGGCGTCCCTCACGAACGTTGCCCGAAGCCATGGTCGTCGAGGGGTACGAGATCCATCACGGAGTCGTGTCCAGATCCGATGGGTCCCCGCTGTTCGCCGACGTGGGCTGCCGGGTGGGCTCGGTCGCCGGCACGCCTTGGCACGGGTTGTTCGAGAACGACGGCTTCCGTCGGTCGTTCCTGACTGAGACGGCCCTGCGAGCCGGCCGGGCCTTCGCCGTGTGTCCCGACACGAATTTCGGTGCCATCCGAGAGACCCGGTTCGAGAAGTTGGCCAACATGGTCGCCGATCACATGGACACCGACTCCATTCTCCGGATCATCGATGGCCATACCGTGGAGCACGCCATGTTCAGCATCGGGCTCGGAGGTCCAAAGCGGGGGAGTCCGATGTTCGAGCCGTGACAGCGCCGAGATTCGGTCCACGGGTTGGGCGGGGCCCTGGCAACGTGAGGGCCATGGCGACGCGGTACCATCGCTGGCTCGGGCGCATAGCTCAGTTGGTTAGAGCGCAGCCTTCACACGGCTGAGGTCGAGGGTTCGAGTCCCCCTGCGCCCACCACTGGACCAGGAATTTTGCCCAACCACATACCGGGTGGAGCCTGGCTTGTCTGGTCGTGTCCCACGAACGGAGCGTTTGACACGGAGCGTTTGTCCTGTGGCAACGACCAGGCAGATCCCGTTACCAGGCGACCACGGCACGTGTCGCACCCATTGCAAAGGGACAGAGAAGGCCGCGGCGAAGGCACTGCCAGCGTTCGCTACTGACGCCGCAAACGGCAAGGTGGAAGCGTCCTGGCCAAGTTAAGGTCGGGAGATGGGGCGCGAAGTCGTTACGGGGTACTGCTGGCCGCAATCGGTGTGTTCGGGCGGGCAGGTTGGTTTGCACATGTCGTCGTCCGACGGGCGGCCGGTGCGGGTCGAGGTGGCGCGCGTCGGCGTGCGCCGGGAGGTCGTGTTCAGTTCCGACGCCGTGGCGGCCGACGAGCACGATACGCCGAAGGATGCTTCCTCGAAGGGGTGCGGTTGGCCTGCCGCGATCACGATGGACGTCGACCCGGCGTGGCGGTCGGGCTACTACGAGGTGGTCATGGAGATCGACGTCGGCGAGAAGGTGCGGCGCGCCTACGCATTCTTCGTCGTGCGCCCGTCTTCTGGTGCGCGCATTGTGGCCGCGCTGACGACGAATACGTGGCACGCCTACAACGACTTCGGCGGACCGAACCTGTACACCGGTGGCACCCACGTGTCCATGCAGCGACCGATGTCGGCGGGCTACCTCTACAAGCCGCCGGGTAAGGGCCGCCGCGTGACGGGGACAGGCGCACCCGATCCGCAGAATGCCGCGCACGTCGGATATGTCCAGATCAACCATCTGTCGGGCTATGCCGGGTCGGCGGGTTGGCCCGACTGGGAGCTGCCGTTCATCGAGTGGGGAGAACGCGAGGGATTCGAGATCGGTGTGTGTACGAATGCTGATCTCGAAGCGCACCCCGAGGTCTTGGATGGCGCGAGTCTGTATCTGTCCATCGGCCACGACGAGTACTGGTCCCGCGGAATGCGCGACACAGTCGAATCGTTCATCGCGAACGGTGGGAATGCCGCGTTCTTCTCGGGCAATACCTCGTTGTGGCAGGTGCGCATCGAGGGCGACGATCGGGACGTAATGGTCGGGTACAAAGGCTTCTTCAAGAAGGACCCGCTGATGAGAACCGACCGGGAAACGGAGGTGACGACGTTCTGGTCCGACGTGGTCGTTGGGCGCCCGGAGAACTCCATGACCGGCGTCTCGTTCACCCGCGGGGGCTATCACCGCATAGGTCGCAATGTGACCGCCGGTCTCGGTGGTTACACCGTGCACCGCGCCGATCACTGGATCTTCGACGGCACTGGGCTTGGCTACGGC
>JARLGQ010000295.1 GCA_031292675.1 Acidimicrobiales bacterium
ACCCGGGAGAACATGGCCCAGATCGTCGACACCCCGGCGCGCCGCGCCTTCATGGCCGAGATGGGGGGGCAGGGTTGGCTCGGGATCACCTGGCCCAAGGAGTACGGGGGCCAGGAGGGCGACGGCGTCTACGAGTACCTGCTCAACGAGTCCCTGGCCCGACGGGGCGGACCGCAGATCGGCAAGGGGGTCGGGATCGTCGGAAAGACGATCATCCGGCACGGCAGCGACCGGCTCAAGGCCGAGTTCCTGCCCAAGATCCTGCGCAACGAGGTCGAGTTCGCGGTGGGGTACTCCGAGCCCAACGCCGGGTCCGACGCCGCTTCCATGCAGCTGAAGGCCACACGCGACGGCGACGGCTGGCGGCTCAACGGGCAGAAGACCTGGACCACCTCTGCGCACTTCGCCGAGTGGTACTGGGTGGGGGCGCGCACCGACCCGACCTCCAAGCACGCCGGCATCACCTTGTTCCTCGTCCCCCTCGACCAGCCCGGCATCACCGTCAACGCCATCTGGACCATGGGGGACGAGCGCACCAACGAGGTGCACCTCGACAACGTGTTCGTGCCCGACGACTACGTGGTGGGGGAGCTCAACCACGGCTTCCAGTACATCTCCGAGGCGCTCGACCTCGAGCGGTTCACCATGTTCACCTTCTCTCCCATCAAGCAGCGCCTCGACCTGTTGTGCGAGTACGTGGCGGGCGCAACCCGCGACGACGTGGCGCTGAAGGACGACCCCGTGGTGCGCCACCGCATCGCCGAGCTGGCCACCCAGGCCGAGGTGGCGCGCGTCCTCGGGCTGCGCTTCGTCAACGAGTCGCAGAAGGGCGGGGCCGCCCCCACCACGCACGCCTCGGAGTACAAGCTGTATGCCACCGAGCTGTCCCGGCGCCTCGCCGACGCGTCGATGGACATGGCCGGGCCCGGCTCCCAGCTCCGGGTCAAGACGACCGACGCGCCCATGGAGGGCCGGGCCGAGTCGACGTACCGGTACACGGTGATCGACACCATCGGCGGCGGGACCTCGGAGATCCAGAAGAACATCATCGCCCGGCGGCGGCTCGGGCTCCCCAAGAACTTCTGATGGCGCCCACCACGCCGGGCCCCCTGGCGGGCGTCGTCGTGCTCGACCTGTCGAGCGTGGGCCCCGCGGCGCGTTGCACGCGGCTGCTGGCGGACTACGGGGCGACGGTCGTGAAGGTGGGGCCGGTGCCGGGCCAGGGCCCCGCCCCGGTGACCCCGCCCTTCTTCGCCTACAGCGCGCACCGGGGCATGCGCCGCGTGCATCTCGACGTGCGCGACGCCGAGGGCCGCGACGCCTTCCTGGCGCTGGCGGCGGGCGCCGACGTGGTCGTCGAGAGCTTCCGGCCCGGTGTGGTGGACCGCCTGGGCATCGGCTACGAAGCCGTGCGCGCCGTGAACGGCGCCATCGTGTACTGCTCCACGAGCGGCTTCGGACAGGACGGCCCCCGTGCCGGATGGGCGGGGCACGACCTCGACTACCTGGCCGTGGGCGGGTACCTGGCGGCGACCGGTCCCCGCGCCGATGGCGGGCCCCCGGTCCCCGGGGCCACCATCGCCGACGCCGCCGGGGGCGGCATGCACGCCGCGCTGGCCATCTGCGCCGCGCTGGCGGGCCGAGCCAGCACCGGCGAGGGCACCTTCCTCGACGTGTCGGTGGCCGACGGGGTCCTGTGGCTCATGTCCCTGGGCGCCGACGAGCACCTCGCCACCGGGACCGAGCCCGGGCCCGGACACGACGTGCTCACCGGGCGCTACGCCTGTTACGACACCTATCGCGCCGCGGACGGCAAGTGGTTGGCGGTGGCGGCCATCGAGGGCAAGTTCTTCGCCAACCTGTGCCGGGCCCTGGGGTGTGCGCAGTGGATCGAGCACCAGTACGACGACGACGCGCAGGAGGCATTGCGGCGCGACCTGGCGGCCGCCCTCGGCCGGCGCGACCGCGACGAATGGGTGGCCGAGCTGTCGGGCGCTGACACCTGTGTCGCACCGGTCCAGGCCGTGTCCGAGATCGCCGCCGACCCGCAGTACGCGTGGCGTGGCGCCGTGGTCGAGGCCAAGCACCCCAGTCGCGGGACGTTCCGTCAGGTGGGGCCGGTGCTGGCGGGCATGCCGCCGGCGCCCGAGCCGGTGTGCGTGCCCGACGACGGCGTCACCGACACCGACGAGCTGCTGGCCGCGGCGGGCATCCCCGCGCCGCGCCTGGCCGAGCTGCGGGCCCGGAAGGTGATCGCATGACCTCTGTCTCCGACGACGTCCGCGCCCTGATCGGCGTGCCCCAGTACGAGGAGACCGCCGAGTTCCCCGTCGAGCGCAGCTACGTCTGGACCATGTGCGCGTCGGTGGAGAACGGCAACCCCCTGTTCTGGGACGACCCTGTGGCCCAGGAGATCACCGACGGGCCCATCGCCCCGCCGACGATGCTGTCGGTGTGGTTCCGGCCCCACCACTGGGCGCCGGGTCGCACCGAGCCGCACCTCCCGCTCAAGGTCCACTTCGACCTCAAGGAGCGCCTCGGGCTTCCCGAAGCGGTGATGACGGACAACACCATGGTGTTCCACGAGCCCGTGCGCCCCGGCGACCTGCTGACCACTCGCCAGATCCTCCGCTCGGTGAGCGACGAGAAGACGACCAAGCTCGGGACCGGCCGCTTCTGGGTGATCGACGTGGAGTACACGAACCAACAGGGCCGGACCGTGGGGGTCGAGAGCTACACCGGGTTCGGCTACCGGCGCCACACGGGCACGGGTGGGGGCGCCGGCGGGGACGCGTCGTGAGCCCGCTCGCCCCCGTGCTCGTGTTCGGCGACGTCGCCGAGGGTGACTTGTTGCCGTCGCTGCACCACGACGTGACGGCCACGACGGTGGTGCTGGGCGCCCTGGCCACGCGCGACTGGCGCCCCATGCACCACGACAAGGACTTCGCGCTGGAGCGCAACGGGACGCGCGACATCTTCCTCAACACCCCCAACCAGGCGGCGTGGTTCGAGCGCTTCATCACGGACTGGACCGGCCCCCACGGACGGCTGGGCCGGGTCGTCTTCCGCATGCGCGACTCGGTGTTCCCCGGCGACACGATGGTGCTCGACGGGGTGGTGTCCGAGCTCAACCTCGACGACACGGGGTGTGGGTGGGTCGGCCTCGACATCACCTTGTCCGTCGACGGGGACGTGAAGAGCACGTGCAACGCCCGCGTGGCGTTGCCCGTGGACGACGACGACAACCCCTGGCATCGCCGCGGAGACCGCTGGAAGCCCTGAGAGGAGCTGGACGTGCTGGACCTCGAATTCAGTCCGGAGCAGGAGATGCTGCGCGAGACGGTGCGCAAGGTGTGCGCCACGCACAGCCCCCTGTCGGTGGTGCGCGCCCTCGAGGACGACCCGGTGGGCTACTCCACCGACTTGTGGAAGCAGATGGCCGAGCTCGACCTCATCGGGCTCCTGCTCCCCGAGGAGCACGGCGGGTCGGGGATGACGGCGCTCGAGGGCGTCGTGCTCTACGAGGAGCTCGGTCGGGCCCTGGCGCCCACCCCCCACTTCCCGAGCACGGTGCTCTGTGGCGGCGCATTGGCCCGGGCGGGCTCGGCCGAGCAACAGGCGCGGTGGCTGGCACCGGTCGCGGCCGGCGACGCCGTGCTCAGCCCGGCATGGTTCGAGCCCGAGAACAGCTGCGGGCCGAGCGGTGTCCGGATGCGGGCCGAGCCCGACGGCGGCGGACTGCGCCTCAGCGGGACCAAGCGGCACGTCCCCTTCGCCTCGTCGGCGGCCGCGTTGGTGGTGCTGGCCCGCACGGGCGACGGGCCGGCCGACGTCGACCTCTTCCTCGTCGACCCCGGTGCCCGGGGTGTGACCCTCGACCAGCAGCTCACGGTGGCCTCCGACACGCAGTTCCGGGTGACCTTCGACGGCGTGGCGGTCGCCGCCGACGATCGCATCGGCGCGCCGGGCTCGGGCTGGGGAACCTGGGACGAGGTGATGCACGACGGCTGCATCCTCCTCGGTGCCCAGGCCATGGGGGGTGCTCAGCAGGCTCTCGACATCACCGTGCAGTACGCCAAGGACCGCGAACAGTTCGACAAGCCTCTCGGTGCCTTCCAGGCCATCGCCCACTACCTCGCCGACGCGGTCACCGCGGTGGACGGGGGCACCACCCTCGTCCACGAAGCCGCCTGGGCCCGCGCCGGCGGGCGGCCGGTCGACACGCTGGCCCCGATGGCGAAGCTCTTCGCGTGCCGCACCTACCGTGACGTGACGGCCATGGCCCAGCAGGTCTTCGGGGGCATCGGGTTCACCGTCGACTTCGACATCCAGCTGTACTTCCGCCGGGCCAAGGCGCTGCAGGTGTCGTGGTGGGACACCCGCTACCTCGAGGAGCTGGTGGCCACGGCCGTGCTCGACCGGCGCGCCTGAGGGCCGGACCTGGCCCGGACCGGGCCCGGCCCGGTCAGGCCGAGATCTCGTCCGAGGTCTCGAGCCCGAGGGTGTAGCCGGCCAGGAAGGTGTCGGCCTCCGCCGTCCTGGGGAAGCGGGCGGCCAGCCGGCGAAAGCGCGGCGAGTGCGTCGGCTCGATCAGATGGGCGAGCTCGTGCACGAGGACGGCGTCGAGGACCCAACCGGGCACGAAGCGGAGGCGCTCGGAGATGCGGATCTCGCCGGTCCGGGACGTGCACGAGCCCCAGCGCCGCTGCTGGTTGCCCACCCAGCGGATCGACCGGGCCCGCACGCCGCCCAGGTACTCGTCGGCCAGGGAGGCGGCCCGCTCCTCGAGGTCCTCGTCCGACGTGGTGACGTGGGGGCGCTGGGCCAGCACGCGCTGGACGAGCCCCTCGACCAGCTCGACCCGGTCGGCCTTGCTCAGCCGGGCGGGGACGAGGATGACCACGCGGCCGTCCTGCCAGAAGCCACTGGCGGTCTTGCGCCGGCGCGGGCTCGTGCGCACCTCCACGTCGGGACGGGGCGGACGCCGCTGGCTCATCTGCGGCCCCGCGTGCTCATCGCCGGGCTCCTGCGGCGTGGTGCCGGGGCCCGATCCGTCGACCCGTGTCGCCCCCCTCGAACTCCATGCCCCTAATAGATGTCGAAGCGGCGTCACAGCGCAAGACCCTGCATGTGAATTTTGTGCGACTTCGAGGCGTGCCCCGCCAGCGCGCACCGCACGCGTCCGGTCACCACCGCTTGGGCCTGCCGCTGGCGTTGAGCTCGGCCAGGTATCGGTTGTACGCGGCGAGCTCGTCGTCCTCCTCCTCGTCCTCCTCGCCCGCTTCGCCCGCTTCGTCCGCTTCGTCCGCTTCGCACGAGTTGCCCGCTTCGCCCGAGCCGGCGGCGAGGACCGTCCGGTCGGGGCCGTGGTGGGCGGGCTCTCTCCGAACGGGCTCTCGGGGCAGGGGCTCCTCCGAGAGGGGCCCTTCGGGCACGGGCTCGTCGTGGACGAGCTTCCACCACATGTACAGCGCGTAGCCGGCGAAGATCGGCCACTCGAAGGTGTACACCCAGCTCAAGGTGTTGCCCCCCAGGGCCCGCGACGCCTGCCACCACGTCAGGGCCACACAGCCGGGGACGAAGACGATCAGGGCGACGTGGAGCGAGACCGCACGCCTCGACGTCCACACGCTGCTCACCGTGGAAAGGCTACCGAGGGGCATGCCGGGCCAGGCAGCCCCGGACCCTGCCCCGGGCGTGTCGGCGTCCTGGTCCTGGACACCGGGCGCACCACGATGGAGACTTTCCGTCCGAGTCGCAATCAGGCGCCACGGGAGGGCGAGCCCGCAGGCGGGAGGAGGTTAGGTGGCCCCGAAGGGATCGCCCGGCAGCTCCGGGCAGGGCCGGGAGGGCGGCACCGAGCGCCACTGGTGGACCCTCTTGGCCGTGTGCGGGGCGACGTTCATGCTCCTCGTGGACATCACCATCGTGCAGGTGGCCCTGCCCACCATGCAGCGGTCGCTGCATGCGACCTTCAGCGACCTCCAGTGGGTCATCTCGGCCTACGCCCTGAGCTTGGCGGCGCTGATCCTCACCCAGGGGGCGCTGGCCGACAAGTTCGGACGCAAGCGCATCTTCGTCTTCGGCCTGGCCGTGTTCACCCTGGCCTCGGCGGCATGCGGGTTGTCGCACACCCCGGCCGAGCTGATCGCGTCCCGTGCGGTGCAGGGTGTCGGGGGGGCGGCGATGTTCGCCACCTCGCTGGCGCTCATCGGCCAGGACTTCCAGGGCAAGGCGCGCTCCTCGGCCATCGCCGTGTGGGGGGCCACCGTCGGCGGCGCCGTGGCCATCGGTCCTCTCGTGGGCGGCGCCCTCACGAGCGCCTTCGGGTGGCAGTGGATCTTCTACGTGAACGTCCCCGTCGGGGTCCTGACGCTCCTGGTGAGCATGCGCATGGTCAACGTGGCGGACCCGAACGCCGGACGTCTCGACTGGAACGGCCTCCTGACCTTTTCGGGTGGCCTGTTCCTGCTCGTCCTCGGCCTCACCCGGGGCAACGACGACGGGTGGTCGAGCCGGAAGGTCGTGGTGACCCTGAGCGCGGCCGTGCTGCTTCTGGTGCTGTTCGTGATCGTCGAGCTGCTCCAGAAGCGGCCCATGTTCGACCTGTCGCTGTTCCGCAAGCCTTCGTTCACGGGTGTGTCGGTGGCGACCTTTTGCATCGGCGCGGGGATGTTCGCTCTCCTGCCGTACCTCACCCTCTACCTCCAGAACGACCTGGGGCTGTCCCCGCTGCAAGGTGGTGAGCGCCTGCTTCCGCTGACGACGCTGTCGTTCCTGGTGCCCCTGTTGTCGCGCCCGGTGACCGAGCGGGTCCCCGCCGGTCTCGCCCTGTGCGTGGGCCTGGCCACCTCGGCGGTGGGCATCTGGCTCTTCACCGGCCTCACCGTCGGCTCGAGCTGGAGGGCGTTGCTCCCCGGGCTCCTCGTGAGCGGGGTGGGCGTCGGGCTCGCCAACCCCGCCATCGCCAAGATCGCCCTCGGCGTGGTGCCTCCGCAACGCGCCGGCATGGCGTCGGGCATCAGCAACACCTTCCGCATCGGCGGCGTGGCCACCGGCGTCGCCGCGCTCGGCGCCGTGTTCCAGCACCGCCTCCAGTCCACCCTCCACGGGCTCGTCGGCGCCCACCTGGCCCCGGGGCTCGCCCGTGCCGTGGCGGCCGGAGGGACCGCCGCGGCCGCCCGGGCGTCAGGAGGACAGCCCACCGTCGTCGCCGCTGCGCATCACGCCTTCGTCAACGGGATCGACGAGGTCGTGTGGGTGGGGGCCGTCACGGTGGCCGTCGGGGCGGCCTTCGCCGCCCTCGTGCGTCGCAAGGATTTCTACTCGCGCCGGCGCCAGGGCTACCGGCCGCCGGCTGCGCCTCCGTTGCCGCCTCCACCGCTCGAGCGCGACCTCGTGCCCGAAGCGGTCGGCTGAGGTCCTCGTGGCGAGCTCCACCTCAGCCGGCGCAGGCGCTTCGGGCGGGCTCCCTCCGGTGATGCCGTCGGCGGTGTACCGCCGTCCCGGCGACATCGGCGTCGAGGAGCGGCCCGTGCCCCGGCCCGGCCCCGACCAGGTCCTCGTCGAGGTGGCCTACTGCGGGATCTGCGGGTCGGACCTCCACATCATGATCGAAGGGTGGGGCAAGCCCGGGAGCGTCGGGGGTCATGAGTTCACCGGAACCGTGGCCGCCGTGGGCGACGACGTGACGACGTGGGTGCCCGGCGACGTCGTGGTGTGCGGGCCCTCCCCGCGCTGCGGGGAGTGCCGCCGTTGTCGCGAGGGCAAACCGTCGCAGTGCGAGCGCCGCTCCGCCCCGGTCGACGGCGACACCGGCGGGGCCTTCGCCCGCTACGTGCTCACCGGCGCCCGCTCGCTGCTGCGCCTGCCCGAGGGGATGAGCCCCCGCGTGGCGGCCCTGGCCGAGCCCCTCGCCGTGGCGCTGCACGGCATCACCCGGTCCGGCATCGTCCCCGGTGACGCCGCCATGGTCTTCGGGGCCGGGCCCATCGGTGCGCTCACCATCGCCGCGCTCGTGGCCAAGGACCTGGGTCCGGTCGTGGTGGTGGAGCCGGGCGAGCGCCGCCGGCAACTCGCCGCCGACCTGGGCGCAGCCGAGGTGCTCGACCCGAGCCAGCTCGAGACGTTCCCCCCGTGGCATCCCGAACGACTGTCCCCGCGCGCCGTCGACGTGGTGTTCGAGTGCTCGGGCAAGAAGGCGGCCATGGAGGCCGGCTTCAACCAGCTCCGGCGGGGTGGGCACCTGGTGCTGGTGGGCGCGGGCATGGAGGCGCCGAGCTTCGACCCCAACCGCCTGATCCTCAACGAACTGACGGTCACCGGCTCCTTCGTGTACGACGCGGACGGGTTCGAGCGCGCCCTGGAGCTGCTGGCATCGGGCCGCCTGCCCGTCGAGGTGCTCATCGATCCCGACGACGTCTCGCTCGAGGGTCTGGGTGAGGCCATGCTGAGCCTCGCCGAGGGTCGAATTGCCGGAAAGGTCATGGTGATCCCGGGCGCTGCGCCCGGGCGCCGAGTGGAGGGCGATTGATGGCACATCCCTACTACCCCTCGGGCAACCCCCGCTTCAACCACGTGGCGTTCAGCGTGCCCTCGGACCTCCTCGACGAGACCAACCGGGCCGACATCTGCCGGTTCTGGGGGCAGGTGCTCGGTTTCGACGAGATGCCGATGATGACCCTCGACCGCAAGCGCCTGATCCTGTCGTGCGTGCACTGGGACCAGTTCATCTTCCTCATCGCCGAGGACGACCCCATGCGCTGCCCCCGCATGGATCATTTCGGCTTCGCGGTGGGGGCCCTCGACGAGCTGGAGGCGGCGCGTGACCGTGCCGTGGAGTTCCGCCGGCAAGACCCGCGTGTGGACCTCATCGACCTCGCCGTCGACGACCGGGGGCCGATCAAGATCCACTCCATCTACGTCGGCTACCTGCTGCCGATGCTGTGCGAGCTTCAGTGGTGGGAGTTCGAGCGCTCCTGAGCGCGCATGCGCTCGCGGGGGCCGATTTCAGCCGGCCACGGACTCCCGGGCCTCGGACGCGTCGTGTGCGCCGGAGAAGTCCTCGAAGCTGAGCCGCAGCGCGATGCGCGTCGTCTCTGCGTGGTCGTGGTGGTCATGGTCCTGGTGGTCGCCGCCGTGGCCGTCGTGGAGGCCGTCGAGGTGGTCGCCGTCGACGAGGTGCATCCGCTGCGGCACCTGTGACCGAACGCTCGAGCGCCGGCGTTCCCGGCGCGTGCTCTTGGCCACGTGGCGACCCTGGCGGAGCGACACCGGCAGGCGGTCCCGGCGGTTCGACTTCGCCTTGATGAAGATGTCGTCCTCGACGAACCAGACCTCATCCGCGGCCTGGTCGACCTCCGGCGCGGCCACCGAGGTGGGCTCACTGTCGACACGCCTCTCAGACCGACCCCGCACTGATCCCCCCCGATTCCGGCCGCGAGCAATTCACGCGACGGGTCAGAGTGCAGGGGGACGATCAACTCCCATCCAAGGGATTCTCAATACTTCGGCAACGCTGCACGTCACGCCTCGTTGTTCGGGGTGCGGACCGGCGCCTCCCGGGACGAGGTAGGTCCCAGGACCCATGTGCGCTCCCGACGCAGCCGAGGCCGCTCAGCTTGCCGCGTGTCGGCCCGGTCGCGGATCACCGGCCGATCTGAGGTTGGCGGTCAGGCGAAGGACCTGATCGTGGTCCTCGGGTTTCAGCCGCAGCGCAGAGGTGAGCTCCCGAGCCACTTCGCGATTGACCTCCTCACGCAGACGCCGACCCTTGGACGTCAGTGTGAGCATCCGGATGCGTCGATCGTCGGGATCGGGAACTCGCTCGACGAGTCCCAGACGCTCGACCCTGTCGACCAGACCCGTCACGTTGGACGGGTCGCAGGCGAGCTCCTCGGCGAAAGCCCGCATCGAGATCGGCTCGTCCAGGAGACGCAGCAAACCCACCTGGGGTGCGGTCAGGTCGTGGCGAACCGCCACCGAGGACATCACCTCGTGGGTCCGCCTAGTCAGTTCGAGCAGCCCGTCGACGACCTGTCGGAGTCCCTGGCTGGCGTCGGCTTCGGGCACAGCCCGAGTCTCGCAGGAAGTGCTTGACTTCCTCAAGTGTTGCCACGATACTTGAGGACATAAATAGTCGATGACGCAAGCAAAGTCGTCACGGCGCTTGCCGTCGCCTGCGGCCCAGGAGTTCCCATGCTGAAGCTCACGATCGTCATCGGGAGTACGAGGCCGACAAGGGCTGCGGACCGTGTCGCCCCCTGGGTCGTCGAGCGCGCCCGCTCCCACGGGGCATTCGACGTCGAGGTCCTCGACCTACGGGAGTGGGCCCTGCCCATGTTCCAGGAGCACATCGGCACGATCGGCGATTTCGCCGACCCGACGTATTCGAGTCCCGTCGTGCGCCGATGGAACCGGAAGCTCAAGGGGACCGACGCCCTGTTGGTGATCACACCCGAGTACCTGCACTCCATCCCCGGCGTCCTGAAGAACGCGCTCGACAACGTGTTCGTGAGCTTCGCCTTGCGCAACAAGCCCCTGGCGTCGGTCGGGTACAGCATCGGCATCGCGGCCGGCGCCCGGGCGGTCGAGCACCTGATGGACATCGCCATCGAATCGGAATTGGTGCCTCTTCGAAACACCGTCCTCATCCCCAAGGTCGAATCGGCCTTCGACGAGGGGGGTGGCCCCCTGGACCCTATGACCGACATCGCCATGACGGTCATGCTCGACGACCTGGCCTGGTGGGCGGCGCTGTTGGCACGAGGACGCGCCGAGGGCGAGCTACCTCCCGCCAGCTTCAGAATTCGTGCCGCGGCCGCGTCGCTCCACAAAGCCTCCTGAGCCCAGCGCCAGCCATGGAGACGGTGCCCCATTGGTCTTCGGATTGCCCGATTGGTCTTCGTTGAAGGAGGAACCCGTGTCTGTCGCCTCGCGAACGATCACCGCTCTCCGACGATCGCAGGATCATGTGTCTGCGCTGGTGACCGGGCTCGACGGTCATGGCCTACGTCGTTCCTCGTATGCCGCCGACTGGAGCATCGCCCAGGTGCTCTCGCATCTGGGGAGCCAAGCCGAGATCTTCGGCCTCCTTCTCGACGCCGGGCTCTCGGGGGGTGACGCGCCGGGACCGGACCTGTTCCCACCCATCTGGGACGCCTGGAACGAGCGCAGTCCGGAGGAGCTGGCGGCCGACAGCATCGCCGCCAACGAGGGTTTCGTCCGCCGTCTCGAAGCGCTCGACGCCACCCAATTGGACGCCTTGCATCTGTCCGCGTTCGGCATGGAGCTTGACGCTGCGGGGTTTCTGCTGCTGCGACTCCCCGAACATGCCATCCACACGTGGGACATCGCGGTGGTCCTCGATCCCTCAGCCACGGTGGCCCACGACGCGGTGGAGTTGCTCATCGACCGCCTGCCGGCCATGGCGGGACTTGTCGGAAAGGCCACCGAAAGGCCGACGACGTTGCGGGTGCAGACCACCGAGCCCGAGCGCAGCTTCGCCCTCGTCACGGACGGGGTGCGCCTCGAACCGTGGACCGAGCGACCGCACGACGGCGTGTTGAGCCTCTCGGCCGAGGAACTGCTCCGTCTCGTCTACGGGCGTCTCGACGCCGGCCACGCCGCTTCGCTTCGTCTCGACGCGTCCCCCATGACCCTCGACGATCTTCGCGCCGTGTTCCCGGGCGTCTGAGTGCCTGCGGACGTCTGGTCCGAGCTGGAGTCGATCAGTTCATCCGACAATTGCTTAGGCACGGACTGCGATCCCATCGCGCGTGGCTTGTCGAGGCCAATTACCCAGCGAGCACACCGTGTCCGAGTGGAAATGTCTTGGATCGAGTCAGCCGGTGTGGGTCTCGCCCTTTCCGACGATGCGTCGCCCAGAAATGGAATCTGCCATGATTCTGATGACGTGCGACCGAGAACCCGGAGCCCACGGGCGAAGCCCCATGTGCACAGTCTCGGCGATCTTGGTGGGGTCGACCACCTCTGCGGCTCTCCCGACGATCATGACGCTCCATCCGATTTCAAAGATGGAGTTAACGGCGTCGGCTTCAAAAGCAATTCCTGCATTCCAAATCGCCGAATTGAGCTTCGTGCCTTCACCGGTACGGAAGACGACCGAACCGTCGAGCAGTCGGAAGTTGACCGGGAAGATAGCCGGAAACCCAGCCGTGCAAACGGCTACTCGCCCCAACTCGATTCTGGCGAGCAAAGCTAGACACTGCTCGGTGTCGAGCACCTCAAGTCCGGCATGATCAAGGGGCATGGCTACAGGATACAACGCATTACCGAGCCACCCCATGGCGGGCGTTTCTTCACGCAGAAGTTCGGCTCCGGCGGAAACCGGGACTGTTTCTCTACGCCTTTCGCTCCGTATGGCCTGCGGCTGCAGCCCAGGCCCCGGGAGTCGAGCCCTTCACGCTCGTGCGAAACATTTCCCGGCGTACACCCGAATAGTCGTTGAGAGCGTTGTGCAAAGTGCACCGGTTGTCCCAAATCGCAAGGGTGTGCCGAGCCCAACGGAGTCGGCACGTGAGGTTCTCATTCGTGGCATGACGGTAGATATGGCCCAACAGCGCTTGCGACTCAGTCGGGCTCCAGCCCTCGAATCTGGTGGTGTACACGGGGTTCACATACAGCGCCGCTCCTTTGGTCACAGGATGTTCAATGACACAGGGATGGGTGCATTCTTCATAAGCGTCAGGTGAGGGAGCGATGGCCATAGACGTGAGGTCCTTCACCTGGTCGAGAAACCCCCCGGTCCCGTAGGCCATGCCAGCTGAGTGCACGGCCCGAAGTCCGACAAGGGTTTCCTTCAGCCCCCGGGACAGGGTCTCGTAGGCCAGGTACTGATTGGACCAGAGCGTGTCGCCTCCGAACTCCGGGACCTCTGCTGCGTGGAGCAATGTGTATGCGGGGGGTTCAGATAGATAGCTCAGGTCGCTGTGCCAGGCATTGGCGAAGTTGAGCTGATCTTCCGGCTCCTTGATGACCCGGATGACGTAGGGACGGTCCTGGAGCGGTGTCACGAAGGGGGTGGTATCCCTGCCGCCGAGCAGGTCGGTGATCCGTTCCAGGTCGTCAAGGTCCATGTGCTGGTCAGGAAGGAACACCACGAGGTGATCGGCCAACGCCTTGCGCAGCTCGTCAAGCTGCTCCTCTGCCTTCACCGTGACGAGGTCGATACCGGTCACCACGGCACCGAGCGAACCAGCTGTGGGACACACTTCGAGCGATGTCATCTGCACATCATTGCATTGCCCGCCTCGGCGGTCGCCATGAAGAAACTCAGTTGGATGAGGGGTTGGCAAATCATCAACCCCTCGCGCCGTCAGCTGGGTTGGCGAACCGGCTGCGTGCGTAGTTCCTGATGACGGCGTAGTGCCATCAAGGCGCTGAACTCTGATATCGCCTCCTCGGACCAGTCACACGAACAGGACACGACCCACAAATCTCGACGGCGGCGCACCTTGGTCCGGTGTTGTTTGGGCTGGGCCACGGCTCGTCATGATGGCAGAACTGGTGCCGACAGGCATTTCCAAACGGTCTTCACCCGCCTCGTCGCTCAGACTGAAGTCTCATCCTCACTGACAAGGTGAAGGCTCCAATCCACTGGCAGGAGGACGCTCGTTGCCCTCGACTACGTCTTCGTCTGGCCGATTTCCAGCAGGTGCCGTCGGGGTCAGAAGGAAGCAGCGGATCTCGCAGTCGTACTCCACCGGTGGCCGATGGCCACCCGGCACCCCATGGCCACCTGGCACCCCATGGCCACCTGGCACCCCATGGCCACCTGGCACCCCATGACGACAGTTGGCCCCCCGACACGAAGACGTTCTCTGCCATACAGTGGCGCCCAGCGTTGCCTAAATCGGGGATGAATCCCCGCATCGGGAAGGACGGGCCGTGCTCTTCATCGAATACGACGTGAACACCGACGGAGAGATTGAGCTTGTCGCCCTCATCAACGCCGTCGAGGAAGACGACCAAGATCCCGACGGGGAGGCGTGGATGGCCTGGCGAGCAACCCACGAGGACAAAGGCATGGGGTGCGTCGGCGTTTCACGGGCCGACCTGGCGGCCATGGAGTCAACCGAGGACTCCGAGGAACTTCGAGCCATCATTGAGGGCGTGATCCTCAACGACCGGGCAACCAAGGAAGAGGTGGCTCCATGAGCACGACCCGGTCGCAGCTGTACCGATTCGCCTGAGGTCTGGGCAACATTAGACGGGCAGTGTGACTACTCTCGCACTGCGACGTCTTTGGCATGAGAGCTTAGGATTTGTACCGTTGGACTTCACCACCCTGTTGCGAGAGCATGACACCATTTTCGATTCTGGCGCACGCAAGGCAATGTGGGCATCGAGAACGCGTAGGCGTCACGCAGTGACGCCGCAGAACGGAGAACTCTATGGACGTGTACGACCGGCTCACCCGACTTGAGGACGCCCTCATCGATCTCGCCGTTGTTGTGAGTGGGGGTCACCTTGACCACCTTGCATCAGCAAATATGTCCCCGGTTGTAGTCGAAGCGGGCCGGCAGATTCAAGCGTTCCACCGGGCGGTAATCGATGAGCGGGAGCTGTAAGGGCGTCTCGGGCGTGTTGACAAACGCCAGAACGCGGCCACGTGTACTACGACGCCACCTCACCGGAGGCGAAATTGGTGGGATCGAGATCGGGACGGGTAAGCCACGCCTGGTACTCAATGAACGTCATCGTCACCCACCGGCGCTCCCGCTCCGACCACGCATTGTAAGCAGTGAATGGCGGGTAGTCGGTCGCCACGGAGGTGTGACGATCTGCATTGCGTTCGAGCACCTGATTGGCCACAGAACTCTTCGCCTCCTGCAACAGCCAAAGAGCAGGTCGGTTAAGACCTCTCCCTTCCATGGACATAGTGCATGTCGGATCATGACCAGAGCATGAAGATCACTCTTCATGATTGGCGTTTTCGACGGGCAGTGAGACCGAGCGGGACGCATGAGGTACCGACCCCGTTTGTTATTGACCGGTTGTCTTCAACAGGGACCGCCTTCTGCTGCCACGATGGCAGGTGTCCGTGTCCCCTAAATGGGACGAAGATGGGGGGAAGATTCCTGTCGGGATCCGGCAGTCGATCTTCTCGTTCAAGATTCCGGCCCGATCCAAGCTCCGACGTCGACCCATTTGGGACTTTGGACCCTGACAGCGGCATGACGGGCGTGTCAGAGTTGGGATAGGCGACCCGACCAAGCGGAGTCCTTACCCTGTTCCCTTGGCAGGGGCTCTCGGTGGGATGTGAATACGGCCAGCTACCGAGAGCGGGGTCGCCGTTTTTGTCGCCCTGTCCTCTCAAGAAGGACCCACGCTCGATGCTGATGCACATGAGGCCAAGCGGAAGGCAGAGCAGCCTCATCGCCTTGCAGAGGCTGAAGCCGAGGCCACATCATGAGCCAGGTCGAACACGAACGCCAGCGGATCGCAGCATGGTGGAAAGCTCGGGACGAGCGGCTGGAGCGGGAGCGTCTTGCAGCCGACGCCGTAAGGACGGGGTTCGGTTCGGAAACGGTCTGCGTGTCACGAACGTCGGTGAAACCGGTGCAGCAATGACGTTTTGTGCTGGCGCCCGGGTCATCATTCCTGTCGAAATTGTCGGCCACGGAGCAATCGCGGATATCACTTGTCGCCCAGTGTCTTCTTTCACTAGAACGCCGTTCTGAGCAAGAGGGGTCAGCCGGAGGCAGCCGCCTCGCCCGGCACCTGAAGAGCGGGGATTTGAAAAGTAGTATTTGCCAGGAGTTGCCCCCGTAGCTCAGAGGATAGAGCGTCGGTTTCCTAAACCGTGCGTCGCAGGTTCGAGTCCTGCCGGGGGCGCCAAGTAGGCGCCAAGTAATTGTGTGTTGCCGCGGGCCGTCGACTCTCGGGTGGCGACGAACGGGCTGTGCTTCACTGACCGGATGACCCCTGAGCGTCGACTGCAAGGAAGGGTGGCCGCTGTCACCGGCGGGGGGCGCGGGGTGGGCCGTGCGATCGTGCACGCGC
>JARLGQ010000296.1 GCA_031292675.1 Acidimicrobiales bacterium
GCGCACGGTGTAGTCGGCCCCGTGCAGGCCGAAGGTGCGCACGTGGGCGCCGTGGGCCCTGGGCACGGCCGAGGCCGCCATGACCACCGGGTCCTCGAGGTTCGCCACCGCCACGACCCCGGGGCCGCTGTTGGCCCACAGCCTCGTCTTGGCGTCGCGATAGTCGTCGACCGAGGCGTGCCAGTCCTGGTGGTCGGGCGAGAAATTCACCCACGCCCCCACCACCGGGTGGAAGGACGTCGTGAGCGCCAGCTGGAACGACGACACCTCGGCCACCACCACGTGGGCGTCGCCGGCCACGGCCTCGAGCAAGGGCAGGCCGATGTTGCCGGCGGCGACCGCCTTCACCCCCGACGCCTCGAGCATGGCGTGCACCAGTGTGGTGACCGTCGTCTTGCCGTTGGTGCCGGTGACGGCCACGATCTGGGCGCGCGCCCGGCGCCACGCCAGCTCGACCTCACCCACGACGGGGACACCGGTGTCCAACGAGAACACGCGGTGACAGGCGGGCACCCCCGGGGTCACGACGATCTCGTCGACCGTCCGCGCCAGCGCCCTCAGCGTCTCGCGGTCGGGGGACGTCACCAGGTCGATGCCCAGGCCCGCCGCGCTGGCCCGTGGCCCCTCCCCCCCGTCGTCGTCGGCGGCGACCACGTCGACTCCCTCCGACAGCAGCGTGGCCGCGGTGGCGCGCCCGCTCACGCCCAACCCGTAGACCAGGATGCGATTGGAAGCCATCGTTCGCTCAGTGCAGACCGGTGACCGACAGGAAATCGGCGTAGAACACACCGAGCCCAAGGGCGGCGAACAAGCCGCCGAGGATCCAGAACCGCACGATCACCGTCGTCTCGGGCCATCCGACCAGCTCGAAATGGTGGTGGATCGGTGCCATTCGGAACACGCGTCGCCCGAAGACCCGGAAGCTCACGACCTGGGTCACCACCGACAGCGTCTCGATCACGAACAGGCCGCCGATGACGGGCAGGAGCACCTGAAGGTTCATCTGCAGGCACAGCGCGGCGAGGCCCGAGCCGATGGCGAGCGATCCGGTGTCGCCCATGAAGATCCGGGCGGGCGCCGCGTTCCACCACAAGAAGCCCAGGCACGCGCCCGCCAACGCCACCGAGGCCAGGGCCAGGTCCAGGGCCGAGGACACGTGGTACAGCGAGTAGTGCCGGAACTGCCAGTACCCGATCACGGCCAGGCAGGCGAAGCAGAAGGTGGCCGATCCCGAGGCGAGCCCGTCGAGCCCGTCGGTGAGGTTCACCGCGTTGGCCGTTCCCACGATGATGACGACGGCCCACACGATCCACCCCACCTGTCCGAGGTCCACCCCGAAGGAGTTCCAGCGGGTGAACGACAGATGGGTGTTCACGCCGGCCCAGTGCTCGGCGAGGAGGGCGAACCCGACCGCGATCACCACCTGGGAGGCGAGCTTGGCCCGCTTGTTGAGCCCCAGGCTGCGGCGGTGGCGGACCTTGATCCAGTCGTCGAGGAATCCCACCGCGGCCGCGCACACCGTCACCAGAGCCACGAGCACACCGGGCCGGCTGAAGGCGACGTGGGTGCCGGCGTGCCCCATCAGATACCCCACGACAGAGGCAGCCACCAAGGCCACTCCCCCCATGGTGGGGGTCCCCGCCTTGGCCAGGTGCATGAAGGGCCCGTCTTCGCGGATCTGCTGGCCGATCCGCTTGCGGGCCAGCCACCGGATGAGGAGGGGTGTGCCAAGGGCGGCGACCCACAAGGCGATGCCGCCCGACGTCATGAGGCTGATCACGGTGGGTCCCCGGCGCCGGCCCCCGCCTTCCCCGACAGCCGGGAAACTGCCGCCGCCGCCACCTGGCGGTCGTCGAAAGGCCGCCGCTCGGCGCCGATCTCGATCTCGGTCTCGTGCCCCTTGCCCGCCACCACCACCACGTCGCCGGGGCGAGCCAGTCCGATGACCAACTCGATGGCGTCGGCGCGCTCGGGCCGGGCCATGACCGTCGACCCGTCGGGAACGCCCGCCAGGACCTGGGCGATGATGGCGTCGGGGTCCTCGTGGCGCGAATTGTCCGACGTCACGACAACGACGTCCGCGCCGCCTGCCGCGATGGCCCCCATGAGGGGGCGCTTCTCGCGGTCGCGGTCGCCCCCGCATCCGAACGCGCACAGGACCCGGTGCCCGCCGGCCAGGACACGGGCGCTGTCGAGCAGGACCCGGAGCCCGTCGGGGGTGTGGGCGTAGTCGACGACGACGGTGAACGGTGCCCCGGTCTCGACCACCTCGAAGCGCCCGGGCACGGGCGCGGCGCGCTGCAGTCCCGCCTGGACCATGTCCTCGGGCACCCCCAGCGCGGCCGCCGTGGTGGCGGCGGCCAGGGCGTTGGCCACGTGGAACGAACCTGCCAGCGCCATTTCGACACGGCGCCCCCGCCAGGTGAAGGAGGTGTGGCGGGGAGTGCTCCTCACGTCGCCGGCCTCGGCCATCGTGAACCCCACCGTGGGGACGCGTGCCGCCTCGAGGAGCCACCGGCCCCGGGGATCATCCACGTTGACCACGGCCATCGCCGCCCGCTCGGGGGTGAAGAGAGACGCCTTGGCGGCGAAGTAGGCGTCGGCGGTCCCGTGGTAGTCGAGATGGTCGTGGGACAGATTGGTGAAGACCGCCGCGTCGAAGCGGATGCCGTCCACGCGCGCCTGAGCAAGGGCGTGCGAGGACACCTCCATCGCCACGGCGCGACGGGCGCGGTCGCGCGCTTCGGCCAGGAGGCGTTGCAACACCGGTGACTCGGGCGTGGTCCGGGCGCCGTCGAGGGTGCCGATGACCGTGGTCGGCCACCGGTGGGCCTCGAAGATCGAGGCGAGCAGGTGGGTGACCGTCGTCTTGCCGTTGGTCCCGGTGACCCCCACGGTGAGCAGCGACCGGGCCGGCTGGCCGAAGAACGCGCACGCCACTCGGGCCATGGACCGACGGGCGGTGCCCGGGGCCACCACGGCCTGGGTCACATCGAGGGCGAGGCGACGCTCGACGAGGAGGGCCGCGGCGCCGCGGGCCACGGCTTCGGCGGCGTGATCGTGACCGTCCCCCTCACGACCCGGAAGACAGCAGAACAACGCCCCCGGACTGACGTGTCGGCTGTCGAACTCGATGGAGGTGACCTCGGTCCTGGCGGGGTCCCCACTTCCCTCGATGACCTCGACCTCCTCGAGCAACCGGTCCATGCGCACAGTGGTGGACCCGCCGGGACGGTCACAGTCCTTCTGTGGTCTTCCCGGCGGAAGCGACGATCGTAGTCGTCGTGGTGGTGGGGCCCGGAGCGTTCTTGACGGCCGTGGTGGGGGGCGAGACCTGGGGAAACGGCACGGCCAGGGGGCTCCCCCCCGTCGACCCGCCGCCCGCGGAGGTGGGGATGCCGTAGCGGTGCAGCGCGTACCGCATGATCTGGGAGAACACCGGGGCGGCCACGATGCCGCCGTAGATCGGTGAGGGTCGCTCGAGCACCACGATGGCCGAGAGCGCAGGATGCTCGGCGGGGGCGAAGCCGGCGAACGTGGCCATGTAGGCCCCCTGGATGTACCCGCCGTGGACGAGGTCGGGGATCTGGGCGGTACCGGTCTTCCCCGCCACCGTGTACCCGGGCACGCCGGCGGTCACCGCCGTGCCGTCCTGCACGACCTGCTCCATCATGGTGGTGAGCTGCGAGGAGACCTCCTGGGAGAGCGCACGGTGCGTGGCTCCGGCGCGTGTCGTGGCGATCGACCCGTCGGTGGCCACCGTCGCCTGGACCAGACGGGGCGGGACGAACACCCCGCCGGTCGCCACCGTGTTCACCATGTCGAGCACCTGCTGGGCGGTGACGGCGTCGTCCTGCCCGATGGGCGTGGAGCCGATGTCCGAAACCCGCCACTTCGCCGGGTTGCTCTTCACCAGCCCCGACGACTCGGCCGGGAAGCCGAGCCCGCTGCGGCTCCCGAACCCGAGGGTGGCGATCTGGGCCGCCAGGCGCCCCTCCCCGAGCTGCTGGGCGATCTCGATGGTGCCGATGTTGGACGACTGGGCCAGGATCTGCGTGGCGGTGAGGCGCTCGGTCGGATGGTTCTCGGCGTCGTGGAACACCCAGCCGTCGATGGGGAGGGTGTTGGGGACGCTGAACACCTCGTCGGGGGAGATGATCCCGTCTTGGAGCGCGGCCGAGAACGTCACCAGCTTGAAGACCGAGCCCGGCTCGTACACCTGGGTCAGGGCCAGGTTCTCCGGAGCCTCCACGACGGTGGTGATCGGCGGGGGCGGAGGTGGCGTGGTGGTGGTCGTGGTGGAGGAAGGCGTCGAGCCGGCCGGGGCGGGTGCCGCCGGCGGGCTCGGAGCCGGTTTCGGCGTCGGGGGTTGAACCGTCTTGGCGACGAGGTTCGCCATGGAGAGGATCTCGCCCGTACGGCTGTTCATGACGATGGCGATGCCGCTCTTGGCGTGCGACGCCAGGATCTCGGCACCGAGAGACTGCTCGGTCACGTACTGCAGGGGCTCGTCGATGGTGAGCTCGACACCGGTGCCGGGCACGGTGGACGAGACCTGTGTCGTCTTGCCCGGCAACGGGACCCCGTCGGGCGACGTCTCCTCCTTGACGATGCCGCTGCGTCCCCCCAACAGGGAGTCGTACTTGTACTCGAGGCCGGCCTGGCCCGTGTTGGCGGAACCCACCGAGCCCACCAGCGGAGCAGCGAGGGACCCCGCCGGGTCGATGCGCTCGGTGGTGGGGAGCACGTTGATACCCGCAAGCGCCAGTGCGGTCACCTTGTTGGCCACGGTGTCGCCGACCCTCTGGGCGAGAGGCACGAACCCCGAGTCCTCCGACAGCTCGGCGACGAGGGTACGCGTCGGGACGCCGAGCACCTTCGACAGCGCGGCCGCCACGACGGCGGGATGACGGATGAGGAAGGGGTCGCCCACGATCGTCGAACGCGGGACCGACAGCGCCAGAGGCGCGCCGTTGCGGTCGTAGATCCCACCGCGCACCGCCGGGTCCACCACCTTGGCGTCGACCTCTTTGGCCCCCATGGCCGAGTAGCGCCCACTCGAGAACACCTGCACACCGATGACACGCAACGCCAGCGCCACGAACACCAGGACCACGACCACCCGCATCACGGCGATGCGCCGTCGAGGTGCTCCCCCCGTGACCGAGACCGCTTTTCGGGGCCGGCGCGGTGATGAAGGTGCGATCCGTCGCTCGTAGCCTCGAGGTGGCGCCCCGGCCCCGCGCACGGGCGCCGTCTTCGGTGGTGCCGGTCGCGTGCCGAGGACGGACCGCTCGCCCCGGACCGACCGCCTACCGAGGACCGACCGCCCACCGAGGACCGGTTGCCTGCGGAAGACCGGCCGCCTGCGGGAGACCGGTCGCCTGCGGAGGAGCGGTCGCCTGCGGAGGAGCGGTCGCCTGGCTTCAAGGGAAGGTGCACCGGCCGGCGAACGCTTGCCGGCAGGCGAACGTGTGCGACCCAGTGATCGGGTTCTCGTCGCCCCGGCTACGGGCCGACGGGTGGCGGTGGACCGGGTGGTCGCCGACCGGACGCCTGCGCCTCGGGTGGTAGCCGACTGCTTCTTGGAGGTGCTTCCAGTGCTCGACCGCGTGCGACGCGGGCGGGGGGCGCCCGGTCGTTGGCCCTTCGGTGTCCGGATCACCGGCCGCCGGTCGACCCCACCGGCGAACGCCCGGCCGGGGGGGTCGTCGACGCCGCGGTGGACGTCTTCGGCGTGGTGACTTGAGGAAGGTCGGTCTCCTTGGTCGGCGCGGTGAGGCCGTGGAGCTGCGCCTGGGAGATCACGGTGGACGGATCGGCCAGTTGGGCCACTCGTGCTTCGAGGTCGCTGTGCTGGCCGAGCGCCGAGTTCAGCTGCTGCTGTACGCGGGTCAGGCGGACCTGTCCCTGGGTCAGGTACGCGCTGGACGCCACCACCATGAGCAGGCTGGCCACGACGACTGCGCCGCACACCGCCGCCGTCCGGCGCAGCGGCCAACGGGGCCCGCGCCGACCGGGGGACTCGACGGGGCGCCGCGGCGAGCGGAACCCATCGGGGACGCGGGCCGGTGAAGCGACGGCCCTCTGGCGCTCGGGCGCGGTGGCCAGGGGCATCAGGCGGCTCCCCGTTCGAAGGCGCGCAGGAGGGCACTCTCGGCGCGTCGATTGCGCGCTACCTCCGACGCTGTGGGTCGACGTGTCCCCCTGAACACCGGCTTGCCCGATGACACCGCACCGCAGGTGCAAGGAAGTCCGGGAGGACAGGCACAGCCACCTGTCTCGGCGTGCCGGAATGCACTCTTCACGATCCGGTCCTCGCCGGAGTGGTACGAGATGACCACGCTGCGGCCACCTGGGGCGAGCAGGTCGAGGGCGACGGGAAGCGCGTCGGCGAGGACTTCGAGCTCTTCGTTCACCGCCACCCGCAGGGCCTGGAAGACCCGCCGCGCCGGATGACCCCCTTGGCGGCGCACGGCAGCGGGCAACGCCGAGCGCACCACGTCGGCGAGGGCGCCGGTGGTCGTGACCGGACGCGCCGCCACGACGGCGCGCGCGATCCTCGACGCGAACCGTCCTTCTCCGTTGGCGGCGAACAGTCGCGCCAGGTCAACCTCGGACATCGTATTGGCCAGGTCCGCGGCGGTCGGGCCCTCGGCCCGGTCCATTCGCATGTCCAAGGGGGCGTCGGCACGGTACGAGAAGCCACGCTCGGGCCGGTCGAGCTGCGCAGAGCTCACCCCCAGGTCGAACAGGACACCGCTCGCCGAGCCCGAGCCCATGCCCATCTCGCCCGCCACCTCAGCGAGGCGGTCGAAGCGCGCCCGGCGCACCGTGGCCCGCCCCCCGAAGGGCGCCAGTCGGTCGGTCGCCGCCGCCACGGCGTCGGGGTCGCGGTCGAGGCCGAGCACGCGCAGGTGCGGATGGGCCACGAGCAGTGCCTCGGCGTGGCCGCCACCTCCCACGGTGGCGTCGATCACGACGCCGGCGGGAACGGGGGCGAACAGGGCCACCACCTCGGCGACCATGACCGGCTCGTGGGAGAACACCTGGCGCATCCGCAGCCCCTCGACTGGCGGGATGCCGTCGGGAGGGTTGCTCCTGCGACTCGGTTGGAAGCGGGCGGAGGAGGAGTCTTCCACCGAACCAGCCGAGGGGCTGCGCATGTTCCTGGTGTTCGTGGCGTTTCTCGACCGGCTCGGCCGGTCTTGGGTCGTGTTGCTCCTCTCTCGTGGGTCGTTACCCGTCGGAACCGATGCCCGTGGCGCACGGGGTGCCGCGCCGGGCCCGGAGACGCTCAGTCGTCCGCACCCTCGGTGAACCGCAACTCCTCGGGCCCGATGTTCACCTGCCAACGTGCCGGGTCCCAGAACTCCACCCGGTCGATCACCCCGACCACCGTGACGTCGCTCTCCAACGCTGCGTACTGGCGCATCCTGGCCGGGAGCACGATGCGCCCCTGACGGTCGAGTTCGAGGTCGTGGGTGTGCGACGCCCACATACGGGCCAGATTCCGGTCGCTCTTCCCGCTGGCGGCCCGCTGCTGCATATCCGCCATCTGCCGTTCGAATTCGTCGGGAGTCCAGAGCGCGAGGCAGCCGTCCCGGTACTCCGTGAGGTACCCGCCGTGCTCGAACGCAGCACGGAACCTCGACGGAAGGATCACACGACCCTTGCTGTCGAGCGAGTGCTCGTACGTCCCGAAAAACCGTGCCACCGAATCGAGCTCCCACGACGCTCCCCCCGCA
>JARLGQ010000297.1 GCA_031292675.1 Acidimicrobiales bacterium
GGACCACGGCGGGGGGCGCGCTGGCGGGGCCGAGCAGAGCCAGGGCGCGCAGCATCGTCTGATGGCCCGTGGCGTTGGGAGGGATCACCACGCGGTCGCCCGTGCTCGTGCACAGCTCGACGGTGAGGCCCCGTCGCAGCGCGCCGGCACCGAGCCCCGCGGCGCGCGAGATGGTGTCCTCGACCGACTGCGCGCTGTGGGCGGAGGGCCGCAGGTCCACGAGCAGCGACAAGGACCCGGCCTGGGGCTCGAGGAATTCGCGCACGACCAGCTCCCCGGTGCGGGCCAGGGAGGGCCAGTGCAGACGCGTTAGCCGGTCTCCCGGGGCATAGGGGCGCAACCCGCTCAGCTCGTCCCCCGACAGCCCGTTGGTCGGTCCCGACGCCGAGGAGCGGGCGCGGCTCCCGGGGTGCGCGCCGCTGGCGCGCCCGTCCTCTGTGACCTCCGCCGGTGTCGGGTACACGATCACGTGGGCCGGAGGCGCCAGGGTGACCCGCCGGGCGACGAGGCGGAACGGGTCCTCGCACCACACGCCGACGTTCGCCAGGGTCAGGAGCCCACGTGTGGCGGTGGGAACTCGGACCGTCACCGTGGCATCCGAACCGGGGCGCAGACCCGGGAGCCGCCGCGCCCGAGACAGCGCCCGCCGGTCCCGGGCGCGCTGGCGCCGGGTCGGCCGTGCCCCGGCGCCGTCCAGCCATCCCTGGGAAGGGGCATCCCTGCCCGACGAGTCCCCCCGGGACGGGTGGGCCCGGGTCGGGTGGGCGCGGGAGGCGCCGGCGACCGAGCTCTCGCCCAGGCCCGGGTACGACACCGACCACTTCCCGCCAGGATCCTCGACGACCAAGGGCGGCCGCCGGCGACGGCTCACGTTGGTGACCGTCAGCTCGACCAACGCCGACTGCCCGGAGGTGACTTCTGCCCTCGGGACCGACACGGCGACCCGCAGCGCCCGGCGGCTCACGCCCAGTCGACGCCACACCCACACCTGGCCGAGGGCGAGCAAGGAGCCGACGGCGATGGCCAGGAGGACGAATTCCTCCACCCCGTAGGCCAGGCCGGCGATGGCGGCAAACGTCGCTCCCAGCGCCAGCACGGCCCCCCGTGTGGACAGCACCGGGCGGCTCAGGTCCCGCGCCGGCGACCCGGTCCCGCCGGCATTCCCGTTACCGGAAGCCGCCGACGGGCACGACGAGCCGCGACAGGATCTCCTCGATGGTCGTCGACGCCGTGATCCCCGCCAGCTCGGCGGCGGGATGCACCACGACGCGATGCCCCAGCGCCGGCTCCGCCACGAGCTTGACGTCGTCGGGTGTCACGTAGTCGCGACCGGTCGAGACGGCCACGGCGCCGGCGGCACGGAGCACCGACAGCGTGGCGCGGGGCGAGGCGCCCACGGTGAGATCGGGGTGCGACCGCGTCTCGCCGATGAGATCGAGGACATATCCCCGCACCTCGGGGGCCACATGGGTCCGCTGCACGGCGCCCGCGAAGGTGCTCAGGAACTGGGCCCCCCCGACGCCGGGAAGGGAGTCGGGGGTGGGCCGCGTCAGCGCCGTGGCGAGCAGCTCGTCCTCGGCGGCGCGGTCGGGGTAGCCGAGACTGAGGCGGAGCAGGAACCGGTCCCGTTGGCTGTGGGGGAGCGGGAACGTCCCGGCCGCGTCGTAGGGGTTCTGGGTGGCGATCACCATGAACGGGTGCGGCAGGGGGTGGCTGACCCCGTCCGCGCTGACCTGGTGCTCCTCCATCGACTCGAGCAGCGCCGACTGCGCCTTGGGCGAGGCCCGGTTGAGCTCGTCGGCCAGAAGGATGTTGGTGAACACGGGGCCCGGTCGAAACGAGATGCGTCCGCTGTCGCGGTCGAAGACCATGGCACCGGTGACGTCGGCGGGGAGGAGGTCGGCGGTGAACTGCACCCGGCCGAAGGTGAGCCCGAGAGACCGGGCCAGCGCCTTGGCGAGCGTGGTCTTGCCCACGCCGGGGTGGTCCTCCACGAGGAGGTGCCCCTCGGCCATGAGACAGCACAGGGCGAGCCGGACGGTGCCGTCCTTGCCCACGTAGGCGCGCCGGACGTTGGCCACCACGTCGTCGAAGGTCCGGGCCAGGCGCGCCCGGATTTCGGGCTCCACGGGCGCGTCGGGCTCCAAGGTCCGGGCCAGGCGCGCCCGGATTTCGGGCTCCACGGGCGCGGCGGGCTCCACGGGCGCGGCGGAAGCGGGGGGAAGGCTGGTGATGTCGGGGTCAACGGTCCGGACGGGGAGATCCTTCACGGAAGCCGAGGTGACAGCCACCCCGTCCCCTTCGCCGTCGAGCGTGTCGCGCGGATGGGGCACGATCCCCGCACCCTCGGCGGACGTTGCCATGGGTCGAGCCTAGGTCCCAGGTCCTGGCACAGCACCCGCGGCGACCGTTGCGAAATGACGGCGACGGTGTTGCGGTGGCCTTCCAATTCAATCGGCCCAATTCAATCGGCGGGTCAACGAGCGGGCTGGGCGACGGCGTACACCGCCACGCCGTTGTACGTCGCCGAGTCCACGGGGAGGAACGGGCCGTTGACGATCACGGCCCCCAGTCCGTCGGGGGCAGGGCCGGCGTCGCCCTCGACCGTGACCACGGCACCGTCGGGCCACACCTGGACGACCGCACCGGTATGGACAGAGGTGGCGGTGCTCTGCGGCCCGGTGCCGTAGAGCACGGCATCCCCGGGTGCCGCCAGGGCCCCGGCGGGGAGGATGCGGCCGTGGGCCGCCGCCCAGGCGTAGATGTTGCCGGTGAACGGTATCGACGGCACCGGTATGCCGGCGTGCTCCCACACCCAGGTGAGGAAGAGCGCGCACCATTGCTCACACGGGCCGTAGGGATTGCAGTACGGGCCCGCCTGGTTGGCGGGGTCGGGACCGACCTGGCTGGCCGCCACCGACGTGATCGTGGCCGAGGTGGCGAGGGAGTACGGCGGCGCGTCGGTGAACGAGTAGTCCCAGTCGTCGGGCTCCAGGAGCCAGTAGCCCTGCCCGTCGGGAGTGGGGATGACGCCCGCCACCGGCGAGATCGGCTTCGTGGTGACCGCCGACCCGAATCCCTGGGCGTCGCCGTACTGGAACACCGTCCCGTTGCTCTCGACCATCCAGTAGCCCCTGCCGTCGGGTGCAGTGGCCATGCCGGCGATGGAGTCGGGCGGAGGCTTGCTCCCCATCGACCCGTAGAAGCCGGCGTCCCCGAAGGCGAAGATCCCGCCGTCCCCCCCGACCATCCAGTAGCCCTTGCCGTCGGGGGTGGCCGCCATCCCGGTGATGGGGGCGGCGAGGTGCGTGCTCCCCATCGACCCGGAGAAGCCGGCGTCCCCGAAGGCGAAGATCCCGCCGTCGGCGCCGACGAGCCAGTAGCCCTTGCCGTCGGGGGTGGCGGCCATCCCCACCACCGGGTGGGCGAGCCGTGCCGCCCCCATCGAGCCGTAATAGCCGGCGTCCCCCAGGGCGAAGACGCCCCCGTCGAGCGCGGCCAGCCAGTAGCCCTTGCCGTCGGGGGTCGGGGCCATGGCCACGATGGGCCCGGCGAGCTTGAGGGCTCCGAGCGACCCGAGGAAGGGGGCGTCCCCGAAGGCGAACACGCCCCCGTCCGCGCCGACGAGCCAGTAGCCCTTGCCGTCGGGGGTGGGGGCCATGCCGGTGATCACCGAGGACAGGGGGATGTCGAGGGTCCCGTAGGTGCCGGCGTCGCCGAAGGGGATGATCCCCCCACCGGCGTAGGGGTGGGTGGGCGAGGCGGTCGCGGTGGCGGCGAAGGCGGCGCGAGCAGGAAGGGAGACGGTCGTGGCCAACGCACCGAGCGTCGCCACGACTGCTGCCGCGGCGGCGAAGAGGACCCGGGAACGTCGAGTCCGGGCTGCCCCACCCGGCGCGATCCTGCGAGAGTGATTCAAGAAGTCGAGCGCGCCCGCATCGTGCTGCCGCGTGCGCGCCACAGTCAAGTCTTCGGGCGAGACGACGCAGACCTGAAGACCTTCACCGATTGTTGACCCGGCGTCGACATGTGCGACGGCGCGTGCGCGCGATCCTCGTGGAGTCTGAGTCCCAGCTGGGTGTCAGCTGCTCGTGTCAGCTGCGAGCGTCAGCTGCTTGCGTTCAGCTCTTGCCGGCGGCGGCCACCACCACTGGCCATCCCTGTCGCACACTCGGGGAGGCGGGCTTCCAGCCGGTGGCGTCGACGAAGCGGCGGTTGGAGACCCGCTGTGACCGGGTGAGCACCGCCGCCTTGGATCCTCCGAGCTTGGCGAGCCCGGCCGGAGCGACGAACGCGGGGCCGACGCCCAGCGCGCCGGCCAGGGCCGCGAAGAACTCCCTCCGGGTGACGGGCTCGTCGTCACCGACGTTGTAGAGGCCCGCCGGGGCCGACAGCGATGCCACCACGGCGGACGCGGCATCGTCGGTGGTGATCGACGACACATACGCGTCGGGTCCCGCCCCGAGGGCGATCCGCCGCCTCGCCAACCTGATCATGTCGAGGGTCGAGTCGCTGTCGGGACCGTAGAAGGCGGCGAACCGCAGGATCACGCCGGTGGCACCGGCTGTGGTCACCCGGGCGGCGTGGGACTCGGCAACCGTGGCCGAGCGCAGGTTCGCCACCGGTTCGATGGGCGCGGATTCGTCGATCCAGGCGTCGCCTCCGTCGCGGTAGAGGAAGGCGATCGACTCCTGCACGTACCGTTGTGCCCCGCCGGCCAGCGCCGCGTCGGCCAGGTTCCGCGACGCCTCGGTCCGGATGCGGTCGTTCTCCTTCCAGGCCCCGGGCAGGCCCATGCGCGACGAGGACGGAATGTGGGTCGCCAGGTTGCACACCACCTCGTTCCCGGCCACGGCCCGGCGCAGCGCGTCGGGGTCGAACAACTCGGCGCGTACCGGCCGGGCGCCGAGCTCGCCGAGCAGCGCAGCGCGTGCATCGGTACGTGCCGACGCGCTGACGTCGTGGCCCTGGGCGACGAGGAGGGTCACCGCCCGCCGCCCCAGGACGCCGGAGGCGCCGGCGACGAACACCTTCATGTTCGACCGCCCCCGGAGCTGCGCACGGCCCGATGGTAGGCGGGCCGTGTGCAGGCCCGAGAAATGTGCCCACGTTGGGTTCCCGGGGGGCGCCGGGGGCCTTCGCGGCAAGGAGCAGCTCGCGGGCGTCATGACCCTGGTGTCGCACTCACCAGACGGGCGCCTTCACCCCACCAGTCCTCGAACGACGAGGTCCCCCACTGGGTCAATGCCGCCAGGAGACGGGTGCCTGTCGGTAGCCTGGGACGTGCTCGGGCGCAACCGCGCCACCGAGGGTGAGGCGAGCGCGCGTGATCTTCGTGGAAGTGTTCAGGCTGCTGCTGGTGATCGCCGGGACGATCGCGGGCAACGCCGTGGGCAACGACATCGGTCGCCACTCGACCGCGCCGGTCATCGGGATCACGCTGGGCGCGCTCATCTCGTATCTGGTCGGCGGGATCATCGGGAGGCTCATCGACCGGGGCCTGCGCGGCGCGGTCGTCCAGCTCCGGTCGATCTCGGCCGGCTCGGTGTTCGCAGGGTCCGTGGTGGGGACCACCGGCCTGCTCCTGGGGCTGGTGGCCGGCCTCCCGGTGGTGGCGCTCGTGCACTCGAGCATCGACTACCCCCTGGTGGCCGCCTTCGCCTGGGTGCTGTGCGCGGCGGGCGTCCGCATCGGGGTGGCCAAGGGACAGGAGATCGTGCGCGCCGCGGGGATGTCGCATCTTCTCGACCGCCCCGCACAACCACCGCCGGGCACCGCGCTCCTGGTGGACAGCTCGGCGGTGATGGACCGCCATCTCATGGTGCTGGGCCGGTCCGGACTGCTCATCGGCGGTGTCGTGGTGCCGCGTTTCGTGGTCGACGAGGTCCGCACGTTGTCGCACAGCCCCGACCCCGTGACGTCACGTCGCGCCCATCGCGGGCTCGAGGCGGTCGAGGCACTGCGCGCCGACGGTGTCGACATCTGGATGAACGAGGACGAGGTTCCCGAGCTCGAGAACACCGGGGACCGCGCCATCGCCCTGACCCACCGGCTCCACGTCCGCCTGGCCACGTGCTCGACGGAGGTGGCGGCGCGGGCCGAGGAACAGGACATCGACGTCGTCGACCTGCGCCGGCTGGCCGCCGAGCTCTCCCCCGACCACCCCCCGGGCGAGCACCTCGTCGTCGACCTGGTCAAGGAGGGACGCCAACCCCGACAGGCCGTCGGCTACCTGCCCGAGGGCGACATGGTGGTCGTCAACGACGCGTCACACCTCGTGGGGCGGGGCGGCATCGAGGTCGTCGTCTCCTCGACGCGCCAGACGAGCCAGGGGCAGCTGCTGTTCGCTCAGCTCTTCGAGGGCGGCCCTTCCCTGGTCCAGCGGGCCGGGACCGGCTGAGCCGGGTCTCTTCCTCGGGCGGCCTCAGGCGGCTCGGGCAGCCTCTGACGGCTCTGACGGCTCAGGCGGCTCAGGCCACGGGGACGGTCAGGCCGCTTTGACGGCCGACACCAATTTGGACAGGGAGTCCTTGGCGTCCCCGAAGAGCATCGTCGTCTTCGGGTCGTACAACAGCTCGTTGTCGATCCCGGCGAATCCGGGGCGCATCGAGCGCTTGAGGAACACGATGTTGGTGGCCTGGTCGGCGTTGATGATCGGCATCCCGTAGATGGGACTGCCGGGGGTGTTCTTGGCCGCCGGGTTGACCGTGTCGTTGGCGCCCACCACCAGCGCCACGTCGGTGGTCGCCATGTCCTGGTTGGCGTCGTCCATCTCCTCGAGCTGGTCGTAGGGGACGTTCGCCTCGGCCAGGAGCACGTTCATGTGCCCGGGCATGCGGCCCGCCACGGGATGGATGGCGTAGTACACCTCCACGCCGCGCGCCGACAGGGCGTCGGCGAGCTCGCGCGCCGTGTGCTGGGCCTGGGCCACGGCGAGCCCGTAGCCGGGGACGATGGCGACCTTGCGCGCGTAGGCGAGGAGCACGCCGATGTCGTCCGCCGTCCCGGCCCGCACCGACCGGCCCGAGGCGTCGGGGCCCTCGCCGGTGGCGGTCACGACCGAGCCGAAGGCACTGAACAAGATGTTGGCCAGCGACCGGCCCATGGCCTGGCTCATCATGCGCGTGAGCAGCGTGCCCGAGGCACCCACCAGCGTGCCCGCCACGATGAGCAACGTGCTGTCGAGCGTGAACCCCGAAGCCGCCACGGCCAGGCCGGTGAAGGCGTTGAGCAGGGAGATGAGCACGGGGGTGTCGGCTCCGCCGATGGGCAACACGAAGATCGCACCCAGGGCCAGTGACAGGATCAGCACGATCACGAGCACGGTGGTGCTGGCCGTGACGACGGTGACCACGAGCAGGGCCACGATGGCCAGGCCGATCGCGGCGTTGATGGGCTGCTGGGCCGGGTAGGTGATGGGCCGTCCCGTCATGAGCTCCTGGAGCTTGGCGAAGGCGATCGTGCTGCCCGCCAGGGACACCGATCCCACGAGGACCCCGAAGAGGATCTCGCAGATCCGGTAGATGGCGAGGGACTTGCCCCCCAGGGAGATGAATTCGGTGAGCGACACCAGCGCCGCGGCCCCGCCACCCACGCCGTTGAAGATGGCGACCATCTGCGGCATGGCCGTCATCTTCACCAGTCGCGCCGCGGGGACCCCGATGACCGCACCGATGGCGATGGCGACGAGGTAGACGAGGTCGGTGGCGGTGGCCCGGCTCATGAGGCCGTCCCCGAGCCGCCGCCGGGTGTGGCACCCGAGCTCGGGGGCGCGCCGGGATCGGCCGCAGGCGCCTTGCGGTCGGTGGGCTTGGCCCTGAACATGTGGAGCATCCGGTCGGTCACGACGAACCCGCCCACCACGTTCA
>JARLGQ010000298.1 GCA_031292675.1 Acidimicrobiales bacterium
CAACAGCTCGTCGGCGAGCGTGTGGGGCGCGCCGGGCCAGGCGGGATCGTCGAGGCCGAGGCCGGCCCGCTCGAGCAGGACGTGGCGGGCCAGGGTGTACCCGTTGCAGCGGAGGCCCGGCGACAGCAGGCCCACGAGGACGTCGCCCACGACGACGCGCTCCCGGCCCAGCATCCGGTCGCGTTCCACCACTCCCACGGTGAACCCGGCGAGATCGAACTCACCGGGGGGGAGGGAACCGGGGTGCTCCGCCATCTCGCCGCCGAGGAGGGCACAGCCCGCCGCCCGGCACCCGGTCGCCACGCCGGAGACGAGCTCTTCCATCTGGTCGGGGTCGAGCTTGCCGGTGGTGACGTAGTCGAGGAGGAAGAGCGGCTCCGCCCCCACGCACACGATGTCGTCGACGCACATGGCCACCAGGTCGACGCCGATGGTGCCGTAGTGGCCCGTGGCCGCGGCCACGTACGACTTCGTGCCCACTCCGTCGGTGGAGGACACAAGCACCGGGGCCCGGTAGCGGGTGGGATCGAAAGCGAAGCTCCCCCCGAACCCCCCGATGCCCCCGAGCACCTCGGGACGGTGGGTGGAGGCCACCAGCTCGCCGATGCGGGCCACCGCCGCGTCCCCCGCCGCGATGTCGACCCCGGCGCCGGCGTAGGTGGCACCACCGGGCGCGGACCGGGCGTCGGAGGTGTCCCCTCCCCGGGGGCCCGCTGGTGTCCGCGGGCTCACCTCAGGCGGTGCCGGAGGCGGGCCGGGAACGTCCGGTGCCCGCCCCGGCCAGCTCCACCGGGATGGGCACGGGGTACTCCCCGGTGAGACAGGCCGCGCAGAAGCCGGCGCCAGGAGCGTCGATGGCCTTCACGAGGTTGGCGAGCGACAGGTACTCGAGCGAGTCGACGTTGAGGAACTCGGCGATCTCGGGCACGGTGTGCTGGGCCGCCACGAGCTGGTCGCGGTCGGGGATGTCGATGCCGTAGAAGCACGGCCACGCCAGCGGAGGGGACGAGATCCGCAGGTGCACTTCCAGTGCACCTGCCTCCCGCAGCATCCGGACCACGGCCCGCTGCGTCGTGCCGCGCACGATGGAGTCGTCGACGACGATGATGCGCCGTCCCGCGATGTTCTCGCGCAGGGGGTTGAGCTTGCGGCGCACCCCCAGCGCGCGGGCGTCCTGCCCCGGGGTGATGAAGGTGCGGCCGATGTAGCGGTTCTTCACCAGTCCCTGGCCGTGGGGGATCCCGCTGGCGCGCGCGTAGCCTTCGGCGGCGGGCACCCCCGACTCGGGCACGCCCATGACGAGATCGGCGTCGACCGGGGCTTGTGACGCCAGCAGCTCGCCCATGCGGCGCCGGGTGCTGTGCACCTCGCGTCCGTAGAGTCGGCTGTCGGGGCGGGCGAAGTACACGAATTCGAAGATGCACAGGTGCGGGTCGACGCGCTCGGCCGGGAACAGCTGCTCGGACCGCACCCCCTTGGAGTCGACCACCACCATCTCGCCGGGCTCGATCTCGCGCACGAAGGCGGCCCCCACGATGTCGAGGGCCGGGGTCTCGGACCCGAGCACCCAGCCTTCGGGGGCCTCGGGGGGGCCCAGGCGCCCGAGGCACAGGGGCCGCAGCCCGGCGGGGTCGCGCACACCCACGAGGTGCGTGGCGTCGACGAGGACGAAGGAGAACGCCCCTTCGAGCATGGGGAGCACCTCCCGGAGCGCGTCCTCCAGTGCGTCGTCAGGAGCGTCGAGCCCCTCACCGACCCCGGCGGCGACATCGAGGTCCCCGTCACTCCCGGCGTCGGCGGGAGCGGCCTCCCACGGGGCCGGGGCCGGGAAGCGAAGGGCCAGGAGCTCGGCCACGAGATCGCTGTCGGAGGCGACCACCCCGGGCAGCATGCCGGCCTGCTCGGCCAGGGCGGCGGTGTTGGTCAGGTTGCCGTTGTGGCCGAGGGCGAAGCCGGCGCGGCCCCCGGCGCGGAAGACGGGCTGGGCGTTGCGCCACTCCGAGGCGCCGGTGGTGGAGTAACGGGTGTGGCCGATGGCGAGAGCGCCGGGGAGACAGGAGATGGTGCGCTCGTCGAAGACGGTGGTGACCAGGCCCATGTCCCGCACGACGGTGATGGTCTCGCCGTCGCTCACGGCCATGCCGGCCGACTCCTGGCCGCGGTGCTGGAGAGCGAACATGCCGTCGAAGGTGAGCTGTGCGACGGCCTTTCCGGGCGCGTACACACCGAAGACACCGCAGGCTTCTTTCACTGGGCCCTCATCGCGTTGCCCTCACTGCGCCGGACGTTCAGGGGAGTCCCCGTTCCCCCGGCACATGCTCTCGCCGCGTTGACGAGCCTACCCTCCCACACTGTCGCGACAGTTCCTCGGATCGGGCCCGACCAGGACGACCGGGGCCACGTCGTGCCTGTGAAGGCCGCGGAGGTGGGTGCCGCAGCCCGGGGCTCGGGCCCGGGTCGGATCCGGGCCCCGGATAGCCTCGGGCGGTGATCGACCTGCACACGCACTCCACCGTGTCCGACGGCTCGGAGCCCCCCGGCCGCATCGTCGAGCTAGCGGCGGCGGCGGGCTGCACGGCGATGGCGCTCACCGACCACGACAGCCTGGCCGGCGTGGACGAGGCGGGCAGGGTGGCGGCCGCGGTCGGGGTGCGGCTGGTGCCGGGGTGCGAGGTGTCGTGCCGCAAGCCGGCCCCGCCGCCGGGGGCGCCCCGGATCGAGGGGTCGGTGCACGTGCTCGTGTACTTCGTCGAGCCCGGGGAAGGGCCCCTCCAGGAAGAGCTCGTCAAGCTGCGCGGGGACCGGGCGGTACGCAATCAGGAGCTGGCCGCCCGTCTCGTCGATCTGGGGACGGGGGTGACCTACGAGGACGTGCTGGCCGAGGCGGGCGACGAGGGGGGTATCGGGCGGCCCCACTTCGCCCGGGCACTCGTGAAGGCCGGTGCCGCCGAGGACATCGACGACGCCTTCGACCGGTGGCTGGCCGACGGGCGCCCCGGCTACGTGCCCAAGGCCCGGCTCGACCCCTCCGACGTGGCCCGCCTGGCGCGCCAATCGGGAGGAGTCGCCGTGCTGGCCCACCCGCTCTCCACCGGGCTCGGCCCCCGGCACCTCGAGCGGCTCGTGGCCTCGCTGGCCGAAGGAGGCCTCGTCGGGATCGAGGCGGTCTACTCCTCGTACACGCCCGACCAACGGTCGATCCTGCGGCGGATGGCCGCCCGCCACGATCTCGTGGCGACAGGCGGATCGGACTTCCACGGCTCGTTCAAGCCCGGCCTGTTCGTGGGCACCGGCCGGGGTGACCTGAACGTGCCCGACGAGGTGCTCGAGTCCCTCGAGGAACGGCGCGGCTGATTCCCGGGCGCGCCAGGTTCAGCCGGTGTCGGAAGGTGCCGTGGGCTCGAAGGGTGTGCCGGTCTCGAAGCTGCAGCCGCCGGGCGGGGCCCGCATCTCCCAGGCCCCGGGACCACCGGCGAGGACGTAGCCCTCGTAGCTGATGAGGTCGTGGTGCCAGGAACA
>JARLGQ010000299.1 GCA_031292675.1 Acidimicrobiales bacterium
GCCACCACGAGCAACGGGGTCCCGCGGTGCACCACGGCGCGGCGCTGGGGGCCGTTGAGCCCCTCGAGGAGCGCGTCGGGCTCGGGAAGGTCGTCGGTCCAGCGCGCCCGGCGCGCCCCGGGGCGCGGGCCCGCCCCACCGGGGGTCTCGGCGGCCTCGGGGACTTCACGGGCCTCGAAACCTTCGCACTCGTCGACGCCGTCGAACGACCCCAGTCGGGGTCGGGGAGGGCCGGACACCCTCACTCCCATTCAATGGTGCCGGGCGGCTTCGACGTGATGTCGAGGGCCACCCTGTTCACGCCGTCCACTTCGTTGATGATGCGTGACGACAGGCGCTCGAGCAGCTCGTAGGGCAGCCGGGCCCAGTCCGCGGTCATGGCGTCGTCGGAGGAGACGGCCCGGATGACCACGGGATACGCGTAGGTGCGCTCGTCGCCCATGACCCCCACGGTGCGGACCGCAGGGAGCACCGCGAAGCTCTGCCACAGCTGGCGGTACAGACCGGCGCGGCGGATCTCCTCGATCACGATGGCGTCCGCGGCGCGCAGGATCCCGGCCCGCTCGGGCGTGACCTCGCCGATGATGCGAACCGCCAGACCGGGGCCCGGGAAGGGCTGGCGCCACACGATCTCCTCGGGCAGGCCAAGCTCTTCGCCCACGGCGCGCACCTCGTCTTTGAACAGCAGACGCAGGGGCTCCACCAAATCGAACGCCATGTCCTGCGGGAGGCCCCCCACATTGTGGTGCGACTTGATGGTGGCGGCGTCGCGGGTTCCGGACTCGATGATGTCGGGGTACAGCGTGCCCTGCACCAGGAAGCGGGCGTCCTCCACGTCGGCTGCCACCTCTTCGAAGATGCGGATGAACGTCTCGCCGATGGCCTTGCGCTTGTCCTCGGGATCGGTGACGCCCTGGAGCACGCCGAAGAACCGGTCGGCCGCCTTCACGTGCACCAGGTCCATGTGGAACTGACGGCGGAACGTCTCCTCGACCTGTTCGGCCTCACCGGTGCGCATGAGCCCGGTGTCGACGAACACACAGGTGAGCTGGTCACCGATGGCCCTGTGGACGAGGGCCGCCGCCACCGCCGAGTCGACACCGCCCGACAGCGCGCACAGTACGCGGGCGTCGGAGACCTGGGCCCGCACGGCCTGCAACGCCGATTCGATGATGTTGGTGTGGGTCCACAGGGGACGGGCTCCGCACACGTCGAAGAGGAAGCGCTCGAGGAGCTCCTGACCGCGCTCGGTGTGGACGACCTCGGGATGGAATTGCACCCCGTAGATGCGCCGTTCGGCGTCGCTCAGCACGGCCACGGGCGCCTCGGGCGTCGATCCGTTGGCCACGAAGCCGGCGGGCACCTGGGTGATGGAGTCGGCGTGGCTCATCCAGACGTCGGCGGGACCCTGGGGAGGCCAGTCGGCGAACAGGGGCGACGTGGCGCTGCGGGTGAGCACGGTGCGCCCGTACTCGCCGCGGCCGGTGCGCGAGACGACACCGCCGAGCTGTTGGGTGAGGAGCTGGGCGCCGTAGCAGATACCCAGGATGGGCACCCCGGCCTCGTACAGCGCGGGGTCGACGGCAGGTGCCCAATCCGCGTACACGGACTTCGGGCCCCCCGAGAGGATGATGCCCTTGGGCCGGCGCGCCAGGAGCTCGGGGGCGGGGGTGTCGAAGCGGACGATCTCCGAGTAGACACGCGCCTCGCGCACCCGGCGCGCGATCAGCTGGGCGTACTGGGCGCCGAAGTCGACGACGAGGACGGTGTCAGGAGCGTCGGTCACGGCGAGGTCGGGTGCGAAACGTGCGAAGAAGGGGACTGGGGCGCGCTCAGTGCCCCATCCCCACTCCCTGGGAGCGCTGCATCGCTTTGCCCTCGGTCTGCAGCGCCGGTGCCACCATCACCTCCGCCTTCTGGAATTCCTTGACCGACTCGTAGCCGCAGGTGGCCATGGCGGTGCGCAGTGCCCCGAAGAGGTTCATGCGCCCGTCGTTCTCGTGCGCGGGCCCCAGGAGGATCTCCGACAGCGTTCCCCGCACGGTGGTCCGCACGCGCGCCCCTCGGGGAAGCGTGGGATGGAACGTGGCCATGCCCCAGTGAAAGCCCCGGCACGGCGCCTCCTCCGCCGACGACAGCGGAGAGCCGAGCATCACCGCGTCGGCCCCGCACGCGATGGCCTTGGCGATGTCCCCACCCCGGCTCATGCCACCGTCGGCGATGACATGGACATAGACGCCGGTCTCGTCGAGGTGCCGCATGCGCGCCCCGGCCACGTCGGCGATGGCGGTGGCCTGGGGCACGCCCAGGCCGAGCACGCCCCTGGTGGTGCAGGCGTTGCCCGGCCCCACCCCCACGAGCACACCCACGGCACCGGTGCGCATGAGGTGCAGGGCGGCCTGGTACGAGGCGCAGCCGCCCACGATCACCGGCAGGTCGAAGGCGCGGATGAACTTCTTCAGGTTGAGCGGCTCCACCGTCTTCGACACGTGCTCGGCCGAGACCACCGTCCCCTGGATGACGAGCATGTCGAGCTCGCCGGCCAGGATCGCCGGCGCCAGCTCGGTGGTGCGCTGGGGCGTGACCGAGGCGCACGACACCACTCCGGCCGCCTTGATCTCACGGATCCGCTCGGTGACCAGCTCGGGCTGGACGGGCTCGAGGTACATCTGCTGCATACGGGCGGTGGCCTTGTCGTCGTCGATCCTGGAGATCTCCTCGAGCAGGGGCTCGGGGTCCTCGTAGCGGGTCCACAACCCCTCGAGGTTGAGCACGGCCAGGCCCCCCAGGCGACCGATCTCGATCGCCGTCCTCGGGCTCACGACCCCGTCCATGGCGGCCGCCATCAGAGGCAGGTCGAAACGAAAGGCATCGATCTCCCAGGAGATGTCCACGTCCTCGGGGTCACGCGTGCGGCGGCTGGGCACGATGGCGATGTCGTCGAAGCCATAGGCACGGCGCCCCGACTTGTAGATGCCGATCTCTATCTCAGCCACCTGGCCGCCTCCTGCACGTCGGTCGTGACACCCGCCTTCGCCCGCGGCGTTCCTCCACGATACCGTCCGCCACCCTGGGCTCCGCGCCCGGTTGCCACGTCTCGGCACCACCGCGGACGACCGGCCGGGGACGACGCGAACCGGCAGGTGGAGAGGCCGCCGCCCGAGCGCTCAGACCTCGAGGACGAGACGCAGCAACTCGACGAGCATGCGGGCGGTGGCCCCCCACACGGTGTCGTGGGGTAGCTCGAAGAACCACACCGGGAACGACCCGTCCTCGCCGGCGTCCGCCACCGGCATCGGCCGGCCGGGAACGACCCAGCGCTCCTCCCGGAACACGCCGTCGGCCGTCAGCTCGGCCAGTGCGACGTCGAAGACGTGTTCCACCTCGTGGGGGTTGGCCTCGAGGTGGGGGGCGGCGCCGAGGGTTCCCACCACCGGCGTGATGCGGGCACTGGAGGAGAAGGTGACGAGCGGGGTGAGCCGTCCCACCACCTCCACCTCGGTGGTGTCGAGACCGACCTCTTCGGCGGCTTCGCGCAGCGCGCCGGCCTCGGGGGTCTCCCCCGCGTCAAGACGTCCCCCGGGGAAGCTGACCTCGCCGGTATGGGTGCGCAGGTGCGCTGCTCGCCGGGTGAGAACGACCCGGGCCTCGCCGTCGAGCTCGAAC
>JARLGQ010000300.1 GCA_031292675.1 Acidimicrobiales bacterium
AGGCGCAAGACGGCGTTGGCCTCGTGGTAGGCCACGAGGTTCTCCCCCAGGGTCTTGAAGTACTGGTCGTAGGCGCCCGTGGCCCCCTGGGCCAAGGTGCCCACGCCGGGCAGCATGGGGACCCCGATCACCAGGTGGTACGGCGAGGAACTCCACAACTTGATGTTGGTGGCGGCCTCCCACCCGGCCCAACCCCCGGACTTGTCGAGATAGTCGGTGGCGAATTGCACGTGGGTCGCTGTGGCCGCGGCCAGACTGGCGACTCCGGCGGGATCGCCCTCGCCTGCATAGGCCCCAAGCGGAACATCACGCGCCACGCCGTTCCCCGAGCCAGACGACGTGCCTTGGTCTTGGGGTCCCTGCGGAGTCGTTGTGCCCGGTGCCGTCGTGGTGGTGGGCGCAGCCCCCGTGGCGGCTCCGGGCTCGTCGAGCAGCGTCTTCTGCAGCGACGCGTCGGTGGAGTCTTTCGACGTGACGAGGAACGTGATCGAGCCCACGAGCACGACGGCCACACCCAGGAGTGCCCATGACCACCGCACACGGCGGCTCGGCCGGCTTCTGGGCCCCGCCAGAGGAGAGGGCGGCCACTGATGCTCCACCTCCTGAGGTGGCTCGACTCTCCGAGGAGCCTCGACGGCGCGAAATTGCTCAACCGGGCGGATCCGGTGGCGGCCGTGGCTGGCACGGGCCCAATGGGGAAGGACCAGCCTTCCCGTCAGGAGTCCCGAACGCCGGCGGCCCGAACGCGTGCTCGGGTCCACGCTCACGCCCGCACCCATGAGCCGCACGCCAAACCCGACATGACCATTGCCCTTCTTATTGCGGCGCGCCCCGCGTACGTGAGACCTCCGCGCCCGTTGCCCCGGACCTGTCCACGCGGCCGCAGCCGGGGTTCAGCATTCTAGGGGGCCTCGTGCCGCTGCGGGGAGCCGGCGATCAGCTCCTGAGGGCTATGACCGGCGCACGCGCACCGGGCCCGCCCCGTCTTGTCGCTCCGAGCCCGTCGTACGGTGCCACGGCTCCCGTAGTAGTCTTAAAGGGATCCCCCTTGGGAGTGACGCCTCGTTTGGGCAGGACGCCGTGTTCTGGTTGTCGCCCCGTGCAGGCTGGACGCCTCTTCTAGACAGCATCGAAGGAGTGCGTCATGTCAGTTGTCCCCTTACGTTCGCCTCTCACCCTCATCGCCCCCCAGCCCTGCGAGGTCGATTCCGGCCCGGAGGAGAACGAGAACCGAGACCCGGTGACGAAGTGCGGGCGCTGTCGCATCAACTTTGTGCGGCATCCGTCGATCAGTCCCGACGACTCGGCCAAGTGGTGGTTGTGCCCGCCGTGCCGCAGCCGGTTGCTCGGCGACGAGACCAAGACGAGCGCGCGGTGGTCGTCGTGAGGTACCGCCAGGCCCCCGTGGGCTGGTGGCAGGACGCCAAGGGCCAGATGCAACCCCCAGGGTCTTTCCTGTCGCCGTCGCTGCGCGTCGCACAGGACGACCTGTCGGCGGCCAGCGGCAGCTCGACCCCGGCGTCGCCGCGAGGATGGTTTAGGAAACGGGCCGCGAGCGCCGCGCGGAATCGGCCCTAGCCGCGGGCGGAAGACCAGCCGACTCCGCTGCGACGGAAAGCTAGACGGCTGCTCGCCGCAAGATACCGATCAGCGACTCCGTCACCATGGCGCTCGTAATCTCCCGCGCAACCCATGCGCCGACCGGGCCCGATGATCCGTGACCCTTCCACATGTCTCCTTCGGTGACGTTCACCTCGTCCTGGCTGACGTCATAGTCAAGCTGGAGATAGGGATGCTGATCGTGGCGTGGTCGGCCGATGAGCTCTCCCGAGAGCGACATCCACAGTCTGATGCGCGGAGCGACACCGGCCCCCTGCACACCCTCACGCTCCTCGAGGAGACCACCCCCACCGTTCAAGCGAAGGCGTTCCAGGAACCCCTGCATCGCCGGCAGGATCCGCTCTCGGCATGCGGTGGTGAATTCGGCCTGGAGACGGGTTCGTTCCGAGCTCTCGTCGGACTGTCTCTGAGCTGACCCCTTCATCCCCCGCGCTCGCATCTCGAAGATGTCGTCGACCGCACGCAACGGGTCCGTGGAGACCGACGCCGGGCCGGTGTCCCGTGAGGAACTTCGAGGAAGGAGCCAAGCGTCACCATTCCGGGTCGACGTGGGGAAGTTCAGGATTTGGCCTTCTGGGTCGGGTCCCATAGTGGACCGCCGATCTTCCCCCCGTCAGCGGGGGTGCTATTGCTCGAGCTGAGCTATCTCGACGCTACACCTCATTCCTGTGCAATCTCTGTTGGTCGCCGTCTCGGACAAGCCGAACCAGATGCGAAGAGGCACGTCGTCGGCGGTTGCTTCCGGAACCAGACGCGGGCCACAGCCTGAACGGCAAAGGGCGTTGACAGGTCCTCCACCCACACTTACCGTTTGCCTCATCGACTTGTGGCACAGGTCGGGGGATGTTGAGTGGAGGCACCATGGACCTGGCTTCCCCAGCGCGGTCACCCGTTTCGATCACGGTTCGACACTTGGCCTTGGTCTTGCTGGGAAGCGTCATCGTGGTCGGTGCAAGCGTCCTTCTGGGCGGCCCCGTATCGGCGAGCGAACATGTCATCGCCGTGGCCAATTCCTCGGTTGCCTGCACCCAGGTGTCGGGGCTTGCGAGATTTGATCCCCGTCTGCGTTCACCGGGCACGGCCGGTGGCCGAGAGACGATTCACCTCGACCTTGTGCTCAACGGCTGCAGCTCCCCGGCACTCCCCCCTCCGATCACGATCAGTGGAGCACTCCAAGGTGCACTGGTCACCGGCACGGGGACGGGTTGTTCGACGACGCTCGGGGCAGGGCCCTACGTGTCCGCTGGAACGCTGACCGTCAAATGGAAGACCCGAGGCGCCAAGATCTCGCCCACGAGTCTCTTCGTTCCCCAGAGAGTGCGGCCCACCCAGGTCCAACGCACGGCCAGTGCACGGCAGGGCATCAAGGTGGGATCGCCGGGTTCACCCCGGTCGAGCGTCGTCGGTGACTTCGCGGGCGGGAACGACGGCCGGACCTCGTCCTTCAAGCTCAGCTGGAAGCGATCGGCGGCCACCTGCTCTACGGGGCTGCACTTCCTGCCCATCATCTCGGGCACGTTGGCGTTTTCCTGATCGGGGACCTGCTCCCCCTTCTATCGTCGTTCCCGACGACCCTGCTTCGCACTGGGGGGCTGCCCACGGCATCGGGCGCGTTCGGTGTCCTGGTGCGTGGCGGCGTCCTCCTCTAGGGTCGCTCTCGCATCGGTCAACTCGATGGATATGGGGATCCTGGTGAGTCCGAATCGACGGCAGTTCCTCGGTGGGGGGTTGGTCGGCGCTTCCATTCTGCTCGGCGGCTGTAGCGCCCGATCGTCATCGGGATCCTCGGTCTCGAGTACAAGCGCGCCCCCCGGAGCCGTGCGGCAACCCGGTTCGAGGCCTTTCCCCAATCTGGCTGTCGGGACCGATCAGGTACCGAAGATCGAGCACATCGTGGTCGTCATGATGGAGAACCATTCGTTCGACAACGTCCTCGGGCTCATCGGTCGAGGAGACGGGTTCACGCTCGGGCCCGATCACCGCCCGACGGCCAAGAATCCCGACGGCCACGGCAACTACGTGCACGCCTTCCACATGCCCACCGAGTGCCAGACCAAGGGCGTGGGGAACGATTGGCGTGTCGCCCACGAGGCGTATGACAACGGCACGTGTCAGGGATTCGTGACAAGTACCACGGCGGAGGCGATGGGGTACTTCACGAGCGCCGATCTCCCCTTCACCTGCGGGATGGCCCGGACCTTCCCGATCGCCGACCGCTACTTTTGCTCGGCGATGGCCCAGACGGACCCGAATCGCCGGTACCTCATCGCCGGCACCTCGCTCGGGCTCATCGACGACACCTTCCCGTCGGCCCTGCCGCCCAACGGCGTGATCTTCCAGCAGTTCAACACCCATGGCATCACGTGGAAGGACTACTACTCCACGCTGCCCACCATCGGGATCTTCCTGCCGCTGCTCGAGGACCACACCCTGACGTCCGGTCTGGCCAAGATCGACGAGTTCTTCTCCGACGCCGCGGCCGGAACGCTGCCGTCATTCAGTCTCGTCGAGCCCGACTACGGCACACAGTCCGAAGAGGACCCCCAAGACGTCCAGTTCGGCGATCAATTCATGGGTCACGTGGTCAACGCCGTCATGTCGAGCCCCAATTGGCCTTCCACCATGTTGATCTGGACCTATGACGAGCACGGGGGCTACTACGACCATGTTCCGCCCCCGGCGGCAGTGACCCCCGACGACATTCCGCCGGCCTTGAAGCCCGGGGACCCGCCCGGAGGCTTCGATCGGTACGGGTTCCGGGTCCCGTCCGGGGTGGTGAGCCCGTACGCAAAGAAGGACTTCGTGTCCCACACCATCTACGACCACACTTCGATCCTCAAGACGGTCGAGGAGAAGTGGAACCTCCCGGCGCTCACGCGGCGAGACGCCAACGCCAACAGCCTCTTCGACATGCTGGACCTCGACCACAAGCCTGCGTTTGCGAAACCACCGAGACTTCCCGCCGCCGCGAACCCCACCCCCAAGGCGGGTTGCCTGACGACGGGTGCCGGGGTCATCCCACCGCCGTCGGCGGTCTCCAAGGCCTGACGGGACCCGAGCCGGGCCCGGAGACGGAACCCGGCCGCCGATCCGACGTTGCACAGCCCCCGGGGTACCGGGTCCGGGGTACCGGGTCCGGGATGCGGCTGACGTGTGACCGATTCATGGCTTCGACCAGGTGCCCGGGCGCGGTGGCTGCGTCGCTGTCGCCTCCTTGACATATGTCGATATAGGAATATGATCTCCCCGTGGCACGAGCGGCGACGACGACAGATGCGTTCAACGCCGTGGCCGAACCCCGGCGACGGCAGATCCTGGACGTTCTCTCGGGCGGGGAGCGCCCGGTGAACGAACTCGTCGCGCTGCTCGACCTGGCGCAGCCGCAGGTGTCCAAACACCTCCGGGTGCTGAGGGAAGTCGGCCTTGTGGATGTGCGTGACGAGGGGCGGCAGCGGATGTACCGGGTCAACGGCCATCCCCTCAAACCCATCCACGACTGGGTGAAGAACTACGAGCGGTCGTGGTCGCAGCGCTTCGACCGGCTGGATGTGGTGCTGGAAGAGCTCAAGGAATTGGAGGATGGAAATGACAAATAGCGGTTCGGCCGTGGTGACGCTCCCGACGGACACGCAGATCCTGATCACGCGGGTCTTCGACGCACCGAAGCACCTGGTGTACAAGGCATGGACCACACCTGAGCTCATCAAGCGCTGGTGGGGCGGGGACCGTGGCGAGGTCACGGTCGCCGAAGTCGACCTGCGAGTCGGGGGCAAGTGGCGGTACGTGATGATGGCGCACGGCACCTTCGAGGTCGCCTTCCACGGCGAATACCGGGAAGTCACCCCGAATGAGCGCGTCGTGTCGACCCAGATCTTCGAACCCATTCCCGACGTGGAAGCGGTGGTCACCATCACGTTCACCGAAAGCGACGGGCACACGACGCTCACGATGCTCGTGCAACATCCGAACCAAGAGAGTCGTGATGGACACATCAATTCCGGGATGGAAGACGGCATGAACGAAGCGATGGACCACCTCCAGCTGGTCGCGACCTCGCTGGGCTGAGCCTCCGCCGCTACGGATCTACCACCATCGATCCGCGCAGGTAAACCCGCGGGCGTGACTGTTCGTCCCCGCCCAGGGCGTCGAGCAGCATGAAGAGGTTGTCAACTGCATCATCCCCGAACTCCCGGCGCAATTGGCGCTCGATCTTTCGAGCTGCCTTTCGATGCGCTGAGAGATAGTCGTGAGCCCGTCGCGTAAGTGACACGATCTTTCCCCGGCCATCTGTCGGAGACGATCTGATCGTCACGTACCGGCGATCACGAAGACTGGCGACGATCTTGCCGGCCCCCTGGCGTGTGATGCCGAGGTCCCGGCCGATCTGCGAGATCGTGACATCGGCTGGACGGGAACAGATGCGAAGCACCCGTCCATCGGGAAACCCATGGTCGTCGAACCCACCGGCGGCCAATTCCTCGTCCAATCGACGGTGGTAGCCCACCCAAGCCCGGCGCAGCGCCCCGCCGAGTACCCCCCGTCCCGTGGGCCGTCCCTCCGCAATGGTACGGACAGCGCCAGGAGTCGCTTGCCGTCGCGTCGTCATGATCACCAAGCGGGAAAATCGACAACCATGGTTGACATGTTACTCCGGCACCCTTCATACTTTGGCGAGGACCTGACGACGATGACGCTGCGCAAGACCATGCGTACAAACCCGCGCAGCACACCCACCCGGGTTGGGCTGGTGGTCACCTGTGCGCTCGCGGTCAGCTCGTGCAGCACCCCGTCGACGCCCGAGGCGACGCATGGCGAAACTGTGAGCGGCGGCCCGACCGGCCGCTACGCCGTGCCACCTGGCATCCACAAGATCAGGCACGTCATCATCATCGAGCAGGAGAACCGGTCCTTCGACAACTACTTCGGGACCTATCCGGGAGCAGACGGCATCCCGATGAACGATGGGAAGCCGACGGTGTGTCTCCCCAATCCCGCCACGAACGGTTGCACCGAGCCGTATCACGACACCTCTGACATCGACGGCGGCGGCCCCCACAACGAGGCCAACGCGCTGGCCGACGTCAACGGTGGGAAGATGAACGGCTTCATCATCCAGCGAGACCAGGGCAAGAACTCCAAAGCCAACTGCAGGAGCGCACTGGATCCCGCCTGCTCGCAGGCACCCGGCACCCTCCCGGACGTCATGGGCTATCACACCGCGGCGGAGGTGCCCAACTACTGGACGTATGCCAAGGACTTCGTCCTCGACGACCACATGTTCGAGCCGGTGAAGTCGTGGTCGCTACCCGACCACCTCTATCTGGTGTCGGGGTGGTCGGCCAAGTGCGAGAATGCGGAACCCTCGAGCTGTGTCAACACCATCGTGCGGCCGGCCGGGAAGAATTCCGTCGAGAAGATGCAGGCCGCGGTGACGCAGGCCCTCAGCACCGGCACGGCGGACATCATCGACGCTTGGACCGACATCACCTGGCTCATGTACCTGAAGCACGTGTCCTGGGCCTACTACGTCCAGACCGGGGACCAACCGGACTGCGACGACGATGGAGCCGAGACATGCCCGCCCATCGCCCAGAGCGCGACCACACCCGGAATCTGGAACCCGCTGCCGATCTTCGAGGACGTCCAGAAAGACGGTCAACTCAAGAACATCCTGTCCCTGAATTCCTACTTCGCGTCGGCCCGGGCGGGGACCCTTCCGTCCGTCTCGTGGGTCACGCCGTCCCAGGCCGACAGCGACCATCCGCCGGCCAGCATCCACCAGAGCCAGGCGTATGTGACCGCGGTCATCAATGCGGCCATGAAGAGCCCCGACTGGGGCTCGACGGCCATCTTCTTGCAGTGGGACGACTGGGGCGGCTTCTACGACAATGTCGTGCCCCCCGCTGTCGACCAGAACGGCTACGGGTTGCGGGTGCCGGCGCTGGTCATCTCGCCCTTCGCCAAGAAGGGTTACATCGACCACCAGACGCTCAGCAGTGACGCCTACCTCAAGTTCATCGAGGACGACTTCCTGGGTGGGGCGAGACTCAATCCGAAAACGGACGGGCGACCCGATCCCCGTCCTGACGTCCGGGAGGACGCCAAGATCCTGGGCAACATGGTCCAGGACTTCAATTTCGCACAGAAAGCCGAGCCCCCGGTGCTTCTCCCCACCAATCCGCCCACGGACTCGTCTACTGTCCCGGCCTACTCCAACGGTTTGGGGCCCTGTGTCGGCTGCACGACCACGCCGCCCAGCACGGGTTTCGGCTTCACATCCTCGACCGAAGGCTGAACAATCCACTGACGGCGGGCGCGGCCTGAGTGACAATGGAACCCGTGGGTCAGGCACCGGTCGAGCAGCTGCGTCAGGTCATCGAACGACTGGTGACCGGCTCCACAATCGTCTCGGCGCTCGACGGGTCGGTGCACGACATCTTCCCAGTGGCTGTCGACCAATCGGAGGGAGAGGCACTCCGGGACTGTGTGATCCGTAACAGTGCCGTTCACACCATTGAAGTGGGGCTCGGCTATGCCGTTTCGACTCTGTACATCTGTCAGGGTCTTCTGGGTGCGGGTGGATCCGACCCACGGCACGTGGTTGTCGATCCCCACCAGGAAGTTCGGTTCAGGAACTGCGGCCTTCAGGTGCTGGCCGAGGCTGGGGTGGCTGAACTGATCGATCACTTTGCCGACGAGTCGCAGGTCGTCCTGCCCCGGCTCCTCGGCGAGGGTCGTCGCTTCGACCTCGCCTTTGTCGACGGGAACCATCGCTTCGACTTTGTGTTCGTCGACCTGTTCTATCTGGGACGACTGCTTCGTCCGGGCGGGGTCGTGTTTGTCGACGACTGCCAGCTCCCCGGAATCACTCGGGCGATGGCCTTCTTTATGCGCAATGTCGGCTGGACCATGGAGCTGGAGTCGTCGGAGCATGAAGGTCATCATTGGGCTGTACTCCGGACGAACGAGGCGCCCGACTCGCGCCCCTTCACGCATTTCGTCGACTTCTGACGGCGAGTCGGGGAGGGGTGGGCGTCGCACCCCCTGCCTGACCGTGTACCCGAGAGGGCGGACCGGGAGGCGACCAGGGTTTCAATGGCGGGTCCCCGGGAGGAGATCCCGCCCCTTGGTGTTGGGGAGGGCGGTCACGCCGAACCGAACCGGGCCTGCCGCCCGTCCCCGGCCGTCGCCCCTCCGCCGACGTGTTCAGGGGCGTCGTCGTGGCGGCAGCCCCCTGACCTGGCCGGATGGCCGTTTCGGTACCCATCCGCTTCTTGCCCCCGGACGAGGGTCCCGGCCAACCCCGGAGGCGCGGTATCACGGTGGCCGCTGTGGCCTCCGTTCAGAGCAAGGCCGAGAGGAGGTCCCCGCACGGCCATGTCGAGACGGCCCGCGACGAAGCGATCTCCCTATCGGTGGCTGAACCGCGTCCGCACCGTGACCGGACCATTCGCGCTCAGGGTGATGCCACCGAAGGGTTCTCCCCGCCAGCCTGTCAAATCCAGTTGACGATGCATCCTCGGTTCGATAAGACACTGTTCGGCGACCTCACATTTGGGGGGACTCCGTGCGAGATCTGCAACTTTGATCGGAACGCTGCGGTCCTTCCGGTGACAAGCCAGCCGTCACCAGCCACCGGTGGTTCCGATGACTGGCGCGAACGGCAGTGAAGGTAAGGGGGGCGCACATGCGCATCAGATGGTTCGTCGTGATCATCGCCAGCGCGGGTTTGATCTTTGGACTCGGCGGTCCGGTCCTGGCTCGCACGGCAGCCTCGGCTCAAGGCGCGCCTGCTCTCAGGCTGTCCGGTGGAAAGCCGAAGCCCTGCAGCGTCAGGAAAGGCACGATCACAGACGGTTGCACGATCAGGGTGAAGGGTACGTCTTGGCCGAAGTCCGCAGCAGTGGACGTTGTCGAGTGCAATGCAAGAATCTTGACCGGCGATGCGAACGCATGTGACACAGCCAATGAAGTAGGCCTGACCACCGGGCGCAGCGGACGGTTTTCCGTCAATAGCTTCACCATCGAGCTGGGAACGGTCGGTGACGGAAGCTGCAGCGCGCCCGGTAGCCCCCCCAAGTGCTATGTCCAGGCAACCAGCGGCGGCGAGACCGTGCGGACCTCGTTCACGGGTGGCACCTCGTCCGCCAGTGGAGGGTCCACATTCAATTTGGACGGCTTCAACTGGACCATCATCGACCGCCACGGTGAGTACACCCAAGGCGAGACCGAATGCAACGTGCCTGGGGCCGTGTCCGTCGCCAGTGGCATCTTGTCGATCACGACCACGCACCAGAGTGCAACCTGTGGTGACATCGAAACCCCACCCTCTTCTTGGCCGTACACGACGGGTGATGTGCAATGGACAAACTTCAACTTCACCTACGGAACCGTCACGTACCGGGCCAAATTCCCAGCGCAGAACACGAAGACATGGCCGGCAGTCTGGTTTCTCGGGAGTGGCTGTCAGCCCACGAACATCGTCACTGGGGAAACCGGCTACGGCACCTGTCCGAAGATCGAGCAGCCCGGCTCGGGCTACGAAGAAATTGACGCCACGGAGTGCTACACAGGCGGCGATTGGTGCCAACTCGCACTCGCGCAGCCGTCGAGCTTCCCGGTGTGCGTGTACCCGGTGGACACGAACTGGCATACCTACAGCCTTATCTGGACCGCGACGTCGATCTCGATGACCATGGACGGCCAATCGACTGGTTGTAGCTTCAAATCGGCCGATGGATACGACATACCGCAAAAGCCGATGTTCATGATCATCCAGACACAGACGGGCGGCTCTGGGGGGACGCCCGACAATTCGCATCTCCCCGCCGTGTTGCAGGTGGCCGACGTCACCCTCACCCAATAGGAGGCTCCCGGACGAGCACGTTCAGTTCCGGCCACGTTTCTCGTCATCGTCCGGGCACCGGATACGCTGCGCCCGTGACCCAGACAGTGGCGACGCGGATGGGGTGGCTCAGAACCGCCGTCGGTGCGGCGCTGATCTCGTGGCCAGGTCCTTTCTTGCGCCTGTCGCGTCGAGAAGAGCCCACCGGTGCCTCGCTGTTGCTCCTCCGGACCATCGGGATCAGAGACCTGGTGTTAGGACTCGGGATGGTTTCTGCGGCCCGGTCGGAAGAGATGAGCGACCTCCGGCGTTGGTCGACAGCCACCTTGGCCAGTGATTCGTTGGATGCCGTTGCCAGCGTGGCGAGTATGCCTTCGATCGGGAGGGTCAACTCCACCGTGGCCGCAGCTGTGGCGCTCCTTGCCGTGGCGGGGGATATCCACGCACTGCGGACCATTGGCCTCTTCGATTGATGCTCCTCACCTCGGAGAACAAGGGAGGGCACTGGGTGCGCCCGATCTACGGCGTGCTCGACTGACAGGCCTTTCCGCCGCACACATCGGGGATCACTCCGGTCTTGAGGAAGGTCGTTATCTGGGTGAGCAGCGACGCGTTACCCCGGCCGTCGCCGTGCGGGTCCGCCCCGTAGGCAGGGCCGTTGGGCGCGAGGTCGGTCGTCGGCGGCGTCGGGGTTCCATAGTCCCACAAGACGATTCCGGCCTTCGCCGGCTGCGTCTGGTCGAGCCTCGACAGGCCCCACTGCACCACGACAGGCACATTCGTCCGCGGCGTCCCACCGAAGAAGCTGGGGTTGAACGCAGGCTGATGGTTCTGCGCGCCGACCGTGCGAGCCAACATCTCCGCAGAGACGTTCGCCACCTGGTGGTCGCCGTAGTTCTCGATGATGAAGATCTGTTTGGCCGGAATCCCGGGGTAGGGGTCCGACGTCAGGTGCTCGGCATAGCCCTCATTCTCACCCCGGTCCCACAGCAGCTGGGCCAACTGGAGCACGACCTGCCGATCCACAGGGTTGGTGTAGGCCTTGTCGTAGATGGCGGCGAACTCGTTCCAGTCGACGGAGCGGGGAAGGAGAAGGCCGCCGTAGTCCATTCCGGGAACCCCCAGGATGACCCGGCTCCACTCGGTGGAGACCGCAGAGACGGCGCCGCCCATGATCCCGCCCTGGCTGTACCCCATGAACGTGCACTTTCCGACCTGGAAGAGGGCCAGGCCCGAGGCGCTCTGGAACGCGGGGTTGGAAGCGAAGCCGACGGGGGAATTGATGAGGCGTCCCAGGAACTGGAAGTTCACGAAGCCCTGGAGCATGTGATCGACCTGCGTGTTGAACGTCGACATGTCATTGAGGTTGCGCGCCACGTTTGGGATGTCGCTCGCACTCATGCCGACCCAGTCAGTGGCGCAGCCGGCCATGTTGTGGGTGAGGGCGGCGGAGAACGAGCTCCCTTCGATCTCGTTCGCGCTCCCCAGCAGCCCATGGCCGTACACGGTGGGGAGCGCCGGGCCCGCGGGCGAGATGGTCGACGGCAGCACGCATATGAAGTTCGCCGTCCAGGTCTTCGTGCCGTTGATCACCGGATCACCGGCGTCGTTGACGGTCATGGCGGAGAACGGGGTGGTGTCGGTGAGGAACAACGGCACCTGGAACGTGCCATGGACGTCGCGGACCCCGTTCGTCGTCGTCGACGAGGTGACGGTGAAGGCCGGTGCATCGTTGCTCGAGGGAACCGCCTGGCCATCGTGCGTGAGGTGGTGGGTGGCGAGCCACTGGTAGGCGAGTCTGCGCATCGTGAGCGCCGGCCCGGCGAGGCCCTCCTCACTGGCGACTGTGAAGTCCCAGGCCATATCAGGCTCGGTCGAGCCGATGACAGACGTGAGGTCCGTATGGAGGACCTTGGAGAGGTACTGCATCCGGGTCGAGCTCTTTGTGGTGGCGTTCCAGGCGGTGGTCGTCGACGGGAGTGGCGCGATGGGCTTGCCCGAGGTGTCGACGAGATCACGAAGGACGACCGCGTAGCGGTGGGCCTCTATGAGCGCCACCGCGGGGTGGATCAGCAGCAACTGCTCGGCCATGTTCGTTGTCTGGGCGTCGAGTTCGGCGAAGTACGGGACGCGCCGGCCCGTTGCGGTGTCCAGGATCACGATGGGGGCGTTCGAGTCGAGCGAGGAGCCGATATCCGTCGAGGATGCGATGTGCGAAGCCTCAAGGTCGAGGTGGGGAACGTAAGTCATGATGACCGAGCCGGGAGAGAAACCGTCTCCTTGGTTGGCGTAGGTCGTCGAAGCGTGGACACCTCTCACATTGGTCGGATCGAGACTGGACGAGATCGAAAGCCGGCGACCTGTCACGGTCCTCTTCGACGCGACCGTGAAGGCATTGTTCGGCCACGGGAGCAGGCAATCGTGGCCGACCGGGGCAGTGAGCAGGACGTCGCAGCCTCTGACCCCCGGGTCGAGGGTGGACGTGCCTTTGGCTGCAGTGGTGGCGCACCCAGCTGCCACCAGCACGAGAACGGTGCATACCGCCAGACTCAACCATCTCCAGCGATCTCGACCCATGGTGCGACCCCCTCTTTCGAGGATCATACGATGCGCCTCCCGAAACGACGATCTCAGGAACGCATCAACTCGGTGGGGGAGGCGTGGTAGCGGGAGGAAAGTTACCCATCTCTGCTCCGACCTTCTTGCCGATGTTGGCCACGTGCAGGTGGATCTCGTCGAGGAGGTCGGTGTTCTTCTTCACCTGCGAGGTGAGGGCGGTGTTCTCGGCGATCAGCGTCTTTATGTCATCGGTGTTGTGTTCGGTATGAATAGCGATCTCAGATGAGATGGCGTCCGCACGTTTGGCCGCAATCAGAAGAGCAGCAGCCTGCACGCCGGCGAGCATGGAAAGGAACAGGTTCAGCAGGATGTATGGATACGGGTCGAACGGCTTGTGGTGCAGGACGTGCTCGATAAAGAGTGTATTGACAAGTGCCCACGTGATCATGACGGCGAAGAATGAGAAGACGAAGGGCCAAGAGCCCATCATGTTCCGCATTCGGTCGGCCGACCTCTCGCCGAGAGACAGCTGATCGCCGGATCTCACCCCCGGGTGTTTGTGCCAATGGGTCTCCCACGCGGGCATGGCCACCATCGTCGCGCAGAGGAAATGTCGAGCGGCGGATCAAGGAGGACGCTCGAACCGTCACTCGGCCGCGGTTGTTGTGAAGCTGGCGAGCCCGGGGGTGGGCCGCCCGGGCCTCGAGCCCGGCACATTGAGATCAAGTCCGAGTCAGGCCGTCCAGCACGTCCGCGCCCATGATCAACGGTCCGACCGACCTGGCGATCAGCGCCCGGGGTGCCAACTCGAGTCCGCACACTCTGGGTCGGTAATGGGTGAACCGTTTGCACCGGTCTTGCAAGAACGGGGGACTGGGAGGGGCGCAGCTCTTGGAACGCTCCGGGCGTAGGGTCGGGGCGTGGCTGATGGCGAGTTCGAAGACAACGAGGAGCGTCGGTAGGAGTTGGCCGATGCCGATCGGGAAGTCCGTGACCGCCTCACCGCCGCCGGGCCGCTTCTGAAGGCGTGCAACGACGGACATCCTCCGGAAGCCGTCGTGGGTCACAGAGCCGGTCCGCCGCTCCGCGACACGACAACTCCCGCTGGCTGATCACCCCCCGGCCTGCCACCTCCCGCCTCGACGCATCCGTGGCCATCACGGAAGCAAGGACGACCAGGGTGACACTAAGAGGCGTTGTACCCAGGAACATCACCTCCCGGGGCCCACGTACTCGATTTGGTCCGCGCCTCGGGATTCGCCGACGCGTATCATCAGTCGTGAGAACCACCCCGACCCCGGACCCCCGGCCGCTGCGGATTCTCCTCCGGTAGAGAGGAGTCCCAATGGCGGACCACCCGCTTGACGTCGACATTGAGCCCGTAATGCCTGAGCATCTCATGGGTCCCCTGTGTCAGAACACCATCTGCATGCTCACCACCTACCACCGGGGAGACTGCGTCACCCTTGGTGACGTCTCGAACTCCGGAAGACACCACTCGACGGCTTGTTGACTCGCGGTACAACCGCTGTCTGCACGAGGGCTCGGTGGTACGAACGGCGAAACTCGGCTCCTCGGCGATCAACGTCCCACCTGGATAGGGTGATCGTGCGCCTGGGCCTCACCGGTGGATTCCCAATCCGTCTCATAGGCTCCCCGGTGGGGTGTCCGGGCGCGTGTCACGCCCCAGAGAGCGCGGTTCGTTTTATCACCGGATGGTGAACACCTGATGCCGCTGTCCCCGCCTCGACCAAGTCCGGGGCCATGCACGCCGAACTTCTCGGCTACCTCGGTGACTCGCATCCCCTCTCTGATGACCGCCAAGACGGGGTCATAACGCTGTTCCACCTTGCTGAGCTCCCTGAGCATTCGGCCACCTCCTGCGCATGAGCGCAGATTGGTGGGGCAAGGTGTCGGGCATCAACCGAACACGTGTCGGGGATCGCCCGAACACGCGTCGGAGATCTCCCGAGGAGGAAATGACGGTTCACCCGGAATAACACAGACGACGGTGGGCCGCCCGGGGCTCGAACCCGGCACCTTGGGATTAAAAGTCCCCTGCTCTACCCGATGAGCTAGCGGCCCGACACTGCAAGAAAGCTCTCAAGTGTTCGCGCAAGAGATTACCTAGCACCACCTTGACTGAGAGACGGTACACGGTGCAGCCCCAGGGACCGACGAGGTGGGCCTATCGGTGGCATAAGAAGGCAGCCTTCAGGGAGCCGGGCCGCCCCAGGGCGGACCAGGCCGGAAGAAGACGGAGAGTGCGCGGCCGGCGTCGACTGGGGTACCTTCCGAAAGTGCCGTCAACGTCGACCCGCCCGGGCCGAGAGGAGTAGCCGTGCGGGCCGTCGTCCTCGATACTCCTGGGCCGGTCGAGAGCGGGGTCGTGCACCCGGCCGATCACGCCGATCCCCGTCCGGGATCGGGGCAGATCGTCGTGCAGGTGACGGCTTGCGGCGTGTGCCGGTCGAACCTGCACATGATCGAGGGCGACTGGGTGGCGTACGGCGTTCCGGGCTTCACGCCCATCATCCCCGGGCATGAGGTCGTCGGCCGCGTCGTCGAAGTCGGAAGCGGGGTCGACTGGCTGCATAGCGGCGATCGGGTCGGCGTCCAACCACTGTGGTCCACCTGCGGGCACTGCACTTACTGCCTTACCGGGCGCGACCAGCTGTGCAGCGCAAAGCAGATTACGGGAGAGACCGTCGACGGCGGGTATGCCCAGTACATGCTGGCCACCGTTGCCCACGCCCACCCGGTGCCCGACGAAATCAGTGACGTGGAGGCGGCACCGTTGTTCTGCCCAGGGGTGACCGCCTACAACGCGGTGTCGAAGGCCGCCCCTCACCCCGGCTCTTCGCTGGCGATCTTCGGCGTGGGTGGCGTCGGGCACATGGTCATCCAGTTCGCGGTCCTGGCCGGCGCGGATGTCTACGCGGTAGCCCGCTCCGCCCAACACCTGGACTTGGCCGACGAGCTCTCGGCCCACCCCGTGGACGCATCCCGGGATGACCCGGTATCGGCTCTGGCCGCTGTCGGTGGTGTGGACGCCGCGGTGGTGTTCGCGCCCTCGGACAAATCCGTGCGTCAGGCCGTGGCGTCCATCAAGCCCGGCGGCACGGTGGTGCTCGGTGTGCACGCGCAGGTCGGACCACTTCCCTTCGCAGACGAAAAGCGGGTGGTGGGTTCGGTGATCGGCTCTCGTCAACAGATGCGCGAAGTACTCGCGGTGGCGGCGGCAGGAAAGGTGCGGGCCCACTGCGAGACCTATGCGCTCGACGCCGCCACCGAGGCCCTGGTGCGGCTCAAGCGCGGTGAGATCAGGGCGCGGGCGGTGCTGGTCCCGAATCCTTGATCTTCCCCGCTCGAGGACGGGGCTGATCGACGGGCTGTGTCAGACTCCCACGGTCACCGCACGTGTACGGCAAGCCGGCCCCGTATGTCCGCTACGGGAGGAAGCCCATGGACGAACTCTACGACCCGTTCTCACACGAGCTCCACGACGATCCCTACCCCGTCTACCGGGCCCTGCGGGACCACCACCCCGTGTACTACTGCGAAGCCCGCCGGTGTTGGGTCCTGAGCCGTTTCGACGACATCTGGCAGGCGGTCCACGACCCCGTCACCTTCTCGTCCGCGCAGGGGATTTTCCCGGGACTGGCCGATACGCATTCCGACATGGTGCTCCCGGTCATGATCATGATGGACCCACCCCGCCACACTCAGCTCCGGAGCCTGGTCAACCGGGCCTTCACGCGCCGGCGCATCACCGCACTCGAGCCGGCGATCGCAGCCATCGCCGGCGAGCTCGTCGATGCCCTGGCCGAGCGCGACGAGGGCGATCTCGTCGAAGACCTGGCCAGGCCCCTGCCCACGATCGTCATCGCCGATCTGCTCGGCGTCCCACGCGAGGACCGGCAGGACTTTCGTCACTGGTCGGACCAGATCATCCAGGACAACCCCGATGACCCCGAGGTGGCCGCCAGGGCATTGGCCGGGTCGGCCAGTCTCTTCGCCTACTTCTCCGTCCTCATCGCCGATCGCCGGCGCCAACCGCGTGACGACCTCGTGTCCGCGCTCATCGAGGCCGAGATCGACGGACAACGCCTCAGCGAGGAGGAGCTCCTCGGCATGTGCGTGCTCCTCCTGGTGGCAGGCAACGAGACGACTACCAACCTGGTCAGCAACAGCGCCGTGCTTTTCTCGACGCACCCCGGTCAACGCCGTGCGGTCACGGCGGATCCCGACCTCCTCGCCGGGGCCGTCGACGAGTGCCTCCGCTTCGATTCTCCTGTCCAGGCCTTGGCCAGGACCTTGACCCGCGACGTCGAGTCTCATGGCCAACGCATCGCGGCGGGGGAGAAGGTGCTCCTGGTATACGGGTCCGCCAACCGCGACGAGCGCGAATTCGACTCGCCGGACCACTTCGCGGTCGACCGCGTGGTCGAACGTCAACTCGCCTTCGGCCACGGCATCCATTTCTGCCTGGGTGCACCATTGGCCCGCCTGGAAGCCCGTGTCGCCTTCGCCCAGCTGTTCGCGCGCTCGCCCGACTGGAGCATCACCGGGGCACCCCAGCGCATGCACTCGGGCCCGATCCGGGGACTGTTGCGCCTGCCCGTGTCGCTGCCGAGTTGACGGCCGCCAAGACCGTCAACGGCCGGCGCCCCACGTCACTCGGGAGCTCCGACCGGCTTTGACGTACCCGTTTTCGACGAACCACCGGGCCGAGTCCAACACGGCCTGCGCAGCGGGGCGTGGGGAGTACCCGAGCTCCCGGGCCTGGAGTTCCGAGAGTGAGCGCGCCGGACGGCGCTTGTTCAGGTACTTCTTCTCCGTCTGGTGGAATCTCTCGACCTTTCCGCACGTCTGGGGGTGGTAAGGCCGGGAGTGGCGGAACTCGATGCCATGGGCCTCGAGGACGATCTCGGTCAGACAGTGTCCCTTGCGAAATGCGGCGGTGAAGATGGCGCCGTTGTCACTCAACACCGTGGCCGGGAGCCCGTAGCGGTTGGCAGCATTGGCGAAGATCCGCACCACGTCGGGCGCCGACACGACCGTGCAGGCCTCCGAGGCCACGCACAGCAGGGAATGGTCGTCGATGATGTTGAGCACCTCGACGACCCGGCCACCCGACAGCTCGACATGGGTCATGTCCATCTGCCACCGCTCGTTGGGCAGAGCGGCCTCGAAGCGGACGTAGGAGCTCTTCGGGCGCTTCTGGGGCTGGGGGGTGACAAAACCACGGCGACTCAGCACCCGCCAGATGCTCGACACCGCCGGTGCCGTCTCGTGGCGGCGCAGCAGGTGCTCCTGGATGGTCTGCGCCCCGGCGTCGAAGCCCTCCTCGGAGAGGAACTTCCGCAGCTCGACGATCTCGTCCTCAGCTGGGGCCGAGATCCGGGTGGGCGACGAGAGCGGCCGCCGCGAGCGCGGTTCTAAAGCGCCGTCCCCGCCCTCCCGGAAGCGGGCCACGAGCTCGTAGAGCCAAGTCTTCGACACCCCGTGCTGGCGGGCCACCTCCCGCACGCTGCGGTGCTCGACAACGATCGATTGGACCAGGTAGCGGGCACTTTGCACGTGGACACCTCCTGCCGGTGTCCACCATGTCCCGAGACATCCAGGCTGTCAGGCGTTCGCTATGTCCTGGAACCAGATACTGCGCCTGCAGGCGGAAGTTCTCGCCGTCGCGCCTTCCGAGGACCTCTTTCAGTTCGAACGGCATCGATCGCTCCCGGGTGCCCGATGCGGCTCAGGCTACAGTGCGGCCCCAAGGTCCTTGCGTAGTCAAGGGACGCCCCGAGGGGCGGGTGGTGGGAGACATCAGGCCCCCGCTGACCGGGAGAAATAGCTTTTTCTCTCTCCGTGAGTAAATAAACGCCTTGAGCGTTCCGATATCACGGGGGTGACGTCTGCTTACCTTTGGACTCGATGGGGCGCGCCCTCAGAGGACCGGCGTGCCGGTGTCCGCCGGGCGCGGATCGGATTGCTGCCCGTGGCGGCCTTGACTGTTGCCCTGGTGGCCACCTTCGCGCCCGGGAGCGTGCGGATGACCGCGGCACGTCCTGGGGTGCGGCCGACGCCGGGCACCCCGACCCCCGCCACGAGGACCGAAGCCGGCTCCGGTCAGGGCTCGGGCCCCTCCGGTGACCCGGCCGCCAACATCGCCCCTTCACCGAATTTCCTCACGAGCTGTTCGGGCAACTCCTACGACGACTCCTCCCCGTGCTTGAGCGCTGTGCTCGGAGCCATCGCCAACGCCCGGAACCAGGAGGGGCTCCCGGGCATGGTGCTCCCCAGCGACTGGGCCCAGCTCTCTCCCCAGCAACAGCTGTTCGTGGCCACCAACCTCGAGCGCACCGCGCGCGGCCTGCCGGCGCTGTCGGGGATGGCGACTGCGCTGGACCAGTCCTCGGCCTCCGCGGCCGCCGTGAACGCCGACCCCTCTCCGCCGGCGGGCTTCCCGTGGACGTCGTGGGGTGGGAACTGGGCCGGCGCGGTCGGCAACCCTCTCGAGGCCATCTACTTCTGGATGTACGACGACGGCCCGGGTTCGTACAACATCGATTGTCCCTCGGCGGGCTCGGCGGGGTGCTGGGGCCATCGCAACAACATCCTGTTGACCCTGCGCTGCCAGCCGTGCCTCATGGGCGTCGGGCTCAACGGCTCGGCGTACCAGGGGAACCCGAGCTGGACCGAGCTGCTCGTCGACACCAGTGGCTCGCAGGCCCTCGACTTCACCTGGAGCCAGGTGCTGCCGGACCTGCCGGGCTCGGCGGGCGTGGCGCCACTCGAGGCTCCCGCCGTCGGACTGGCTTCGACACCTGACGGTCAGGGCTATTGGCTCGTAGCTTCCGACGGCGGGGTGTTCGCCTTCGGCAACGCCTCGTTCTACGGGTCCATGGGGGGCAAGCACCTCACCCGGCCCGTCGTCGGCATCGCCTCGACCCCCGACGGCCACGGCTACTGGCTCGTTGCTTCGGACGGCGGGCTGTTCGCCTTCGGCGACGCCGCCTTCTTCGGGTCGATGGGGGGCCGTCCCCTGACCCGCCCGGTGGTGGGCATGGCGTCGACCCCCGACGGCCACGGCTACTGGGAGGTCGCTTCGGACGGCGGGCTGTTCGCCTTCGGCGACGCCGCCTTCCACGGCTCGATGGGGGGCCGTCCCCTGACCCGCCCGGTGGTGGGCATGGCTCCGACCCACGACGGAGGGGGCTACTGGGAAGTGGCTTCGGACGGCGGGATCTTCGCCTTCGGCGACGCGCCCTATCTCGGGTCGATGGGAGGCACCGCACTGGTCCGTCCGGTGGTGGGCATGGCGTCGACCCCCGACGGCCGCGGCTACTGGCTGGCGGCTTCGGACGGCGGGCTCTTCGCCTTCGGCGACGCCCCGTTCCGGGGATCGACGGGCGGCCGGGCCCTCGACGCCCCGATCGTGTCGATGACGCCGTCGACCAATGCCGGCTACTGGCTGGCGGCTTCAGACGGCGGGATATTCAGTTTCGGCGTTCCGTTCCACGGCTCCATGGGCTGAGGCTCGCGTCAGCCCGGAGCCGAGCCGACGTCGGCCCCTGGCGCCCGGTCATCCGCGCGCACAGGACGCACCGCTCTCTCGCTCGTGGCCCCGCCACCCCGGCTCGTCGCTCACAGGCCAGTAGTCGCCCGTAGCGATGTCCTGGACGTAGGGGACCGGGGGCGCCTGTCCTTTGCCCGCCTCGGCGGCGATGCGCGCCACGGCATCCACCACGGCGTCCACGTCGGCCTCGGTGCTCGAGATCCCGCAGCTGGCGCGCACTGCGCCCGGCATGGTCCGGTGGTCGCCCGCCATGACCTGCGCCCGGTAGGCGTCGACGTCGGCGGGGGACAGCCCCAGGAGCCGGATCAGGTACGGGTGGGCGCAGAAGCACCCGTGGCGCACGCCGATGGCCCATTCGGCGCTCAGCCGGGCCGCCACGAGGGCGTGGTCCACGCCCTCGACCACGAACGCGGCGATGGCGAGCGTGTCGGTGTCGAGCGGGGGGCCGAGCACTCGCACGCCGTCGACGGCGGCCAGACCGTGGCGCAGCCGCCGGGCCAGCGCCTGCTCGTGGGCTTCGATCGTCGTCCACCCGATGCGGCCCAGCTCGGCGAGGGCCGCTTCGAGTGCCACCGCCCCCATGACGTTGGGTGACCCCGCCTCCTCACGATCGGGAGGTTCGGTCCACCACACCTCGTCGAGGTCGACGAGATCCACGGCCCCCCCTCCGGCCAGGAACGGGTCACCCTCGGCGAACGTGGTGCCGGGCCCCACCAGGACGCCGGATCCGAAGGGGGCGTAGAGCTTGTGGCCACTGAAGGCCACGTAGTCGGCCTCGCCCGGGATGGCCCGGTGCGGGGCGAGCTGGGCGGCGTCGAGCACGACGGGCACGCCGCGTTCGTGGGCGGCCTCGAGGATGGCGGTAAGGGGCGGCAGCCATCCCGTCACGTTCGAAGCTCCGGTGAGCGCGAGGATGCGCGGCCGCGGCGCCTGGTCCAGTCCGGCGACCACGTCGTCGGTGTCGAAGGTGCCGTCCTCGTCGCACTCGACGTATCGCCGGCATGCCATGCGACCCCAGGGCAACAGGTTGGCGTGGTGCTCCACCACCGTGGTCAGCACCACATCGTCAGGGTCGAGGCGCAGACGATAGGCAAGATGGTTGAGCGCTTCGGTGGTATTTCGGCACAGGATGGCGATGTCGCCGGCCGCCGTTGCATCCGGGCCGCGCCCGGCGAAGGCGAGGGCTGTGGCCCGGGCCGACTCGTACGCAGCAGTTGCGAGCCGCGACTTGTACCCGGCGCCGCGGTGCACGCTCGAGTACATGGGGACGAATTGCTCGACGGCGGCCATCACGACGGGGAAGGCGCCGGTCGAGGCGGCGGCGTCGAGGTTCACATAGCGGCGATCGACGCCGTCGACGCAGGGCACTTGCAGGTCCTCGCCGACCAGCCGGGCCGGTGGCTCCGCCAGGTGCGTCACAGGTCGAGTCTACGGGCGGACCGTCGCGCTCCCCGGCGGCACCGGCCGGTACCATCGCCGGAGTGGATCACGAGCTCGGTGGACCTGACATCGTGACCGTCGGGGACGCCTCGTCGGGTAGCCCGGGGGCTCCGATGCCTCCCGGCTCCGCCGGCGTCGGGCGCCACGATCACGGTCTCGGCGACGACGATGGCGAAGATGTCGACGGTCCCGTCCTTGACACTGGGGCCGCCACAGCCGAGCTCGACATCGACGGTGCCCTCTTGGACGTCATCGAGGGGGAGCTCGCCGACGTGGAGCGGGCACTCGCCCTGATCGACGAGGGCACCTACGGGCAATGCGAAGCCTGTGGTCGGACCATCGACGACTCCGTGCTGGCCCGGACGCCCACGACCCGGTTCTGCGCGGAGCACCTGCCGCTCACCCTGCGCTGAGGCCCCCCGCCCCGGGGTCGGCGTCCGGCGCGGGGCGCCCGCTCACGCCTTCTTGGTTTCCCAGAAGATCGTGTCAATCTCTTTGATCTGGTCCAGCAGCCCCTGTGCCACCTTGGGGTCGTTGGTCTTCTTCGACTCGCCGGCCGCCTTGGTGGCCTTCCAGAACAGGTCGTGGAGCTGGGGATGCTTGGCGAGGTGCTCGGGCTTGAAGTAGTCGGTCCACAGCACCCAGAGGTGGTGCTTGACGAGCTCGGCCCGCTCCTCCTTGATCACGACGGCACGCTCTTTGAACACCTCGTCGTCGGACCCGTTGAACTTCTCCATGCACGCCTTCACGGACTCGGCTTCGATCCTCGCCTGGGCCGGGTCGTACACGCCGCAGGGGAGGTCACAATGGGCGAGCACCGACAGGGGAGGGCTGATCCGGTCTACGGACGACAGCAGGCGGTCGACGATGCGCATGAACAGGTCTCCTTCGTGCAGAGTGAAGTCGATGGGGCTCGGGCCAACAATACCCAGAGAAGGCAAACCGTGAACCGGGGGCACCGGGCGCGCACGCTCCCCCCGTTGTCGAGGGTGGCGGCCGGGATGGCGCTCGCCTCCTCGATCGCGCTCGTGATCGGCGCCGGGCTGGTGCGCCCGCGCCGGGTGGTGGTCGAGGGGAGGAGCATGGAGCCGACCCTGGCCCCCGGCGACCGGCTCCTCGTGGCGCGCACCGGGCGCGGCTTGCACGCCGGCGACGTGGTGGCGGTGCGCGACCCCAGGGACCGGCGGCGGGTACTGGTCAAGCGGATCGGGGCGGTGCTCGAAGACGGGTTGGTGCTGCACGGGGACAACCCCGGGGCGAGCACCGACAGCCGAAGCTTCGGTCTGGTGCGGTCCTCAGCGGTCCTCGGGCGCGTCGTCCGCCGCTACGGACCGTCGTGGCGCGCCGGCCCGGTGGCCTAGGACCGTGCGAGCCTCGGGACCGGGACCTGGGGAGATGAGGGCGGCGTCATCCGGCGGAGTACGCTCGCCTTGATGGCCTGGCTGGACACGGAGCTCGATCGACTGCTCGCCCCCGACTACTTGGAGGGGCTCCACCAGCGTTCTCTCGAGGATGTCCGCGCCATGCGTGCCGAGTGCCAGGAGGCCGAGACGGCGGTGTCCTATCTCCGCCGCATGGCCCAGGGCCGGTTGGACCTCGTCCACGCCTGTCTCGACCATCACGGCGACGAAGGCGGGGCCCTCGAATCGCTGGTGGAGCGCCTGCCGTCGATCATCGGGTCCGGGCCCCCCCGACCCCAGGGGTACGGCCGGCTTCCGTCGCAGATGTCGCCCGACCTCGACAAGGACGACCTCACCGAGGAGCTCGACGCCGTTCTCGACGCCGAACACACCGCCACCCTCACCACCATGAGCGAGGCCGAGCTCCGTAGCGTCGGGGAACAGCTCACCGCCATCGAGCAGCGCATCTCCGACCAGCGCCGGACCCTGCACGAGCGCATCGACAAGCTCCAGGCCGAGATCGTGAGCCGGTACAAGGCGGGCGAGGCGTCCGTCGACGGCCTGCTGGCCTGACCGCGTCACCGACCACTCGAGGAGGACCGGCGTGCCCAAGCAACTCCCGGACCACTGGAGGGACCTCGGCGCGTTCATCCGGGAGCAACGGTCCTCGGCGCGGCTGTCGCTGCGGCGGCTTTCGGAGCTGGCGGGGATCTCCAACCCCTACCTGAGCCAGATCGAGCGAGGGTTGCGCCGCCCGTCGGCGGAGATCCTCCAACAGATCGCCAAAGCGCTGCGCATCTCGGCCGAGACGCTCTACGTCCAGGCGGGCATCCTCGAGCCCGCCACGGGGGAGACCGATCTGGCACGCGAGATCCTCTCGGACCCCCACCTCCTCGAAGAGCAGAAGCAGGCCCTCATCAGGATCTACCTGTCGTTTTGCCACGAGAACGAGGTCCAGCCGGACCACGCGAAGCTCCCGGGGTCGGAGGTGGCGTCGGACAGCCCCGCCGTCGGGACGGCCAGGGGGAGAGCGGCGCATGCCGACGACATGGCGGGAGACCCCGCCGAGACCTCGGCCGGGGTGTAGCCGAGGCCGGCCCGGCGGGCGGCGCGGGGGTGTGAGACCCGGCCCCGGCCCGGCCCGGGGCGGATCGAGACGACGAAGGTCCAGGTAGGCTCCTCGCCGGTGCGTCGACTCTCAGTGCTCTCCCTGCACACCTCGCCACTGGCCCAGCCCGGAACCGGTGACGGCGGAGGGATGAACGTCTACGTGCGTGAGCTGTCCACCGCTCTGGCCCGCGCCGGCGTGGAGTGTGACGTCTACACCCGGGCATGGTCGGACGAGCTGCCTGCCACGGCGACGGTGGAGCCCGGGCTCCGCGTCCACCACGTGCCGGCGGGCCCGTTGGGCCCCATGGCGAAAGAGGAGCTCCCCGCCGTCGTCGACGAGTTCACCGACAACGTCTTGTCCCTCATGACCTCGGGTGCGGGGGTCGACCCCGCCCTGCATCAGGAGGCCGGCTTCGACGCTGTGCACGCCAACTACTGGCTGTCGGGCATCGCCGGCCACCGCATCAAGCACGAGCTCGACCTGCCCCTGGTATCGACTTTCCACACCCTGGCCCGGGTGAAGGCCGAGGCGAGTCCCGAGGAGGTGTCGAGCGACGAACCCCACCGGCGCGCCGAAGCCGAAGCCGCCGTGATGCGCTGCTCCGAGATCGTCCTCGCGTCCTGCTCGGTGGAGGCGACGCAGCTCGCGCAGCTCTATGACAGCGACCCTGCGCGCATCCGGGTCGTGGCGCCCGGCGTCGACCACGCGTTCTTCGGGCCCGGCCACCGGCCCCAGGCGCGCCGCGCACTGGGCCTGCCCGCGCACGCGCCCCTCTTGTTGTTCGTCGGTCGGATCCAGCCGTTGAAGGGCGCCGACGTCGCGGTACGGGCCTTGGCTGCGATGGAGGACCACCCTGGTGCGCACCTCCTCGTGGTGGGAGGGCCGAGTGGTCCGCGCGGCGAGGAGCATCTCGCCTCTTTGCAGAAGCTGGTCGTCGACCTGGGGTTGGCCGAGCGTGTGCGCTTCGAGGATCCCCAGCCGCACGAGCTGCTCTCCACCTATTACCGAGCCGCAGACGTGTGTGTCGTCCCGAGCCGTTCCGAGTCCTTCGGTCTGGTGGCGCTCGAGGCTGCCGCGTGCGGGACGCCGGTTGTGGCCGCGTCCGTGGGAGGTCTCACGACCTTGGTCGAGGACAAGCGCACCGGCCTTGTCGTCGATCCGTCGACGCCCCGGGCCTTCGCCGAGGCCGCCTCCGGGATCCTCGCCGATCCCCTGCTCGCCGAACGCCTGGCGACCGCGGCGGTCGTCCGTGCCCGCCGCTACACCTGGGCGCAAGCCGCGTCGCTGCTGCGTGCCACCTACGAGGAGCTCACCGCCGAGCGACTCGTCGAGTGCCGCTGACCCGCCCGGACCGGGCCCCGCAGCGTGCCCATCGCCGGCATCGCCTCAGCTGAGGAGCGAGCCGCGTGTGACGCGGTGATCGGGCGCTGGGCGCGCTCCCGCCTCGCCGAGGGGGGTGCGGTGGTGGCCGTGGACCGCCAGCCCGAGCTGGAACGCTGGTACCTGCGGTTGCGCGGTGACGAGAAGGACTTCGTGACGGTGTGGCTCACGATCCGCCAGCGCACACTGCACCACGAGGCTCAGGTCATGCCGACACCCGAGGTGAACGTCGAGGCGACGTTCGAGTACCTGTTGCGCCGCAATGCCGACCTCCATCAGATGCGATTCGCCCTGGGTGCCGAAGATGCCGTGTACCTCGTAGGCGAGATCCCTGTGGTCGCCGTCACCGAGGACGAGCTCGACCGCATCGTCGGCTCCAGCCTCGCGTACGTCGAGGACTACTTTCCGACGGCGATGAGCATCGGGTTCGCCGGCCGATACCGCCGTCGTCGGGTCTGACCGGGCACGTTCGACTCGTCACACGCGCGGCGCGAATTCGCACGCGTCACACCCCGGCGCGCGCGTCGCGCACCGGCTAGGGTGCCAATGCGCACGGCCCGAGGGGCTGGTGATGCCGGTCGATCGGGGAAGTGCGACCGGTGTCCAGGGTTCCTCGGGCCGCGCCGCGTCATCATCCTCAGTAGCGTGAGGCTGATGGAGTCGAGGCTGTTGATCGTGGGCGGCGGCCGCATGGGTGGCGCGCTCGTGCACGGGCTTCTCGCTGCACAGTGGCGTTCCGCCGACATCGTCGTCGTCGAGCCTTCTGCCGAGCGTCGGTCGGAGCTGGCGGCCGAGTTTCCGGTCCTCGAGGTCCGAGCCGACGTCACCGGCATCGACGACGTAGACGCCGCGGTGCTCGCCGTGAAGCCCGCCGTGGGCGAGCAGGCGTGCCGGGCCCTGTCGACCACCGGGGTCAACCGCGTCCTCTCGATCATGGCGGGGGTGCCGCTGGCTCGCCTCGAGTCGTGGCTCGCTCCGTCGACAGCGGTCGTACGGGCCATGCCCAACACGCCGGCCACGGTGCGGGCCGGTGTGTCGGCCATCGCGGCAGGGTCGGGGGCGGCTGAAGCCGACCTGCAGTGGGCCGAGGAGCTCCTCGGGGCCGTCGGCCACGTGGTCCGCCTGCCCGAAGGGTCGCTCGACGCCGTGACCGGGTTGTCGGGCTCGGGGCCCGCCTATGTCTTCCTCGTGGTCGAGGCCCTCATCGGGGCCGGCATGGCGGTGGGGCTGTCTCAGGAGGTGAGCCGCGAGCTTGCCACCGACACCCTGGTCGGGGCGGCCCGGCTCCTCGTGGAGTCGGGCCAGACGCCCGAGAGCCTGCGAGAGCAGGTCACGTCGCCCGGGGGCACGACCGAGGCGGGGCTGCGCGTGCTCGAGGAACGGGGGGTTCGGGTGGCGATCACCGCCGCGGTGGCCGCTGCGACCGAACGCTCTCGCCAAATGGCGGTCTGACCACTCTTAGTGAGGCTGACGGACGAGCGCGGCGGAGGGCGAGCGGGTTCTGCTCGGGGATGCAGCGACGCGGTGTGGCCGGGGGTCACGCCAGCGGGTCGGAAGGGCCGACCAGCAGTATTCTCGCCCGCTCTCTTTCCAACATTCACCACATTGGCGTACAGTCGCCTCAGGCGGGAGAGGGGTGATTCCACTGAGTGCAGAAGACGTCACCAGCGCTCGCTACCTGACGGTACGCGAGGTAGCGAGCACGCTGAGAGTGTCCAATATGACGGTGTACCGATTGATCAATGCCGGAGAGCTTCCTGCGGTACGGGTCGGCAAGTCGTTTCGTCTCCGTGAGGACGATGTGAACCGATATCTGGCCGATCGATACACACAGGCCGGCTGACCCCCGCCGGCCGGCTCGGCGACGGGGGGGCAGTTGGCGGCGCGTCCCGGAGGATCGGTCTTCTTCCTGACCGACTACGGGCTCGCCGATGAGTTCGCTGGAGTGGTGCGAGCAGCGGTGTTCCGCCACGCACCCGGCGTGCCGATGATCGATGTGACCCATGGCGTGCCGCCGTTCGACGTCAGGGCGGGTGCATTGGCGTTGGCGCGCGCCGTACCGCACCTCGGGCCAGGCATCGTCCTTGCCGTCGTCGACCCCGGTGTCGGAACGGCGAGGCGGGGTGTCGCGGTGTCGGTCCGCTCGAGCTCGGGTTGCGATGGTCCGCACCATTTCGTGGGGCCTGACAACGGGCTGCTCCCGTGGGCGGTCGATGCCCTGGGCGGCGCCGAGGGCGCCGTGTCGCTCCCTCCTCCTCCGGGGGCGGGCCTCGGCACCACGTTCGACGGCCGGGACGTCTTCGCTCCGGCCGCGGCCCGGTTGTGGCAGGGCACGCCGTTGTCGGAGCTCGGAGAGGGACTCGATCCCGGAACCCTGGTGCGCCTGGCGCCGCCTCGGTGCGCGGTGTCCCGGGGTGCGCTTCAGGCGGAGGTGCAGTGGGTGGATCGTTTCGGCAACGTCCAACTTGCCGCCGGTCCCGATGACGCCACCGCGGCGGCCCTCGGCGACGAGCTCGAGGTGGTGGCGACTGCCGTCCATCGGGCACAGCGGGTGCGGGCCTTCGCCGCGCTCGGCCCCGGCGCGCTGGGTGTGGTCGTCGATGCCAATGGGCGCCTTGCACTCGTGTGCGACCGACGGTCGGCCGCTACCGTGCTCCGGGTGCAACCCGGCGACGTCGTCACCGTGCGAACGGCCGGTCCCGCCGGCGGGTCATCGTGAATCTGGCCGTCCTCGCCGACCAGCACGCCGCGGGTGACCCCGCGCTGTACGAGGGGGGCACCTGGTTCACCTGGGGCGAGGTCCGCCGCCGGGCTGGGGCCGCGGCGGCCGCCCTGGTGGCGCTCGGTGTCGGTCCTGACGACCGGGTGGCGATCGTGTGGCCCACGTCCGTCGACTTTGTCGTGGCCTATCTCGGGGTGCTCGCCGCCGGTGCGGTCGCCGTCCCGCTCAATCCCAACAGCCCCGCCAACGAGCTCGGGCGCGAGCTCAAGGTCGTCGAGCCGGCCGTCGTGCTCGCGGCCGGTGCGGCCGCGGCGGTGCCCAGAGTGCCGCACGTGGTGTTGCCGGCCGAGGTGGTCGCCGCCATGGGTGAGAAGGCTCGAGAGGCCAGGGTGTGGGAAGAGTTCTCCGCCGCCCGAGAGGAGGCGGCCGAGGTGGCCGCGCAGGACACCGCGCCGTCCGAAGGGGCGGAGCGGGCCGAAGGGTTGGAGCCGACCAAACCGGCCACCACCGGCCCCGAGGCAGGCGCCGACGAGGAGCACCACCTGCATCCCACCCCGCGCCAGGAGTCGGACCTCGCAGTGTTGTTGTTCACCTCGGGTACCGCCGGTGACCCCAAGGCCGCCATGCTCAGCCACGGCAACCTGATGGCCAACCTGCGCCAGATGCTCGGCATCCCCGAGATCTTCCGTGCCGACGACGTCGGGCTCGTCGCCCTGCCCCTGTTCCATGTTTTCGGATTGAACGTGGCCCTCGGGCTCTGCCTGGCCACGGGCGCGGCGCTTGTCCTCGATACCCGTTTCGACGCGGCGGCGTCGCTGAAACAGGTGCACGACCTGGGCGTGACGACGTTGCTCGGTGTCCCCACCATGTTCGCGGCTTGGGCCGACGCGCCTGGCCAAGACGCCAACGGACCATCCCCGCTCGCCGGCGTGCGCCGGGCGATCTCGGGCGCGGCGGCTCTCGACCCTGAAGTCGCCTCGCGCTTCGAGAGCCGCTACGGCATCACGATCTGGCAGGGATACGGCCTCACCGAGGCTTCGCCCGCTGTGTCGACCTCGCTCGGCACGGGTCGGAACAGACCGGGGTCGGTCGGCCGGCCGCTGCCCGGCGTGGAAGTGCAATTGGTCGATGAGGACGAGGAGCCTGTCCTCGACGGCGACCCTGGCGAGATCTGGGTTCGGGGCGCCAACGTGTTCGGTGGCTACTGGCACGATCCCAAGGCGACCTCCAAGGTCCTGGCCGACGACGGATGGTTGCGTACCGGCGATATCGGGGTGATCGGGGAGGAGGGCGACCTCTTCGTCGTCGACCGTTCCAAGGACCTCGTGATCGTCTCGGGATTCAACGTGTTCCCGGCGGAGGTCGAACGGGTGGTGGCCTCGGTGCCCGGTGTCGCCGAGGTGGTGGTGATCGGCCGGCCCGATGCCAGCACGGGCGAGACCGTCGAAGCGGTGATCGTGGCGGCCCCGGGCGGGGCCGTGACCGAGGAGCTGGTGCGCGCCTACTGCGCGGCGAACCTCACCCGCTACAAGTGTCCGACGTCGATCAGGTTCGTGGCCGAGCTCCCCCATGGTCTGGTGGGGAAGGCATTGCGAAAGGCGTTGCGCGATCGGCCCGCCTGAGCAGCGACGTTCGAGCTCGGGTCGTGGCCTTCACCGTTCCGCTGTTTGTTCCCACGTCGAGCGCTCGACTTGGTGCCCGGCACCCCTCTCTCGGTACGATCCCGCGTAATGGTGGTCCCGAACGCCCGCCGCATTCCCGAGGCCACGGTGGCCCGGCTTCCGGTGTACCAGCGGATCCTCCTCGAGTTGGTTCGAGGCGGGACGACCACGGTCTCGTCAGACCAGCTGGCGGAGATGGCCCGCGTGAACGCGTCAAAGGTGCGCAAGGACCTGTCCTTCCTGGGGTCGTTCGGGACGCGGGGCTCGGGGTACGAAGCCCAGTTCCTCCTGACCCAGATCGACAGGGAGCTCGGCCTCCACGGCGACTGGCCCGTCGCCATCGTGGGCCTGGGGAATCTGGGTCGGGCGCTCGCCAACTCGCAGGGATTCACCTCCCGTGGCTTTCGGGTGGCGGGGCTGTTCGACGTGGAACCGGACCTCCTCGGGACCGAGATTCGCGGCATCACCGTCCACCACGTCGACGAATTCGAACGCGTGTCGGCGAACGACCCACCGGCCATCGGTGTCATCGCCACCCCCGCCTCGGCAGCCCAGGACGTCGCCGATCGGATGGTGCAGGCCGGCGTGGGATCCGTCCTCAACTTCGCGCCCCGGGTCCTCACCGTGCCTCCCGACGTGCTGTTGCGCTACGTCGACCTTTCCATCGAGCTGCAGGTGATGAGCTTCTACCTCTCGCACCGGGACCTGCCCGGGACCGCACCCACGTGGTCGCCGCTCCCGCATGCCGTGGGTCTGAGCTCCACCGAGCCCGGCTGAGCCGTCGGGCCCGGACTCCGGCCGGGCGGGGCCTGTCTGGCACACCACGGCGCCGACCGGCATCCTGGTAGGGAGGGAATCGGGCCCACCGAGGGTCGCCCGCCCGCCGCGGGTGGACAACCCGCGCAAGGAGCTCTGCAAGACGTTTGTCGGTCATCGTCGTTGGACTCGAGCAGCACCAGGTCCCGCTCGACGTGCTCGAGCGTGTTGCCATTTCCGAGGAAGACCTCGGCAAGGTGGTCGCGGGCCTGCGGGACAGGTCGAATCTGGCCGAGATCGTGGTGCTGTCGACCTGCATGCGAACCGAGCTGTATGCCGTGGTCGAGCGCTTCCACGATGGAGTGTCGGACCTCCAGGAGTTCCTGGCCGCCATGGCCGGCACCTCCGTGGACGCACTCCAGGACCGGTGGACCGTGCTCTTCGACGACGCAGTGACCGAGCATCTCTTCGAGGTGGCATCCGGGCTTCGTTCCAGCGTCCTGGGCGAGACCGAAGTCCTCGGCCAGGTTCGGCGGGCGCTCGAACGTGCCCAGGCCGAGCACGCCAGCGGACCGATGTTGGCCGGCCTGTTCCGTCACGCCGTGCAAGCCGGGAGGCACGTCAGGTCGACGACGGCCATCGCACAGGGCACGACGTCGTTGTCCCACGTGGCGGTGGAGCTGGCTGCTTCGAAGCTCGGTGGCTCACTGGCCGGGCGGCATGTGGTCGTGGTGGGCGCGGGCGAGATGGGGGAGGGCATGGTGGAGGCCCTGGGCGGTCACGGCGACCTGGCCCAGGTCGTGGTGGCGAATCGCACCATCGGCCGGGCCTCTGCGCTCGCCGCCCGGGTGGGGGGGAACGGAGTGGGCCTCGACGGCCTCGCCGACGCGCTGGCGCCGGCCGACGTCGTCTTCGTGTCCACCGGTGCAGCCCTGCCCGTGCTCGACCCCGCGCTCCTCGGTGCGGCCAGTGGTGTGCGTGCCGGCACGGCCGGTCTGGCGCCGCTCGTGGTCATCGATCTCGGGGTCCCCCGCAACGTCGACCCTGCAGTTGCCGACATCTCCGGCATCGATCTGCTGGACATGGACGATCTCACCGAGCATGCCGAGCGCGCCCTGGCCGGACGCCGGGCCGAACTTTCGGCCGCACAGGAGATCGTGCGACAGGAGGTGGAGCGCTACCGCTCCGAGGAGCGGGCGCGGGGTGCGGCGCCCGTCGTCTCCTCGTTGCGGGCCCGGGTCGAGGAGCTGCGCCGCTCCGAGCTCCAGCGTCACCGGGCACGGCTGGCCGAGCTCGACGAGCAGCAGTGGCAGGAGGTCGACTCGGTCGTGCGTGACGTGCTGGCCAAGCTGCTCCACCACCCCACCGTGGCGGTCAAAGAGGCGGCGGGCACCCCGCGTGGGGAGCGCCTGGTCGAGGCGCTGCGCACGCTGTTCGACCTCTGACGAGGTGGTGACCCCGATCGGCGGGGAGGGACGACGCCGTGTCCTGCTGCTCGCCACCCGAGGATCGCCCCTCGCGCTGTGGCAGACCGGGCGCGTCGCCGATCTTCTCGCCCGGTTGCCCGACGCACCATCGTGTGAGCCGGTCATCGTGCAGACGACGGGCGATGCCCTCGCCGACGTCCCGGTGTCCCAGCTCGGGGGGCAAGGGGCGTTCGTGAAGGAGGTGCAGCTGGCGGTCCTCGAAGGTCGAGCCGACCTGGCCGTGCACTCCGCCAAGGACCTGCCCTCGGAAACGCCGGCGGGTCTGGTGCTGGCGTGCGTGCCGGAGCGGGCCGACCCTCGCGACGCCATGGTCGGCGCCAGCCTCGAGGGTCTGCCCACGGGCGCCACCGTGGCGACGGGCTCGGTGCGTCGACGGGCCCAGCTCGCCTGGCTCCGCCCTGATCTCACGTTCTGCGACCTGCGGGGCAACATGGCGACCAGGCTGCAACGGGCGCGCCAGGTCGGAGTGGGTGTGCTGGCGTTGGCCGCGCTCGAACGCCTGGGCCTGACCGAGTACGTGGCCGAAGCCCTCGATCCCCGCACGTTGCTCCCCCAGGTGGGGCAGGGCGCCCTGGCGGTGGAATGCCGCCAGGGTGATCACGCCGCGCTCGAGCTGCTCGCTGCAGTGGACGATCCGGTGGCACACGCTGCGGTCCGCGCCGAGCGCGCTTTTCTGGCCGCCCTCGGTGGAGGGTGCACCCTGCCGCTCGGTGCGCTGGCGGTTCCCGTCGATTCCGAGGCACGACTCGCCGTCGAGGGGTTCCTCGCCAGTCGTGACGGGAGGATCCTGCTGCGTCACCGCGTGACCGGGCCACGGTCAGAGCCCGAGGCGCTCGGCACCGAGCTCAGCCGGGTCTTGCTCGACGACCGTGGCGGACGATCGCTCGACGACTGGGCCGAGCCCGGCGACCGCCGGTGACCGTCTACCTGGTGGGCGCCGGACCCGGAGACCCCGGACTGCTCACCCGGCGCGGGGCGGAGTTGTTGGCTCGGGCCGAGGTGGTCCTCTTCGACCGGCTCGTCGACCCGCGTCTGCTCGAGCTGGCTCCGGGTGGGGCGTTGCGCATCGACGTCGGCAAGACACCGGGCCAGCCTCGGCACCAGGACGACGTCAACGCCCTCATCCTCGAGCATGCCCGGCAGGGAAGGACCGTCGTCCGGCTCAAAGGTGGCGATCCTTTCGTCTTCGGGCGCGGCGGCGAGGAAGCCGAGGCGCTCATGAGAGCCGGCGTACCCTTCGAAGTGGTCCCCGGGGTGACGTCCGCGTTCGCGGCACCGGCATCGGCCGGCGTCCCCGTGACCCATCGGGGATTGTCGTCGTCGGTGACCGTCGTGAGCGGCCACGTCGGCGACCCGGGCGTGCCCGGAGCCGTGGACTGGGCATCCCTGGCGCGTGCCGGGGGGACGCTGGTCGTCCTGATGGGCATGGCCAATCGCGCCGAGATCGCCCGTCGGCTCGTCGACGCCGGACGGCCCCCTGACACGCCGGTCGTCGTGGTGCACCGCGGGACGTCGTCGACACAGGCGAGCGTGCGCACCACGCTGGCCGGCCTGGCCCAGGTCGATCTCGGTCCGCCGTGCACGATCGTCATCGGACCGGTGGCCGCCCTCGACCTACGTTCCTCTGGACGAGGACCGCTCACCGGCACGCGGGTGGTCGTGACCCGGGCCCGGGCCCAGGCCTCCGAACTGGTGGCGCGACTGCGCGACGCGGGTGCGGAGGTGATCGAGCTCCCGGTGATCGCCATCGACGATCCGCGCGACGGCGGCTCGGCACTGCGCGCCGAGGCGGCCCGTGCCGACACGTACGACTGGATCGTCTTCACATCGCCCAACGCCGCCGAGCGCTTCTTGAGCCTGCTGCGCGATGCCCGAGAGCTCGGCGCGGCGCGCCTGGCGGCGGTGGGAGCGGCCACGGCCCGCTCGCTCGCCGCACACCGTGTCGTCGCCGACCTTGTCCCCGACGAGGAGACCGGCGACGGGCTGGTGTCCGCCATGCCTGGAGCCCCGACCGGGGGGTCTCGCACCGGGCGGGTCCTGTTCCCGAGAGCCGAGGAGGTCCGTGACGTGGTGGCCCCCGGGCTCCGCCGCAAGGGCTGGGAGGTGACCGAGGTCGAGGCCTACCGAACGGTGTCGGTTCGAGGCAGCCGGAGCGTCGGGGTCGACGAGCTCGACGCCGTGTCGAGCGCGGACGTGATCACCTTCACCTCTCCGTCCACGGTGCGTTACTTCGCCGAGCTCGCCGGGCACCTCCGCCCGCCGCCGGTCGTGGCGTGCATCGGGCCGGTGACCGCGGACGCCGCCCGCCGGGCCGGATTCCGTGTCGACGTCGTCGCCGCCGAGCACAGTGCCGAGGGCCTGGTCTCAGCCCTGGGCGCACACCTCGCCGACTCGTCTCCCCACTCTGCGCCGGGGGGTGTCGCGCCCGGGGACGGGGTCCCACCCACGTGAGTCGGCCCGACCTCGGCGGGCCGCCGTCCGCCCTCCGCATAGGCTGGCGCGACATGGAAGGCACGCCACGAACGCCGATGGTCGGGGCCGGCTTCCCTGTGCGGAGGATGCGCCGGCTACGCCGCACTCCCGCCCTGCGGCGCCTGGTGGCGGAGACGAGCCTCGGCGTCGACGATCTCGTCGCCCCCTTGTTCGTGAGGGCAGGGGTGGACGACCCGGTCCCGATCACCTCGTTGCCCGGTCACTTCCAGCATTCGGTGGCGTCGCTGGTCGTGGAGGCGAAGCGACTGGCGTCACTGGGGATCCCCGGGGTCGTCCTGTTCGGGATCCCGGAACAGAAAGACGCCGTGGGGTCGGGCGCGTGGGACCCCGAAGGTGTCGTGCAGGTGGCGCTGGCCGAACTGCGCAGCGCGCTGGGCGACACCATGGTCCTCGTCGCCGACCTGTGCCTGGACGAGTACACCGATCACGGCCACTGTGGCGTGCTGCGCGCCGACGGAAGTGTCGACAATGACGCCACGCTCGAGCTCTACCAGCAGGTGGCGCTGGCCCAGGCAGCCGCCGGAGCCGACGTGGTGGCACCCAGCGGGATGATGGACGGCCAGGTCGCCGCCATCCGCACCGCCCTCGACGGTGCGAGCCGCACCGACGTGGCGGTGCTCGCCTACGCGGCCAAGTTCGCGTCGGGCCTCTACGGGCCGTTCCGTGAAGCGGTGGACGTGACCATCGCCGGGGGCGGGGACCGGCGCGGGTACCAACAGGACCCGCGCAACGGCCGCGAGGCCTTGGTCGAAGTGGCCCTCGACATCGCCGAGGGGGCCGACATCGTGATGGTGAAGCCCGCTGTCGCCTACCTCGATGTGATCGCGTCGGTGGCGGCGCGCGTGGAGGTGCCCGTGGCGGCGTACCACGTGAGCGGCGAGTACTCCATGGTGAAGGCAGCCGCCGAACGGGGGTGGATCGACGGCGACGCGGTGGCGCTCGAGCACCTCCTGGCGCTCAAGCGCGCCGGGGCCGATGTCATCCTCACGTACTTCGCCGGTGAGGTCGCCGAGGCGATGCGTGACTGAGCAGTCTCCCGGTGCCACCGTCCCCGACGGCCCGGGCACCCACCCCGTGCCCACCAACGCGGAATGGTTCGAGCGGGCCCGACGGGTGATCCCCGGGGGCGTCGACTCCCCGGTGCGCTCGTTCGCTGCCGTCGGAGGGACCCCCTACACCGTCGCCCGCGGAGAGGGGCCCTACGTCTGGGACGTCGAGGGCCGTCGGTACATCGACATGGTCCAGTCCTACGGGGCGCTCCTCCTCGGGCACGCTCACCCCGCCGTCACGGCCGCGCTCACGCGGGCCGCCGGCCGGGGCACGACCTACGGCGCGCCCACGCCGGGCGAGGTGCTCCTGGCCGAGGCCATCTGTGGCCGGGTCGCCGGATGCGAGCAGGTCCGACTGGTGTCCTCGGGGACCGAGGCGGCCATGAGCGCGCTTCGAGTGGCACGCGGTTTCACGGGCCGAGACCGCGTCGTCAAGTTCGACGGCTGCTATCACGGGCATTCGGACACGCTGCTGGCCGGAGGGGGAAGTGGGGTGGCGACCCTGGGCCTCCCCGGTTCCGCCGGGGTGCCGGCCTCAGCTGTCGCCGACACCATGGTCGTGCCCTACAACGTGGTGCCCGAGGTCGACAGGCACGTGGCGTGTGTGATCGTGGAGCCCGCGGCGGCGAACATGGGTGTGGTCGCGCCTGCGCCGGGCTTTCTCGAAGGGCTGCGACAGGCGTGCGACGACGCCGGCGCCCTCCTCGTGTTCGACGAGGTGATCACCGGGTTTCGCGTGGGGCGCGGGGGGATGTCTGAGCGGTCGGGCGTGACGCCGGACCTGTGGTGCTTCGGCAAGGTGATGGGCGGCGGCCTTCCGGTCGGCGCGTTCGGGGGCAGGCGCGACGTGCTGTCGGTCCTGGCTCCGGAGGGGCCCGTGTACCAGGCGGGAACCCTGGCGGGGAATCCCCTTGCCACCGCGGCGGGGTTGGCGGTGCTCGAGACCATCTCCCTCGCCGACTACGACACGCTGTGTCAGCGCGCCGGGCGCCTGGCCCAGGGCCTCGACGCCGCCATCTCGGGTGCAGGGATTCCGGTGCAGGTCCCTGTGGTGGGCCCGCTCGTCGGCCTGTTCTTCGGGGCCGAGGTGGTCACCGACTACGCGTCGGCCCGGGCCGCGGCCGCCGGAGGACACTACGCACACTTCTTCTCGGCGATGCTCGAGCGGGGAGTGGCTCTGGCCCCCGGGCCCTACGAGGCCATGTTCCCGGGGCTCGCCCACCTCGACGCTCATCTCGACGAGGTAGTGGCCGCCGCCGCCGACGCGGCCGCCCACATGGTGCACAGCGGATCCTTCGTGGTCTGACGCAGGCCTGATCCCTGGTCGCGGCCCTTCTGCGCCCGGACCTGCCACGGGGCCCGGTCGATGCTTCGTTACCATGCGACACATGGACGGGCTGCAGGCGCCACCGGCGGAGCCCGACACCGCACCCACGACCGAGGCCACCACCGCGTCGCGCCTTGCTCCACGGGTGCTGACGTCCGACGTGCCCGAGTTGTCCGACACGCCCCTCGACGGGATGGGCCAATACCCGCTGCTGCACCGGCTCATGGTCGTCGGCGCCGTGGCCGTGGTGGTGTTCGGGATCGTCATCCGCTTCGTGGCCAGCTCCGACATGTGGCTCGACGAAGCGCTCACGCTCAACATTGCTCGTCTGCCACTCGGGCAGATCCACGGCGCCCTGCGGCGCGACGGCGCGCCGCCTCTGTATTACTACCTCCTCCACTTCTGGATCGAGGCGTTCGGTACCTCCGACGAGGGGGTGCGATCCCTGTCGGGCGTACTCAGCTGTGCGACATTGCCGTTCATCTGGGTGGCAGCGCGCCGCCTCGGCGGGAAGACGGTGGCTGCGGGAGCCCTGGTCCTCGTGGCGACCTCGCCCTTTGCCGTGCGCTACGCGACCGAGAACCGGATGTACGCGCTGGTCGGCTTGCTCACCGCGGCCGGGGTGGTGGCGCTCCAGCAGGTCCTTCGCCGCCGCACGGTCACCAACGTCGTCGCTCTGGGCCTGATCACCGGGCTCCTCCTCTACACCCACTACTGGGCGCTCTATCTCGTGGGCGTCACGGCCCTGTGGTTGGCCTGGCAGGCCTGGCGCGGCCCCGAGGGGCGTCGGGGTGGGGCTCTGGTGGCGTTGGGCGCCGTGCTGGTGGGCTGCCTCACCTTCGTACCGTGGCTCCCCACCTTCCTCTATCAGGCCCACCACACCGGGACTCCGTGGGCCAAGCCGGCGAACTTCGCGGCCATGGTCAACGCCGTGACCTCCTTCGCTGGGGGGGCGACCAGCCAGGGCCGAGCCCTGGCGCTCCTCTATTTCGCGCTGGTGGGGCTCGGGCTCTTCGGCATGGCCCGGGGCTCGTTCCACGTCGACCTCGACCTGCGCACCCGGCCACGGGGACGACCCTTGGCGCTGGTGCTGACAGGGACGCTGGCCGCCGCCGTCATCGGGGGCTACGCGAGCCGGAGCGCGTTCCAGGCGCGCTACGCCTGGGTGGTCTTCGTGCCGCTCGTGCTCCTCGTGGCCCTCGGCGTGGCCACCTTCGCCGATCGCCGGATCCGCGCCGGGGTCCTGGCCGCCACGGTCGCCTTCGGGCTGGCGAGCGGTCTGCCGAGCACCTGGACGAGCCGGACCCAGGCGGGTGAAGTGGCGACCACCCTCGCCCAGCTGGGTCGCCCCGGCGACATCGTGGCGTTCTGCCCGGACCAGATCGGCCCCTCCGTGAACCGCCTGGTGCCCCCCGGCCGCTACCGCGAGATCACCTTCCCCCGCGGTACCGGCCCGCAGTTCGTGAACTGGGTCGACTACGCGACTGCTTCGAACCGGGGCCACCCTGCCGCCTTTGCCACCATGCTGGAGCGCCTGAGCGCCCCCGCCCACCAGATCTGGCTGGTGTGGGCGCCGGGCTACCAGACCTTCAGCACGAAGTGCGAGCAGATCGAGGCCGACCTGCTCGGTGACCGCTCGCTCGGTGCCCACGCGATGTTCCCCTACAACCAGGTGACCGACTCCTGGATCACCTACGAGAACATGGAGCTGGTGCGCTTCGTCCACGTCGGCTGACCGTCCCGACACGCCGGAAAAGGCGCGGCCCCTCCGTCCCGACAACGGGCCCGCAGGGTGCTCAGGTTGTGAGCTCTTCGTGCCGACAAGAGCACAGGAAGCGGTTCCTTCCCGCGCGCATGGTCGGTGGAGGTCAGCGTGGTTCTGGCTCGGTTGCGCCGGCCGCCCAAAATGGCGGCGGCTTTGACCACATTGGTGGCGAGGGCCGATAGCGGCGTGTGGGGTTCCGCTGTTGCCGTCTCTCCCGCGGGCCCGGACCGACTCGTGACCCCCACCCGGTACGAGCAGGCCGCCGCCGATCCGTCCGGCGCAGGGCCGCCGACCGCCTTCCCATCGCCTGTGCGCCTCGGGGGAAACGCCGTCCCGGGGGATCGACGGGGTATCTGGTGCTGAACGCATCGGTGAACGAGTGGCACGCGGAAGTCACGGGCTGACGACAGCCCAAACGAAGGAGGCATGCGAATGGGATCACTCGGGCTCGGGAACGGGAGCCTCCGCATGGACGACGTCTATCTGGAAGGTGCGACGCCCGAGGGGCCGGCCATGGTCGGCCACCTCTCCGTCATCGTCGACACCGAAGGGATCACGTTCCTGGGACCGGAACCCGGCGAGCGGCGGACCGTCGGGTGGGACCGCACCTCCCCACTCGAATTCGGCCCCCCCGCCTCCCTTCCGGGCGGGCAGGCGGTGACGTCGCTGGAGTTCGTCGTCGACGGGCGCCCGTTGCGGCTGCTCGTCCCGTCGAAGAGAGATCTCGGGGATGGCGAAGGCGCACTGGCGGAGGCGAGCGCCGAGAGCGCCGTCGACGAGACCATCGCCGAGCCCCCTGCCGTGCCAGTGGCGGCTCCGGTGGCCGCGCCCG
>JARLGQ010000035.1 GCA_031292675.1 Acidimicrobiales bacterium
ACGCCAACAGCACCGCGGACCTCAACGTCGTGGCCCAAGAGGCCCAGGGCCTCGTGCACACGATCACCCTGCCGCCCGACCTGGTCGCGGCGATCCTCGAGGCGTACCACCGCCTGGATGACAATCAGATTGTGGCGGTGCGGTCCTCGGGCACCAAGCCCGACGGGCCGGCTGTCCCCGGGCCCGCCAAGCGGTCAGGGGCGGGGGCGACTCGCTCGCCCGAGGCCGGCTCGGCACGCGCCGGCATCGACAGCGGCGACGGCGACGAGGCCGCGCCCCAGAGCCTGCCCGACGACGCCATCACGCTCGAAGAGCTGACCGGGGCCAGTGGCCTCGACGGGCCCGCCGTCGAGCAGCTCGAGTCCTACGGGTTGCTGTGCGGTCGCGTGGTCGGAGGCGTCGTCTACTACGACGGGGACGCCCTCACCGTGGCGCGTGTGGCGGCCGGATTGGCGCGCTACGGCGTGGAGGCGAGGCATCTGCGGCTCCACAAGCTCGCCGCCGAGCGTGAGGCCGGGTTCATCGAGCAGATCGTCCTTCCCCTGCTCAAGCAGCGCAACCCCGAGGCCCGTCAACGTGCGTACGAGGCGGTGGCCGAGCTCACCGTGCTGGGCCAGGGACTGCGGGAGGTGCTCCTGCGCACCACGTTGCGCGAACAGCTCGGCGGGTGACCGGGCGCCGCGCGTGACGTTGCCGCGCGGGGTGACCGGGCGCAGCGGGTGACCGGGCGCAGCGGCGCACGGGTGCTGCACGACCGCCACGAGCTGGCACGGACGGTGGCCCGCCTGGGAGCAGAGCTGTCGGCCGCCTACCCCGAGGGCGTGCTCCTGGTGGCGGTGCTCAAGGGCAGCCTTCCGTTCGTCGCCGACCTGGCACGCCGCGTCACGGTCCCCTGCGAGATCGACTTCCTGGGGATCTCCACGTACACCGAGGGCACGGGCCGGGTGCGGATCGTCAAGGACCTCGACCACGACGTGCACGGCCGCCATGTCGTCCTGGTGGAGGACATCGTCGACACCGGCCTCACCTGCACCTACATCCTGGGCGAGCTCGGGCGCCGCGGTCCCGAGACGCTCGAGGTGTGCACCTTGTTCGATCGCCGGGTGCGGCGGATCGTCCCTGTCACGGTGCGCTTCTCGGGCTTCGAGGCCCCGGACGACCTGCTCCTCGGGTACGGGCTCGACGTGGCGGGTCGCTACCGCAATCTCCCGTTCGTCGCCACGGGCGACCCCCGGGCCCTGGAAACCGACCCGGACGCGTATGTCGGGGCCCTCTACGGGCGGTAAGTTTCAAGCATGGTCGAGGTGCGGCTGAGCGCGGTGCGGGTGGACCTGCAGTCGAACACGCCCGTTCTCCTCCTCACCGAGGCCGAGGGCCTGGGCCGGACGCTGCCGATCTTCATCGGTGCTCCCGAGGCGACCGCCATCGCGTTCGCCATCCAAGGCGTGGCGACGCCGCGCCCCATGACCCACGACCTGTTGCGCGACATCGTCGAAGCGCTGGGCGCGAGCCTCGAGCGCGTCGTGATCACCGAACTTCGTTCCGCCACGTACTTCGCCGAATTGCAGTTGAAGCGCGGCACCGGGACGCTCAACGTGTCGAGCCGCCCCTCTGACGCCGTGGCCCTGGCGGTGCGCACGGGGAGCCCGTTGTTCGTCGCCGACGACCTCATGGACGCGGAGGGTATTCTTCTCCCCTCCGACGACGAGGACGAGGACGGCGACTCGACTCCCGACGAACTGGTGGGGGAGTTCCGGCAGTTCCTCGACACCGTCCGCCCCGAGGACTTCAGCTCCTGAGAACTTCGGCACCGCGCCCCACGCGACGCCGCGGAACGCTGCGCCGGCCCGGTCCATCGCGCCGGCCCGGTCCATCGCGCCGGCCCGGTCCATCGCTTCCGTTGCGTTCGGGCATGGTGGTGGCGGCCGTGCTCGGAGCCTTCGGTATGGCGGCGTGCTCGTCCAACGGCAACGGCTCGACCCAGACCACCGGGGGCACCACGTCGACGGGGAGCTCCTCGAGCACGTCGATCTCCTCCACCACGACATCGTCGACCGCGGCCGGAGCGGCATGCGCGGCCCGCGACCTGTCGATCAGTGTCGTGGGGTCCCAGGGCGCGGCCGGGACCTTCGAGCTCACCTTCGCCCTCCACAACACCTCGACCTCGCCGTGCCCCTCGGACGGGTATCCCTCGGTGCAGCTTCTCGACGCCTCGGGGACCGAGCTCCCCACCCACGTGGTGAGCGGAGGGAACTACCAGTTCACGAATTTCGCCCCCTCGCCCGTGCAACTCGCACCGGGAGCGACTGCGTACTTCAACCTCGCCTACTCCGACGTCCCCTCGGGGGGTGAGACGACGTGCCCCACCGCGGCGCAGATCGAGGTGACGCCCCCCCACGCCGTCGACCACGGCGTGGTGGCGGTGCAACTGGCGGCGTGCGGGGCGGGGACGCTCACCGTCTCGCCCGTGTTCGGCTCCGGCTCCCCGGGTTCACAGACCACGGCACCTGCGCGCTCCTGAACCCCCCGGCGCCGGTGGCGGCGCCGGTCCCGGCCTCGGGCACGATCCGGATCGGGCGGGTGTGGGGATCGGTCGTGAGGGCGTGGTGTCGTCAGGTCGTGGCGGCGATGCGCACCAGGAGGCGGCCACGCACCCGGGCCGCCAGGATGTCGGCCAGGGCACCGGCCAATCCCTCGAGGGGGACCTCGCCGGCCACCAGGTCCTCGAGGTGGGGAGGGCGGAGGTCGGTGGCGAGGCGGCCCCAGACTTCGCGTCGTCGCCCGATCGGCGTCCGCACCGAGTCCACCCCCAGCAGGGCCACGTTTCGGGTGATGAAGGGGTACACGGTGGTCGGCAGGGCCGTCCCCCCGGTGAGCCCGCTGGCGGCCACCGCCGCTCCGTAGCGCAGTGCCTGCAGGACACGCGCCAGGGTCTCGCCCCCCACGCAGTCCACGGCGCCGGCCCAGTGCTCGGGCCCGAGCACCCGGCCACCGGCTTCGTCGAGGTCGTCGCGGCCGATGACCTCGGCGGCACCGAGGCGCTCGAGCCAGGCGTGTTCGTCGTTCTTGCCGGTGCTCGCCACGACCTGGTAGCCGCGCCCGGCCAGGAGGTCGACGGCGAAGGACCCCACACCCCCCGAAGCCCCTGTCACCACGACGGGCCCGTCCCCGGGGCGCAGGCCCCGCTGTTCGAGCTGATCGAGAGAGAGCGCGGCGGTGAAGCCGGCAGTGCCGATGGCCATCGCCTCGCGTGCCGAGAGCCCGTCGGGAAGCGCCAGGGCACATCCGGCCGGGACCCGCGCCAAGCCGGCGTAGCCGCCGTGGCGGGCGACCCCCAGGTCGCCCCCGTGGGCGAGGACCTCGGTTCCCGGCGCCAGCGCCGGGTCGTCGCTCGCCACCACGACACCGGCCAGGTCCACCCCGGGCACGAGGGGCGAGGTGCGGGCCACGCGATTGCCGGGAACGGTGACCATGCCGTCCTTGTAGTTGACCGACGACCAGGACACCGCGACCAGGACCTCGCCCGGGGGGAGGTCGTCGAGACCGAGCTCCTCGACGGCGCTCGTGACGGCGTCGTCGTGGCGCCGGACGACGAAGGCCCGGAACGGCTGTGTCGGGGCGGCGGGCGCATCACCACGACCACTGACGGCATCGGCCGACATGGCCGTAGCCTACGGGTCGCCGCCCGGCGCAGTGCCCGCTCGGCGGGTGGGGTGGGCCTACCATGGAGACATGTCCACCGGCCTCCTCGGGCGGGGTGCCCGGGCGATGGCGTCGTGGAGCCCCGTGGAGCGGGATGCCGTGCTCTACGCCGCATCCGCGCTGTTCGCCATCGGCACGGCACAGCTCGCGTCGATAAGCCTCTACCAGCAGTGGGGGAGGCTGGCGGTGGGCCCGTACGCGTTCGGAGCCGTGGCCTCGGCGTTGGCGGCCCGGCGCGCCCGCCACCGTCAGCAGCAGGCCGTCGCCTCGGCGGACGCGGGGGGAAGGTCCGGGGGCGACGGTGGGCCGGCGGCGCCAACTGGCGCGGCGTGGCACTGGACGACACCGCGCGCCGTCATCTTCCTCGTCGTCCTGCTGGGCGCCACCCTCATGCCGCTGTCGCTCGAGGTGCTGTGGCGGACGGACTCGGGAGGGACCGCCCACGTCCAGCCCGAGACGGCGGTGGTCGAGCGCTCCGGAGAGGCATGGGTGAGCGGAAGGGACCCCTACACCTTCATCAAGCCCCACCAGCACATCACCGCACCGCCCGGCGAGCCGGCCTACGACGTCTACAACCCGTACCTTCCCCTGATGTCGCTGTTCGGCATCCCGCGCAGCACCGACGCGTCGCCCCGCCTCACCGACGCCCGCGTGGCCTTCTCGGTGTTCACGATCCTGGTGGTGGTGGTGGCGATGGCCCTGTGCCGCGGCCCGACCGGCCCCCGGGTCCTGGCCCTGCAGAGCATGACGGTGCTGCCCACCGCGGCCCGTTCCCCTCGCCACGGGTGGCGACGACCTCCCGGTGGCGGCGCTGATGCTGCTGGGCCTGGTGTTGTTGCAACGACGACGACCCCTGTGGGCGGGTGTCGCCCTCGGGGTGGCCGCGTCCATGAAGATCACGGCCTGGCCTCTCGCCGCCCTGGCCTTCCTGGTGGCGCGCGACCGCGACGGGCACCGGGGCCGCAAGCCGTCGCTCGCCGTTGTGGCGGGAATCGTGGGGGTGATGATCCCGGCGGTGTTGCCCACCGCGGCCGAGAACCTCTCCGCGTTCATCGAGAACGTGGTCCGGTTCCCGCTCGGACTGGCCGGGGTGCAGTCGCCCGCCGCCAGCCCGTTGATCGGCCACCTGGTGGTGTCGTTGTTCCCGGGCATCCACCGCGCCTTCACGGCGACCGTGGCCGTCGCCGGTGTCCTGGCGCTGTCCTACGTGCTCCTCCGGCGCCGGCCGACGAGCCCGGCGGCGCTGTCGCGCCTCGTGGCGTGGGTGATGACGGTGGGGATCCTCCTGGCCCCGGCCACGCGCGTGGGCTACCTGCTCTATCCGGTGGACCTGTTCGTGTGGGCGTGGCTACTGCGCAGCGAGGGGACCGTCGACCCCGTGCCGGCGGAACCCGAACGCGTCCCCCGGCCGGTCCCCGTGGGCGCCGCCGGGGTGGACCCCTCGGACCACGACCGGTCTCCCCGGGAGAGCGGCGTGAGGGCGGGCGCCGGTCGGGCGAGGAGCCGGGTGCTCACCTCTCCGGCTCCGGCCGCCGGGCTCGGGTCAGTCCTGGTCCGAGACGGCGTAGAGCCGTAGCGTGAAGGAGGTGGTGCCCGCGCCCGGCACCGCCGCCCCCGACGCCGACGGGCCCGGAGCAGGCACGCTCGAGCCCGTTGCCTGGGCGCCGAAGAAGGTGGGCGACACGGTCACGCCGAGGTCCCATTCGCGGCCGTCGCTGGCGGGATGCTGCTCGAGGACCAGGTAGCCGCCCGCCACCTTGGTGGAGGGCCCCTCGCTGAGCCGTCGCCAGTGCTGCGCCGGCAGCTGGGCCCGGAAGAAGGTGATCACGTCCTGCTGGGTGGCGGGCACCTCGAATCGCAGCGACCGGTCGTAGAGCTCGACCCCCTGGTTGACCGCCGAGCTCGGCACCGGAGCCGAACCCTGGGGCACGGCGATCGCGTCGAGCAGGTCATCGGGGGGTTGGCCCCTCGAGACGATGGCCCCCAGCAGCGGGCGCGCCGGCACCGCGCGCAGCACGGCGCCGCGGGCGGTGGTGATGGACTTCGGGGCCGCCGTCGGCCTGCTCTGGCTCCCGCTCAGGACCTCGAGCCCCACGCCCAGCAGGAACAGCATCAGCGTCAGCCCGAGGACGACGAGGGCGGGTTTGGTGCTCGGGCCCGGGGGTCGCCGCCGGGGCCCCGGTCCCGGGGGTCGGGCTCCGGGCCCATGGCCGTTGCTGCGGGCCTCGACGGCGGTGGTGGCGGCACCGTGCCCGTCGGGGTCGGGGGCACCGGGAAGGTCGTCGGGGCTCGGCATGGGTGTGCTGGCGCCGCCGGGACCGGGTCGTGTGAGGCGATGCCACGACCGGCTCCGCGGTGGCGGGGCCAGTGTACAAGGGGCTGTCGGCAGGGCCGGGGCGGCAACGCCGGGGGAGTGTCCGTTCAACCACCCCTGGTAGGCCTCCGGCGGAGTCACCGACTCCTCAGAGTGAAACTACTTCTACGAATCGCGTTGACGGGCTTTTGTGGCGGCAATACAGTGTCCCCCGACACCGAGGCCCGGAACGGGCCCCGGGGGGAGTGCCATCGGAGTGTTGGCCGGTGGCGCTGTGTCTTGGGGGGTGACTCGCCCACCAGTTGGGCGTCGGCGGGGGGCGCGGGCGACGAGCGATCCGCTCGTCGCCCCGCGTCTCCTCCCTTGGCCCGTGTGCCTCCGATCCCTGTGCGCATGGGAGGCCTCTGTGCATTCGGGGTTGCGTGTGTCAGCGGGCGGAACCGGTCCCCGCGCCCCAGCCGAAGTGATCGAGCGGGCCGTGCCCTGCGCCCAACCGCCACGTCGCCGAGCCCTGCAAGGCGATGGACACGAACTCCTTGGCGCGGGCCAGCGCGTCCAACAGGTCCGTGCCCAGAGCCAGGAGGCCGGCGGTGGCGGCCGACAGGGTGCACCCCGTGCCGTGGTCGTTGCGCGACGTGACCCGGGGCCCGTCCAGCACGTGCACCGCGCCCTCGAGGAGCACGATGTCCGGGGCGCGCCTTCCCGCCAGGTGGCCCCCCTTCACGACCACGGCCCCGACCCCGGTGTCGGCGAGCCGGCGCGCGGCGCGCACCATGCCGTCGACGTCTGTGACGGGCATGTCGGCGAGGATGGCGGCCTCGCGCATGTTGGGTGTGACCACCAGCGCGTGGGGGAGCAGGAGCTCGAGGTACGACGCGACGGCGCCCTCGTCGAGCAGCGGGCGCCCGGTGGAGGCGACGAGCACGGGGTCGACCACGAGGTTGGGGAGCCTGCCCTCGGCCGCCCACCGGGCCACCGCGGCCACCGTCGCCGACGACGCCAGCATGCCCGTCTTCACCGACGCCACGGGAAGGTCCGACAGCACGGCGTCGATCTGCAGCTCGACGAAGGCGGGATCGACGACGAGGACGCCGCGCACCTCGGCGCTGTTCTGGGCGGTCAGCGCGGTGACGACGCTCGTGCCGAACACCCCGAGGGCGGCGAAGGTCTTCAGGTCGGCCTGGAGCCCGGCGCCGCCACCCGAATCGGAGCCGGCGATCGTCATGGACAGCGCGGGATCCACGGCGGCAGCGTAGGTCAGAGGTCGGGCATGCCCTCCACGGGGCTCGAGGCCTGCGCGAGGAAGCGACGGGGAATGCGACCGGCCCGCCGGGCCTGGTACCCGGCCTCGACGGCGGCGCGGAACGCGCCGGCCATGCGCGCCGGGTCCTGCGCCCGGGTGATGGCGGTGGCCACCATGACGCCCGCGCAGCCGAGCTCCATCGCCAGCGTGGCGTCCGATGCCGTTCCGATGCCGGCGTCGAGGACCACCGGCACCGAGGCCCGTTGCGCGATGAGCGCGATGTTGTGGGGGTTCCGGATCCCGAGGCCGCTGCCGATGGGCGATCCCAGGGGCATGACTGCCGCGCAGCCAGTCTGTTCGAGGCGGCGGGCGAGCACCGGGTCGTCGTTGGTGTAGGGCAGGACCACGAATCCCTGGTCGCACAATTGCTCGGCGGCGTCGAGCAACTCAACGGCGTCGGGGAGCAGGGTGTCCTCGTCGCCGATCACCTCGAGCTTGACCCAGTCCGTCTCGAACGCCTCGCGTGCGAGCTTGGCGGTGAGGACCGCCTCGGCCGCGGTGAAGCAGCCGGCGGTGTTGGGCAGCACCCCCACGCCGTGGCGAGCGAGGACGTCGAGGATCCCCCCCCGCGCCGCGGGGTCGACCCTCCGGACCGCCACGGTGGCGAGCGTCGCGCCCGAGGCCTCGACGACCTCGCCGAGGACCTCCGGGCTCGAGATCCCGCCGGTGCCGAGCACGAGGCGCGATCCAAGGGTGCGGCCGGCGATGATGAAGTCGGTGGGGTCGTCGGCCATGTCAGCCTCCCGCCGCCGCCGTCACGATCTCGACGACGTCGCGGGGCGCCAGGGGTGTGGTGGTCCACTCGCTGTGGGGCACGACTTCACGATTGCGCGCCACGGCGATGCCCTCGGGAGACGGGCACCACGAGGTGACGAGGTCCGCCACGGTGGCTCCGGGCGCCATGACGCGCGCCGCGCCGTTCACGGTGATCCCGAGGCCGGCGTCATGACCGGCACCGGTGTCATGGC
>JARLGQ010000301.1 GCA_031292675.1 Acidimicrobiales bacterium
CCGACACGGCGTCGAGCGAGTTCTCGAAGCGCCCGCCGAAGCCGAGGTCGGCCGCCACCGACTCGGGGTCGAGCGGGAGCGACGACCCCGCCAGCGCTCCGGCCCCGAGTGGGCTCACGTCCATACGCACCACGCTGAGCAGCACCCGGTCGACGTCGCGAGCAAGTGCCCACCCATGGGCCAGGAGGTGGTGGGTGAGGAGGACCGGCTGGGCGCGCTGGAGATGCGTGTAGCCGGGAAGGTAGGCGTCGCCCGCCTCCACCGCCCGGTGCAGCAACGTGTCCTGGAGCTCGATCAGCGCCGCGGCCACCGCCAACAGCTCGCGGCGTGTGTACAGGCGCAGGTCGGTGGCGACCTGGTCGTTGCGACTGCGCCCGGTGTGGAGCTTGGCGCCCACGTCCCCGGCGAGCTCGGTGACCCTGCGCTCCACGGCGGTGTGGATGTCCTCGTCCCCGGCCTGGAAGGCGAAGATCCCCGAGCTCAGCTCCTCCTCGACCCGGTCCAGGGCGGCCAGGAGGATGGCGGACTCGCCCTTCTCGAGCACCCCGGCGCGCCTGAGCCCCCGAACATGGGCGCGCGATCCCGCCAGGTCGTCGGCCGCCAGGCGCGTGTCGTAGGGCAGGCTGGCGGTGAAGGCCATGACCTCCTCGGCGGTACCGCCGAGTCGGCCCTCCCACAGGGTCACGGCCGGCCGGGCTCGGGCGGGGCGCCCTGGCGCGCCGCCCACGTGGCCAGGCTCAGGCCCCACAGGCGCACGAATCCCTCGGCGTCGCCGTGGTCGAAGGTGTCCGCCGCGTCGTAGGTGGCCAGTCCGTGGTCGTAGAGCGACACCGGGCTGCGCCGGCCGGTGACCGTGCAGCTGCCGGGTGACAGCGCCAGGCGCACCTCGCCGGTGACGTGACGCTGGGTGCTCGTGAAGAAGGCGTCGAGCGCTTCCTTCAGCGGTGAGAACCACATCCCGTCGTACACGAGCTCGGCCCAGCGCGGCTCGAGGCGGGCCTTCTCACGAGCCACGTCGCGTTCGAGGGTGAGATCCTCGAGGTCCGAGTGCGCCAGCAGGATCGCCAGCGCGGCCGGGCACTCGTAGGTCTCGCGGCTCTTGATGCCCACCCGGCGGTTCTCCACCATGTCGACGCGGCCCCAGCCGTAGGAGCCGACGACGGCCCCCACCTCGGCGATGAGCTCGGGGAGCCCGAGCGGCCGACCGTCCACGGTGACCGGCACGCCCGCCTCGAACCCGAGCACGAGGTCGCGCTGCTCGGTGGCCGTCGGCCGCGTGAGGGTGAACACGTCGGGCGGGGGCGGCGCCCACGGGTCCTCGAGCGCGCCGCACTCGATGGCCCTGCCCCACAGGTTCTCGTCGATGGAGTACAGCTTCTCCTTGGTGGCCTCGATCGGGATCCCGTGGCGCGCCGCGTACTCCACGGAGTCCTCGCGGGTCATGCCCCAGGTGCGGGCGGGGGCCAGGATCTCGAGGTCCGGCGCCAAGGTGCGCGTGCCCACCTCGAAGCGCACCTGGTCGTTGCCCTTGGCCGTGCAACCGTGGGCCACGGCGTCCGCACCGTGGCGGCGGGCCTCGGCCACCAGATGGCGCACGATCACCGGGCGCGACAGGGCCGACACGAGCGGGTACTTGCCCTCGTAGCGGGCATTGGCGGCGATGGCGGGGACCACGAAGTCCTCGGCCATCTCGGCCCGGGCGTCGACGACCACCGACTCGACGGCGCCGGCGGCCAGGGCCCTCTGGCGCACCAGGGCGAAGTCGCCACCCTGCCCCACGTCCAGGGCCACGGCGATCACTTCGACCCCGAGCTCCTCCTGGAGCCACCGCACCGCCACCGAGGTGTCCAGGCCTCCGCTGTGGGCCAGCACGACTCGCTTCGCCATCACTGTGCTCCGTTCATCCCTGGTCGTTCGTTGTCGTGTCGTTCGTCGGGCCGTCGTTCCCCGGGCCGTCGTTCCCCGGGCCGGCACGCCCCGTGTCGTTGGCTCCGGCGCCGCTGGTCCCGGCCAGCTCGGCCAGGCGCTTGGCCATCAGCTCGCCGCCCGCCTCCTGCGCCGCCACCACGAGGACCGTATCGTCCCCCGCCACCGTGCCGATCACGCCCTCGAAGCCGCTGCGATCGAGGGCCGAGCCCACCACGTGGGCGCATCCCGGCGGCGTGCGCAGGACCACGAGATTGGCCGAATGCGCCACCTCCACCACCCATTCGCCCAGCACACGCCGGAGGTGGTCCTCGGGCGCCACCTGCCTGACCGGCAGCTCGGGCAGGGCGTAGACGGTCTCACCCCCCGGGACCCGCACCTAGATGGCGCCGATCTCCTCGAGGTCACGGGACACCGTCGTCTGGGTGGCCTCCACACCCTCCTCGGCGAGGAGCCCCACCAGCTGCGCCTGGTTGGACACGGCGTGGGTCTCGAGGAGCTTGGCCACACGGTGCTGTCGCTGCGGCTTGCCCAGCTTCACGACGGGACACCTCCGCCCGGGCCGAGCAGCCACGCCAGCAGCCCCCTCACGGCGTGCGTGCGGTTGGCGGCCTGGCGCCACACCACGCTCCGAGGCCCGTCGAGCACCGCCGCGGTGATCTCCTCGCCCCGGTGCGCGGGCAGACAGTGCAGGACCACGGCGTCCGGCGCGGCGCGGCCGAGGAGGTCGTCGTCGATCGTGAAGCCCGCGAACGCCTTGCGCCGGAGCTCCTGCTCGTCCTCCTGCCCCATCGACGTCCACACGTCGGTGTACAGGGCGTCGGCGCCGGTGGCCGCCTCCATCGGATCGGTGGTCACCTCGACCTCGCCTCCGAGCCGAGCCACGCGGGCCAGGTCGTCGGCGTCGGGCTCGTAGCCCTCGGGCGACGCCGTGCGCACCCGGATGCCGGTCATGGCAGCCGCCAACGCCAGCGAGCGCCACACGTTGTTGGCATCCCCGATGTAGGCGACGGTGCGGCCCTCGACGTCCCCGAACACCTGGCGCAGGGTCAACAGGTCGGCCAACGCCTGACAGGGATGGGCCCGGTCCGAGAGGAGGTTGACGACGGGCACGCTGGGCGGGAAGCACACGTCGTCACGGTCGTCGTACCCTGCCGTCGACCCGGTGGCTGTCGATCCGGTGGCGGTCGATCCGGTGGCCGGCGATGTCGCCTCCAGCGCGCCCACCATGCGCACGAGCACGTCGTGGTCGAGCACACGCGCGCACAGCACGGCGTGGAAGCATGCCAAGGTCCTCGCCACGTCCTCGGCCGTCTCGCGACGGTCGATGCCGATCTCGGCACCCTGGATGTAGACGGGATGGCCTCCCAGCGCCACCACGGCCAGCTCCGTCGAGCTGCGCGTCCGCGCCGAGGGCTTTTCGAACAGCAGTGCGGCGCC
>JARLGQ010000036.1 GCA_031292675.1 Acidimicrobiales bacterium
AAGGCGATGCTGGAGGACATCGCGATCCTGACCGGCGGCCAGATGATCGCCGAGGACCTCGGCGTCAAGCTCGAGAACGTCACGCTCGCCATGCTCGGCCGCGCCAAGAAGGTGGTGATCGAAAAGGAGAACACCACGATTGTCGACGGCGCCGGCAAGAAGAAGGACATCGACGCGCGCGCGGCGCAGATCAAGGCGCAGATCGAAGAGACGACCTCCGATTACGACAAGGAAAAGCTGCAAGAGCGGCTGGCGAAGCTCGCTGGCGGCGTCGCGGTGATTCGGGTCGGCGGCGCCACCGAGGTCGAGGTCAAGGAACGCAAGGACCGCGTCGACGATGCGATGCACGCCACCCGCGCCGCGGTCGAGGAAGGCATTCTTCCGGGCGGCGGCGTCGCGCTGTTGCGGTCTCTGAAGGCGCTCGACGCTGTGAAACCGGACAATGTCGATCAGAAGGCCGGCGTCGACATCGTGCGGCGTGCGATCCAGGTTCCGGCCCGGCAAATCGTCCAGAACGCCGGCGAGGACGGCTCTCTGGTGGTCGGCAGGCTCCTGGAAAAAGACGCCTACAACTGGGGCTTCAACGCCGCGACCGGCGAGTACCAGGACCTGTTCGCGGCCGGTGTCATCGACGCCGTCAAGGTGACCCGCTCGGCGTTGCAGAACGCGGCCTCGATCGCGGCCCTGTTCCTCACCACCGAGGCGGTCATCGTGGACAAGCCCGAGAAGGAGTCCATGCCGGCCATGCCCGGTGGAGGGATGGACGACTTCTAGTCCCCTCTCCCGACACGGCGTCGACCGGGCGCCGGCAGGGAACGACATCTGGCCAGGGGGCGCCCAATGGGCGCCCCCTGGTGATTTCCTACACTGGGCGCGTGCCAGCCGATCCGAGCCGGCCCGGGACCGACACCGGGCACGACCCCCTCACCCCCACGGTGGGCTGGGGTGTGCTCCACCTCTTCTTCCGGGCGGGGCCCGGCGTGGACGCCGAGGCGGCGGTGCGGGCGGTCAAGGACGCCAGGGCCGGGGGCGAGCAGGTGGTGACCGTCGCCCTTCTCGGGCACAAGGCCGACCTGGCCGTGATGGTGCTGGGACCGGACCTGTGGCGCCTGCGGGCCCTGCAGTCGGCGCTGTGCGGGGCGGGCCTCGAGCCGACGGGCTCGTATGTCTCTCTGACCGAGGTCTCCGAGTACGCCGAGGGCATCCCCGAGGAGATGAAACAGGCGCGCCTGTACCCGGAGCTGCCTCCGCCGGACAAGAAGGCGTTCTGCTTCTACCCGATGTCCAAGCGGCGCTCCGCCGAGCACAACTGGTACGCGCTGGAGTACGAGGCGCGCCAGCAGCTCATGCGGGGCCACGGCGCGGTGGGCCGGACCTTTCGCGGCCGGATCCTGCAACTCATCACGGGCTCGACGGGGCTCGACGACTGGGAGTGGGGCGTCACGCTGTTCGGCGTGCACCCCGACGACCTCAAGGCGTGCGTGTACGAGATGCGCTTCGACGAGGCCTCGGCCCGCTATGCGGAGTTCGGCCCGTTCTGGACGGGGATGGTCGGCGACATCGAGGACGTGCTCGGCAGTGTCCTCTAGCGCGGCCCGTTCGGCACCGGCCGACGCACCGCAGGACGGCGCGGTGGAGGAGATGCTCGTCGTGGAGGAGAAGCTCGACGCCCTGCGGGCCGAGATCATGCTGCTGCAACGGGCCGTGGTGGCCTTCAGCGGGGGAGCCGATTCGGCCCTCGTGGCCCGGGTGGCCACCGAGGTGCTCGGTACCGGCCGCGTGCTGTGTGTCACCGCCGTCTCCGCCTCCTTGGCTCCCGAGGAGCTGGCCGACTGCGCCGCGCTGGCGCGGGAGTGGGGCCTGCGCTGGAAGACGGTGTCGACGACCGAGCTCGACGACCCCGCCTATTCGGCCAACGACGGCGACCGCTGTTACCACTGCAAGGCCAGCCTCCTTGCGGCGCTGGCCCCGTGGGCCGAGGCCGAATCGGCTCTCGTCGTGCTCGGGGTGAACCTCGACGACCTGGGCGACCACCGTCCGGGCCAGCGGGCCGCGGCGGAGCGGGGGGCCCGCTTCCCGCTGGTGGGGGCGGGCCTGACCAAAGACGACGTGCGGGCGGTGTCGCGGCACCTGGGTCTGCGGACGTGGGACAAGCCCGCCGCGGCCTGCCTGGCGTCACGGGTCCCGTACGGGACGCCGGTGACCCTCGGGACCCTCCGGACCGTCGCCGCCGCCGAGTCGGCGTTGCGCGCCCTGGGGTTCAGGCAGCTGCGCGTCCGTCACTACGGGGACCTGGCGCGCCTCGAGCTGCACGGGGACGACCTCGGCGCCGCGGTGGACCGGCGCCACGAGGTCGTGGCGGCCGTGCGCGACGCCGGGTACCGGTACGTGACCCTCGACCTCGAGGGGTTTCGGTCGGGCAACCTCAACCTGGCGCTCGGCGGCGCCCCGACCGGTGTCGCCCTGGTCTCCGGCGATGCAGAAGGAGCGCCATGATCGACGTGCGCGTCAAGCTCACCTTTCCCGAGGACCTGGTGCGACGGCCCTTCATGGCCCAGCTCGTGCGGGACCACGACGTGGAGCCCAACATCCGACGGGCCAACGTCGACGAGCACGAGGGGTGGATCGTGTGCGAGCTCGAAGGGGAGCCGTCCAAGATCGAGGGCGCACTTGCCTGGTTGCGCGAGCAGGGCGTGAGGGTCGACCTCCTCGGGGACCTGGTCGAGAGCTGAGCCGCGGCGCATGGTCGTGGCGGAGGACCCCGACGAGCTCCTCGCCGATCTCGGTGCCGAGCTGGCGGCGCGGGTCGGCGCGGCCTTGCCCGGGTGGGTCCTGCGCTGTGTGGACTCGCGGCTGCCTGCGGCCACGCCCGACCGGGATGCGGTGATGGCGCGGGCCGAGGTGGCCGCCCGGCGCGCCCGGCGGGAGGTCGAGGTCGAGCTGAGGGCGCTGCTGGGTTCCGACGTGGACGCCCAGCGTTCCACCCCGCTGTCGGTGGTCCGGGCGGCGGTCTCGTACCCGACCGAGGTGCTGCTGGCTGCGCAGGTGCCTCCCGTGCCCCGGGACGGCTTCGTCTCGGGCCGGTTTCCCCACGATCCCTACGGGCTCAACCCGGCGTCGCTGCGGGCCGTGCACCCCGACCTGGGCGAGGTCGCCATCGCCTGGGGGGCGGCCAAGGCCATGGCCCACCGGCAGCGCCACGGGACACCCGACGAGTTCACTTAACGATCACCATGCGGACGCTTTTTGTTCGCGGATCGTTCACCTTTCCCCGGTACCTTCAGCCTTGATGACATCGATGACTGGGTCGCCGAGTGGTGACCACGGTTCGGGTGAGGCGCCCCCGGGCCCGTCGGCCGAGGCGCTCATGGCTCCCCACACCTCTTTCGAATCGGCGCCTCCTCGGGCCGCGGTCGGGGTGCTCGACGCTCCGGTCATGGTGGCGCGGGACGTCGGGGTGGGTTTCGGCGCCAAGAAGGTCCTGAGCAACATCGAGCTCGGGTTCACCCCCCGGACCATCACCGCCCTCATCGGGCCCACCGGTTGCGGTAAGTCCACGTTCCTGCGGTCGCTCAACCGCATGAACGACAACGTCCGGGGCTACTGGCGCACGGGGACCATCGAGCTCGACGGAGTGGAGATCACGAGCCGTGACATGGACCCCCTCGTGCTGCGTCGACGGGTGGGGATGGTGTTCCAGCGCCCCAACCCCTTCCCGATGTCGATCCGCGACAACGTCGTCGCCGGGGTGCGGGCCCATCGCATGGCCCCGCGCCACGAGCACGCCGACATCGCCGAGCGCTGCCTCAGGGAGGTCGGCCTGTGGGCGGCGGTGGCCGATCGACTCGGCGACTCCCCATTCCGCCTGTCAGGGGGCCAGCAACAGCTGCTGTGCCTGGCCCGCGCCCTGGCGGTGGAGCCCGACGTCCTGTTGCTCGACGAGCCGACCTCCTCCCTGGACCCTGTGACCACCGAGATGGTCGAGGAGCTGCTTCGTAAGCTCGCCGAACACCTCACGATCGTCATCGTCACCCACAACCTCGCCCAGGCCCGGCGCGTGGCCCAAAACACCGCCTTCCTCTACAACGGCATCCTGGTCGAGTCCGGTGACACGCAACAGATCTTCGAGGCTCCCAACGAGCCCGAGACCGTCAGCTACGTGAGCGGGAGGATCGGATGACCGCCGGCTGACGGCTGGCTGCCGGCGCATGCACGCCGGTGGCTCCACGCATTCCCAACGGACACCTCGTCGTTCCCATGGAAAGGAGCTCCATCCGTCATGTCTACGCGCCCTTCTGCGTCCCCGACCCCTGGTACGCCCGAGCATCGGGCCCGGCGTCTCGGCGGTGTCACCGTGATGTCGGTTGTCGCTGCGTCAGCCGTCCTCCTCGCGGCATGTAGCTCCTCGCCCAAGGCCAGTACCTCCACCACGACGGCCTCGACCACCACCACCACGGCGGCCGTTTCGCTCTCGAGCCTCGAGAATTGGCCCACCAGCCCGGTTGCCCTCCAGGAGACGGGCTCGAGCCTGTTGTACCCCCTGTTCAACTCGTGGACGGCGGACATCCAGAAGCAGTGGCCGAGCGTCTCCATCACCACGGCATCGACAGGCTCGGGAACGGGCATCTCGTCCGCCGCGGCGGGCACGGTGAACATCGGCGCCTCCGACGCCTACCTGTCGCCGTCGGAGATGCAGCAGTACCCGGCGCTCGAGAACATCCCGCTGGCGATCTCGGGGCAACAGGTGAACTACAACCTTCCCGGGCTGACGGACCACCTCAAGCTCGACGGGCCGACCGTCGCGGAGATCTACCTGGGCAAGATCACCAAGTGGAACGACGCCAAGATCGCGGCGTTGAACCCGGGCGTGACGCTGCCCGCCACCCCCATCGTCACGGTGCACCGCTCGGACAGCTCGGGTGACACGTTCTTGTTCAGCTCGTTCCTGGCCGCTTCGGACCCCTCGGGCTGGACGATCCCGCCCAACACCACCGTGGCGTGGCCGGCCCTTCCCGGCGCCGTGGCCGCAATGGGGAACGGCGGCATGGTGCAGGCCTGCAAGGCAAGTCCCGGGTGCATCGCCTACATCGGGGTCAGCTACCTGAGCAAGGCCACCGCAGCCGGACTGGGCTACGCATCGCTCAAGAACAAGTCGGGCAACTACGAGCTCCCGACCCAGACCGCCATCGGATCGGCGGCGGCCAGCTTCGCCAGCTCCACTCCGGCGAACGGGGCGGTCTCGATGATCTTCGGGCCCGCCAGCGACGGGTACCCGATCGTCAACTACGAGTACGCCATCGTGCCGGGAACGCAGCCCAACGCGCTGGCCGCCCAGGCGACCAAGGCTGTGCTGGCGTGGGCGATCGACCCCAGCGGTGGCAGCGCATCGACGTATCTCAACGCGGTCAACTTCGTGGCCCTCCCGAGTGCAGTCGTGTCGCTCTCCACGAAGCTCATCGCCAAGGTCAGCGGCTAGTCGCCTCGGGTCAAGTCGCCGAGCCGATGACATGACCGCTGCGTGGCGCACGGTCGCGGAGGACGAGAGGAGAGGGGCCGCACGCGGTCCCCTCCTCTCGATCCTCACCAAGTCATCGGCACACCCTGAGACTCGCGCCGGGGTCGCCCAACCCGGCGGTGACACGGCGCAGCGCGGCGGTGGTGGGAGCAAGGCGGGCAGTGGGGGACCGGGCGGAGGTGGAGGCGGGTCTCAGCCGCCGCACGGTGCCACGGCATGGTGGCGGTCCGAACGGCTGTTGCCGCACGGACTGCGAGCGGTGACGTTCATTCCCCTCGTCGCTCTCCTCGTGATCCTCGGTGTGTTGGTGTGGAAGGCGGTGCCGGCCATCCGCTTCAACGGGCTCGGGTTCTTCACGCACACCCAGTGGAACATCGGAAGCAGTTATTCACCGATCGTCACGACGAACGGGATCAAACACCCCACGGGTGCCTCGTACGGTGCGTTGCCCTTCATCGTGGGCACGCTGGTGTCCTCGGCCATCGCGCTCGTCCTCGCCGTGCCCGTCGCCATCGGCACCGCGCTCATCGTGGTGGAGAAGCTCCCGCCCCGGCTCTCCAGTGCCGTGGGCTTCTGCCTCGAAGTGCTGGCCGGGGTTCCCAGCGTCGTCTTCGGCCTGTGGGGATTCTTCACCCTGGGCCCCTTCCTCTCTCACGACGTGGCCCCGCTATGGGCCGACCACCTCCCCGACGTGCCCGTGTTGCGCTTCTTCCGGGGCCCGACGGGTGGTGGACAGGGGCTGTTCACCGTGGGCGTGGTGCTCGCCATCATGATCCTGCCGATCATCGCCGCCACCACCCGGGACCTGCTTCGCCAGGTCCCGAGGGCCACGGTGGAAGGTGCCGTGGCCCTCGGCATGACCGATTCCGAGGCTCTCGGCGCCGTCACCCTCCCCTGGGTCCGCTCCGGGGTGATCGGGGCCAGCGTGCTCGGCCTCGGCCGCGCCCTGGGGGAGACGATCGCGGTGCTCATGGTGTGCGGTTCGCTCACCGGCGCCGAAGTCCATTCCTTCTACAGTTCGTTCAACACCATCGCCGCCGCCATCGTCAGCCAGCTCGACGGCGCGCAGACCGACGCCAGTGGTCTCGCCCTGAGCACCCTGGCCGAGCTCGGTCTCGTGCTCCTCGTCATCACCCTGATGGTGAACATCGGTGCCCGGCTGCTCGTGCGGCGTGTGGCCACCACGGCCCTGCCCGTGGGCCGGGGGATCTGACGATGACATCGCTGCCTACGACCGCGCCTCGCACACCGAGCGGACTCCGGCAACGTCGGGCACGGAACCGCTTGACATGGGTGCTGTGCGCCGTCGCCTTGCTTCTGGTGGTCATCCCGGTGGCGTGGATCGTAGGGGGCGTCGCCGATCGAGCCCTGGCGCATTTCCGCTTCAGCCTCATCACCACGTACCCGGTCGGCAACGTCGGCGGCCTTCTCAACTCGATCGAGGGCACCTTCGTCATCGTGCTCGGCGTGCTGATCCTCGCCGGCCTCATAGGAGTGGCCGGGGGTGTCTACCTCGCCGAGTACGCCCGGGACGGCCGCAGCCAGATCCTGCGCGGCGCGTCGGAGGTGCTGGCCGGCGTGCCCTCGATCGTCCTCGGCTATGTTGGGCTGGTGGCCCTGGTCGAAGAGCTGCACTGGGGTTACTCGCTCTATGCCGGGATCATCGTGGTGTCGGTCCTCGTCGTGCCCTACGTCACCAAGACCACCGAGGTGGCCTTGCGCAACGTGCCGACGTCGTATCGCGAGGGCGGCGAGGCGCTCGGGATGCGCAGCGGTCACATGTTGCGCAAGCTGGTGCTGCGTCCCGCCCTTCCCGGCATCGCCACCGGGCTGATCATCGCCGCGGCCATCTCGGTGGGGGAGACCGCACCTCTCCTCCTCACCGTCGGATACAACGAGAAGTCGCCTACCTTCGGCCTTCACGACTCACCGATCGGGTTCCTGACCTACAACGTCATCACCGACTACAACCAGCCCAGCAATTTCCTCCATCAACGCGCCAACGTCGCCGCCCTGCTGCTCATCGTGCTCGTGCTCCTTCTCATCGTCGTGGCCCGTGTGATCGTGATGACGACGCAGCGGCACTCGCCCGATCGTCCCCAGCGAGTGGGCAAGGCCACCGGGTGAGCGAGGCCGTCACGGCACGCGCCGATCACCACCAGGCCGGCGGTCGGGTCCGCATCCTCATCGTGGAGGACGACGAGTCCTACCGCGAGGCGTTGCACTCGGGCCTGTCCATGGAAGGTTATGAGATCGAGCTGGCCGCCTACGGCACCGACGGCCTGCGGCGCTTCGTCGCCCGTCCCCCCGACCTGGTTCTTCTGGACGTGCTCCTGCCGGGCATGGCGGGTACCGAGGTGTGCCGGCGCATGCGCGACATCGCCCCCGTGCCGGTGATCATGGTGAGCGCGCTCAACACCGAGATCGACGTGGTCCTGGGCCTGGAGCTGGGCGCGGCGGACTACGTCACCAAGCCCTACCGGATGCGCGAGCTCGTGGCCCGCATCCAGGCCGTGCTCCGACGTGTGTCGCCGCCGCCCATCCCGGCACCACCCCAAGCCCCCGTGGAGGCCTCGTCCCGATCCGACGCCGTGAACGCCGGGCCGGTCCGGGTCGACTTCGCCCGGCGCGTCGTCACCACCGGCGGCCGGCCCGTGCACCTGTCGCGGCGGGAGTTCGACCTCCTCGCCCTGTTGTTGTCACCGCCCGGACAGGTGCGCACCCGTGACGAGCTCATCGACCGGCTGTGGTCGGGTCGGGACCTCGCCGACACCCGCACCCTCGACACCCACGTCCGCCGGTTGCGCGTCAAGCTCGAGCGCAACCCCGCCCACCCCCAATACCTCGTGACGGTGCGCGGGGTCGGCTTCCGGTTCGACACCGAAGGACGGGGAGAAAGAGAGCTCGACGAGTCCTGAGCCCGCCGTCGTCAGCTGGCGGGAGCCTCGCCGCGCCACATGGGACGCCGCGGTCGGTCGAAGAGGACGTCGAGATGTTCGCCCCGCAGGGCCGCGAACACGTGAGGGCCCCATCGTTCGGCCCCCGCCAGCGGCTGGGGTAGCTCGTCGGCGGCGAACCAGCCCACGTCCGCGCACTCGAGGGGATGAGGTCGCAAGGTGCCACCCACCGCCTGGCAGTGGAAGACCAGCGAGTACAGCGGCACACGCGTGAAGCCGAGGCGCAGTCCGTCGAGGACGGCGATGAGCCGCAGCGGCTCCGCTTCGATCCCCGTCTCTTCGAGGACCTCCTTCACCACCACTTCGGCGGCGGAGTAGCCGACGTCGGCCCAACCCGTGGGGTACAGCCACACCCCCGAGTCGGCGCGCTTGACGAGGAGCAGCTCCCCGTCGTCGTTCCCCACGGCCGCGCCCACGGCCACCTTCGGGGTGACGTACCCGGGCACTCCCTGACCGACGGCACGGAGCCACTCCTCCACGAGCTGGTCGGCGTCCTCGACCCCCTTGGCCCCTTCGGTGGCCGCCACACCGATGTCGGCGGCCACCCGCAGGACCTCTTCGAAGCGCTCACGCTCGTAGAGGCTCTCGGTGAATCCCAGCCCGGTGCGTGCGATGGCGGCCAGGCTCTCGCTCCACCGGAGCAATTGCCGGGTGGAAACGGGATCGTCCACGTGCCTGACGCTAGCCGAGTGCCCTTGTGGCGCGGGCCCCGCCGGGTGGCGCCGTGGGCCACAATGGACCATGGCCGTGAACAGCGACTGTCGGCACTACATCATGCAGACGACGGCGCGCGGCGAAAAGCTCGAACGCTGCCGGGTGGAGGCCAACCAGGCCCTGCCCTTCGCCTGCCCCGAGGGCTGTGTGTTCTACGAGCCCCGGAAGGTGTCCTCGGCCGGTTGGCACATCGCCCCCCCCAAGGACGACGAGCCCCCCCCGAGGTGACAGAGACCCCCGAAGTGACGGAGGCCACCGAGGTGACGGAGGCCACCGAGGTGACAGAGACCCCCGAAGTGACGGAGGCCACCGAGGCGTCGTGGATCTCTAGACCGCCTCGCCGCGGGGGCCGGCCAGATCGGCCATCTCCGCGGCGGGCTCGGCGGTAGCGGGCTCGGCAGGGGCGGGCCCGGGCCCGAACGTGTCTCCGATGCCTCCGCTCTCCCAGAAGTCGAGAACCATGTTGGCGTTGGCGCGCCCCGCCGCGATCAGGGTGTCGGTGGCCGAGAAGTCGTCGTAGCGCGACACGGGCTCGGTGTCGACGGTGATCACCACCACTTCGACGCCCTCGGGCAGGTGCTCGAGCTCGCGGGCGAACCGGGCGTGGACGGCGATGAAGAACGCCGTCAACACCCCTTCGATCGGTCGCCGGTATCGGTGCGGCGTGTAGTGAAGGGGTCCGCACAGCAAGACGAAGATCCGCTCGGCACCCTGGGCGATAGCCCGGCCGATGGGCACGTTGTCCACGACGCCGCCGTCGATGAAGGTCTCGCCGTCGATGTCGACCGGCGGGAGGAGGGCAGGCAGAGCCGCCGAGGCCTGGATGCGCTCGACCGCCGGTCCTTCGGAGAACCACCGCATGCGCCCGTCGGTGAGGGAGGTGGCCACCACCTCCAGGGGGATCGGGCTGTCCTCGAGACGCTCGAAGACGATGCCGTCCTCGATGATCTTGCGGATGCCGTTGTGGGGGTGGACCGACTCACGTTGCTGGAAGAACCGCCACGGCGTGGGGAAACGGCCTTGGGGGAACACGTCTTCGCGCGTGACGCTGCGCCACCGCTCGGCCAACTTGTCGACGCCGGCGGCCGTGGGCTGCCCGCAGTACCCCGCGGCGTTGATCGCTCCCACCGAGGCGCCGTAGACGGCGTCGGCGGTGATGCCCCTGGCGACGAGCGCCTGGAGCATGCCGATCTGGGCCGAGCCCCGCGCTCCTCCGCCGGCGAAGACGAAGGCGGTGCGGACACGCCGTCGGAGGACCCGGGCCCTCCGGTAGCGGGCGAGCCACTTCCGCGAGTTCCCCGGGCCCGCCAGCCGCCGCGCTCCCCCCGGCCCCATGAACACCCCCCCGGGGAGCACCGGGCTCGCTGTCGTCACGTGGCGTGCCGGTCCCGGGCCGGCTGGGGCGCCGCCGGGACCTCGTCGGGGATGGCGTCCGGGACCACGCCCCGAGGGGGCTGTTCGGCCTGTCGGGAGCGGGCCAGGCGGTCACGCCGGATCCCCCAGCGCACGGCCACGACGGCCAGGGTCACGATGGCGACCACGAACACCCCGAAGACCGCGTCGAACGCCGCGCTCACGCCGGGAGCTCCGGCCCGTCCCTGGAGGTGCCGGGGGACACCCCCGTGCCGGTGACGTCCATGAGATTCCAGGTTACCGGGGTGACCCGCCTCAGCCCGGCGGCACGGGGCCGATTTTCGGGCCGCGGCCTGTCCCCGGGACGGTCCGACGTCTCGACACACCCGTGGTGCAAGGTGGGCCTGTGCGAGGAGGAGAAATGCGGAGGGCGGCCACCAGCATGATCGAGGGCGACGGCCTGCTCCGACGCCTGCGGGGCGACGGCGCCCCCCGGCCCGTGGTGGATCCGGGGCTGGCGGGCGGGCTGCGCGACTGGCTCGAGGACGGCCTGGTCGAGGCCGTGGGTGGGCTGCCCGGTGACTCTGAGACGGTGCGGGTGAACAAGGAGTCGCTCAGCCAGGTCCTGCTCTGTGAGGCTCACCTCGTCGCCCGCCGCGGGGCACCTCGGGTGATGACGGTGGAGCTGGCCCGGGGGAGCCTGGTGGACGCCCTGTTCCGCCAGTGGGTCACGACCGGCGCCGTGGAGGACCCGTGGAACGACGCCCTCGAAGCCTTGGCGGTGGAGGGTGATCGCGACGGTGTCGGCTCCTTCGTGACCGGACTGCCTCCGACCCGGCGCCACCAGATGATGGCGGAGGTCGCCGAGCACGCGGCCGAAATCGTGGCGCGCTGGCCGGTCTTGAGCCCGGCGTGGTTGCCCCGGACCCAGGAGCGGCTCGAAGTGCCGCTGTGCGGTGGTCGGGTCGTCCTCGCCGGAGTCGTGGACCTGGTGCTGGGCCGGCCCGCCCAGGACCGGGCCTCGGTGTGCCTGGTCGAGCTCAAGTCGGGCACGCGTCGCGTCGAGCACCGCGGCGACCTCCATTTCTATGCGTTGCTCGAGGCACTGCGCAGCGGCGCTCCTCCTTTCCGGATCGCCACGTACTACAGCGCCACGGGCGAGCTCGACGCCGAGCCTGTCGAGGAGGAGATGCTCGTGAGAACCCTGGCACGCGTGCTCGACGGAGCACTCCGGCTCTGTCGACTCGCCGCCGGAGCGGAGCCCGAACGCACGCCCAACCCCCTGTGCGCCTGGTGTGCGGGACTTCGCGAGTGTGTGCCGGGCCAGCGACGCGCCGGCACCGACGTGCCGCGCCCCGTCGACTCCCTGGCCGAGCTGCATCCGGAAACGGCATGACCGGGTCTTCCTCGCGAGCGCAGTGGCTGACCGATGCACTGGTGTCGCCGCCCGGTGACGAGGTGTCGTCGACCGACCTGGCGCGACTGCGCGCCGAGCTCGGGCGCGACCTGCAGGCACTGAGCGCGGACCTGCCCGTCGGTGAGCGACTCCAGGTCGACGCCTTCAAGGTTCTCGTCGCCCATCGTCACCCCGACCGTTGCATGGCGAATGACGACACGTTCCTCCCGTCGCCGCGCCTGTGTCGGCGTGCACTGGGCGTGGCGGCTGTCAACCGGTGTGTCCGGGGATTGGCCCCCGGTCCCGCCGTGGCCGTGGCCGATGTGCTGGCGGGCGGTCTCGAGGACGTGTCGGACGAGGCCCCCCCGGGTGTCCGGGCGCCGTGGTGGGCGCAGTGGTACGCAGAGCTGCCCCCAGGCGGCCGGGCGGTGGTGGTCGCCGAAGCCGTCACCTGGGCGACGCAGCTTCTCACGGCCCTCGATTGGCCCAGGCTCCCCAGGCTTCCCCTGATCGGGGGACGCGACGACTGGTGGCAGTGCCCGGGCGGTGCCCCACTTTCGTTGAAGGGTCGTGCCGAAGTGCGTGCGCTCGTGCAGCGGAGACCGGGGCTGTTGGTCGTCGGCTCCGGGCGGTGCCAGCCGGACTGGCGGACCGAGCTCGGCTTTCCGGGGTTGGTGGCCGCGCTGGTCCGCGATGCGCAGTCGGCGCCGTGCCGTGTGGTCGGGGTGTGGCCCCAGAGTGGACAGGTCCGGATACTCCCCCTCGACATCTCCATGTTGCGGGCCACGGCCACCGCGGTGGTCGCCGCCGTGGCGACATGGGTCGATGGGCGGATCGAGGCGCAACGTTCGGCGGTCTCCGAGGACCGCGGCGCGTTGGCCCGCTCAGGGCGCGCCGTCGACGCCTGACGTCATCCGGTGTGGCAGGCCGCGCCCGGTGACGGGGGCACATCGAGTGCGGGATTGCGGGGGAAGAAGCCCACCGGCAACAACATGAACCCCGCGTACTCGACCGGCATCACCGGCCAGTCCTCGGGTCGGGGGACGTGGGTGACGCCGAAGGTGTACCAGACGACGATGTCGGTGTCGACGATGGGCCGGTCCGCCTGGGTCCATTTGGGGAGCCCGTCCCCACCGGCATGCTGGTTGGGATACTCACCCGCAGCGCGCCGCTCGTCGGGCGAGTAGGGCGTGACCCAAAGATTGCGCGTGGCAAAGCCGGCCCGCTTGGCCACACTCGATTCCGGATCGGCGAGCAGCGTGGGCGTCGACCCCGGTACGAGCTTGTAGGCGACGGGGATCCCCAGGCGGTTCTCCACATTCGGGTTGACGATCTTCCAAACCCGGCTGGTGGCCGGGTCCACGAGTCGACGCGCGCCGCTCTCGGTCTCGAGCAGGGTCGTCACCGGTGCGAAGGCGTTGGCCCACGGGTTGTCCGGGCCCGGCGGTACCGGGCGGGTGTCCACCTCGTACACCGAATTCCTCGGGCCGTCGACCTCGGCATCGAGGCGCACGTTGAAGAGGTGCTGGTGGAAGGGTGCGGCGAGTTGAGGCGCCACCATCGCAGCGAAGGCCGGCTGGTCCCCCGGTGCAACCCCCATCGTCGACATGATGCCGGTGAGCTTCACCTCGAACTGGATCGTCCCGTCCAGGTAGAAGTACCAGAAGAACCCGTAGTCGTAGTTTCCGACGGTGGCGATCGAGCTGACCACCAGACGTCGCGATCGCCGTACCTCGTTTCTTCCCCCCCGCGGGTCGTTGTGCTTCCAGAGGATCCCGTAGTCCTCCTCGTGCATGCAGACGGCGTTGGGGACGACATAGGGATGCCCCCGCTCGGAGGTGAAGACGGCGTCGAAGTAGTGGATGACGCCGAGGCAGTCACAACCCAGGGTCAGGGAGCTCGACATCCTCCCTAGCCCCCATTCACCGGCGTCGAAGGCGTTCTTCCAGCCCTGCATGGGGCCGGGATCCCCGTAGGGGACCACCATCTCGCTGACCGAGGCCCGGTGGAGAATGGGACGGACACGTCCCTGGTCCTCGTAGCCGATCTCGTGGAGGACGAGGCCCTCGATCGAGTCCATCGAGACGCGCAGCGCCCACTTCTGCCAGCGCACGTGGTTGCCGTCCACCGAGAAGCTGGGGCCTTCGGGCTGGGAGATCTCGACGGGTTTCAGATCCTCGCGCTGCGGGCCGGAGTCGGCGTAGTAGTTGCTGCACTCCGTGGGCACGGGGACGACCCCGGTATCGATGACCTCGAGCACCTCTCCGCGCGCCATGTCGACGAAGACGACCACTCCCTCGACAGGGTGGGCGTACCCGTTGTCGTCGGGTGTGTGGCGGACGTAGGAAATGCAGCGACAGATCCGGCGCCCTTCTTCGTGGGACACTCCGAAGGAACCCGACGGCCACGGGTCGATCTGCACGCTCCCGAAGTCCTCGATCCCGCGCCTGCGCATGGCCGACTGCCACTGGGCATTCTCCTGCACGGCCACGATGGCGGCGAATGCCTCTTCGAACAACAGGCCGGGCCTGACACCGGGGACATCCACCATCGAAAGCTCTCCGGTGGCGAGCGTCGCCACGGCCTCGACCACGTTGGCTTCGGGTCCCGTGACCAGTGTCAGCCGCACCCGGCGTTCGACGGGGTGTCCCGGGGCCCAGGCGCGCAGCTGCTCCCTGGTGGGCTCGACCAACCCTACGTAGGCGAACCGGGTCGTGTCGGTGAAGATCGGATCGGCCTGGACAAGCGCCACCGCGGCGGCGATCTCGTCGGCCGTCAAGGCTGAGAGGGGATGCTCCACCTGCGTCGAGGACACCGCTTGTGCCACGTGCTCCCTCTGTCACTCCATCTCGGTGACTCTGCCCCGTCCCGGGTTCATTTGCCGTGGTCACGGTAGGTGGAGTCCACCGGAAGCGGCAAATGGGTCACGCCCAGCGAGCGAGGCGAGGCCCAGAACGCCTGTCCCCACAAGGCTAACCGTTCAGTCGGCGCACAGGAGCGAGTTGTGGGGCGTCCACTTCCGGGTGTTCGCCCTGGTGACGGGCATTGTCCGGCCCGAATCTCAGCCTACGTTCGTCCCCGGTGCGAGGGTGCTCGTCGCCCCCGATCACCACCCGCGCCGCAAGGAATATCCAGAAATCGAAGAAAAATTGTTTGCATGTGTTGTTTGGATGGGCATAGCCCATTGGGGACGACCGTCTTGCTGTGGCGACCGTGTGTCTCGTGAGCACTGTGCGCCGTGAAGACTGTCGCGCCCGAGAACGTTGTGTTCCTGTGAAAGTGTTAAGACTGAGCGTGATGGCGACTACGAGTCACTGTGGCGTAGCTGAGAATCTTGTGAGAACGTGATCACTGCTCCATCGCACACCGGTGTGCGCGCTGTAACACGCTCGCTATCAACGGGCATTGGGACAAGTGATAAAGTGTTCGTGGGGCATGTGGCCGATCTCCGTACAGATCGACTTTCGTTTTGTCGCGCCCGTTCTTTTGGGAGGTCCCTCTGTGGCACGAGATCAAAGTGTTCGTAATCGGATTGTCGAGCACCTGTCGGCACACGGTGCGGTAGAAGATGCCAGCGGAAAGGCGACGTCGGTTCTGAAAAAGGCCATCGGCTATGAAGGTACCGACGCAGGTTTTACACAAGTCGTTGCCGCCATGGCCAAGGCTGGCTTGTTGGAGCGCCAGATCAAGGGCAAGCGCACCTATCGGATCTCGCACAACGGCAAGGCCGACCTGCGCGTCACCGCGGCCGGCGTCAGTGTGAACGGTGACGGGCCCATGGACTACGACGAGCTTGCCGCGGCGTTGCTGGCGCAGGTGACGCGCGTGGCGGCGACGCCCACCGACACTTCAGAGTCGGCGTCATGGGCGCGCAGGCGCTTGGAGCAGCTCGAGGCGCGCAACGCCGCTTTGCAACGAGACGTAGCCCGTGCCAACGCCGAAGCCGAGGCCATCGCCGCGGAGCGCGATCTCCTGCAGAATCAGCTCGAGGCCGCGCAGCACAATCTTTCGCTCCTCACCGATCGCCTCCAAGAGCCGCGCCGACCCCAGAACAGGGCCGCCGAGCGCCTCGGGCCCGACGAGCAGTCGTTGCTGAACCAACTTCGTCATCGCCGCCCGGCACGGACCGCTTCCTCAGAACGCGCCATCTGACCCGACGAGCCGACTCCGGCTCTCGTCGGAGCCCACACCGTCGGAAACCCTGAGCTACCAAGGCGTCGAGGGACCGCACCGCTGCGGTGTCGAGATGTCCCCCGGCCGCAAGAGGAGCGTTCCCTCTTCCCGTCACGGCGACGGTGTTGGTCTTGCCGGCTCCGGAGGCTGCCCGTCGGGGCCCACTGCCCGGGCCGGAGCGCTGGGACTGTGCCAGGATGTCGTCGCCGAGATGACCCCCCCGGGCGCGAAGAGGGCAGAGAGTGCCGAACGTGGAGAACCGATCACCGGTTGTGTCGCAACCGAACCTGCGGACACGGCGGGAAGTGCTCATCGCGGGCATGGCCGGCGCGTTCAGCATGGCTCTGGCGGCCTGCGGAGGGGAGACGGCGCGCAAAGCCGCTCATGTGGCGCCGGCGGGGTCCGATCTCGGTGCGGTCGAACACGTCATCTTCCTGATGAACGAGAACCGGTCCTTCGACCATTACTTCGGGTCGTACAAGGGCGTACGCGGTTTCGACGATCACCCCACCACTTCCCCGGGGGTCTTCGCGCAATCGTGGCCCGGCGGTGCGGCCCCCCAGTTGTTGCCGTTCCACCTCGACACCGCCAATTCCGACGCCGAATGCACCCTCGACCTCTCCCATGAGTGGTCGGCCCAGCACATGAGCTGGAACAAGGGGCAGATGGATCGCTTCGTCGCCACCCACACCATGGCCCAGTTCGAGGGACCCCAGAACGGGGTGCTCACCATGGGCTACTACACGCGGTCGGATCTGCCGTTCTGGTACGCGCTGGCCGACGCGTTCACGATCGCCGACGGGTATCACTGCTCGGTCATGGGACCGACGCATCCGAACCGGCTGCACGCCTTGTCGGGGACTCTGGATCCCGAAGGGCACGAGGGCGGACCGGTGATCATCACGAACTCCGCAGCCAGCGCCGTCGGCAGCGCGTCGTGGAGGTCGATGCCCGAAGAGCTCGAGGCGAACGGCATCTCGTGGAAGGTGTACAACCCGCCGGGAATCGGCTACCAACCCACCAACCGGTTGTCGATCGCCATCTCCGACAACATCCTTCTCTACTTCAAGCGACACGTGGAGAACCCGTCGTCACCGCTGTACAAGAAGGCGTTCGGTCCCATCTTCCCCGGCGACTTCGCCCGTGACGTGGCCAACGATACCCTTCCCCAGGTTTCGTGGATCTGCCCCCCGGTGGGTTACGACGAGCATCCGCCCTCGCCGCCCGCGGCCGGGATGTGGTTCACCCATCAGGTGCTGAGCGCCCTCGTCTCCAACCCCAAGACGTGGTCGAAGACCGTGTTGTTCATCATGTACGACGAGAACGACGGGTTCTTCGACCATGTCCCGCCCCCGGTGGCCCCGGCCGGCACGCCGGGGGAGTACCTGACCGTCGACCCCTTGCCGACTCCGGCCGACGGGATCGCCGGGCCCCTCGGCCTCGGGTTCCGGGTGCCGCTTCTCGTGGTCTCGCCGTTCAGCCGGGGCGGGTACGTGTGCTCGGACACCTTCGACCACACGTCGCAATTGCGATTCCTCGAGACCAGGTTCGGAGTGAAGGCCCCCAACATCAGTGCCTGGAGACGGAGCGTGACGGGGGATCTGAGCTCGACGTTGCACGTCGGGTCGCCCGACGCGTCGGTCCCGGCGCTGCCCGCCACCCTGGGAAGGAGCGACCCGCGAGTCAAAGGTGAATGCCAGGCCTCCCAGTTGATCGAGTTGGATGTCAACAACCCCGTGCCCTATCCGGTGCCGGCCAACCAGAGCATGCCGTCCCAGGAGCCCGGAGCGGCGGTGCCGGTCCCCACCTGAGCGTCGCCGAAGGGGAGCCCGGCCATGAACGAGGCACATCTCGAGTTCTGTGCCAGCCCGCAGTGGCGCCAAGCCATCGAGGAGACGATCCTCCCCGAGGCGTTGCACGGTGTGGCCCTCGGTGACGACGTCATCGAGATCGGACCGGGGCCCGGGTTGACCACCGACGTCCTGCGTACCTTGACAGCTCGACTGACGGCATTGGAGTTCGATCCCGACCTGGCCGACGCATTGGCCGAGCGCATGGCCGGCACGAACGTCGAGGTGATCTGCGGGGACGCCACCGGCATGGACTTCCCCGACGGTCGGTTCACCGGCGCGGCCTCGTTCCACATGCTGCATCACATCCCGACCGACGAAGCTCAGGACCTGGTGTTCGCCGAGCTGGGCCGAGTCCTCAGATCCGGGGGGACGCTCGTGGCGGCCGATGGAGTCGAGAACGAGAGCGTGCGGCTCTTCCACACCGACGACATCTACAACCCGATCGACCCCGCCACCTTGGATCGCCGGCTGACCGGGGCCGGCTTCACGTCCGTGGGCGTGCGCGTCTACGACCTTGGTTGGATCTGCACGGCGACCGCCGCGCAGCGAGCGACCACGTAGCGGAGGGACAACACGGCCCGCTCTGGTAGAAAGGCCGCTCCGGACAGGAGGACGTGCGTGGACACCCCACGGCGACTCGGTCCCCCGGTCCGTCGCCGTGGGGGGACGCGGGTCTCGGCACAGGTATCGGCGATCGTGGTCGCAGTGGCCGTGCTCGTCGCCGCCTGCGGGTCTTCGGGCCCCGCCTCGCTGGCTCCCATCCCGGCCCCGCGGGGTCTGCCGTCGTTCTTCTCGGTGCCTCAGCCTCTGCCCAAGACGGGTCCGGGAACGCTTCTCAAGTCCGAGCGCATTGCCGTCTCGGGGCTCCACGGCACCGCCTACCGGGTGATGTACCTGTCGGAGTCGGTGACCGGGAAGCCGGTCGCGGTCACCGGGCTCGTCGTCGTTCCCGACCGACCGGTGCCCGCCGGCGGCTACCCCGTCGTGACTTGGGGGCACGGCACCGACGGCATGGCCGACCGGTGTGCCCCCTCGCTCAACCCGAGCTCTGCCGTGCCTCTGGCCGACGACCTGCTCGACCGGGGCTGGGAGGTCACCGCCAGCGACTACCAGGGAGAGGGCACGCCGGGGCTGCTGCCCTATCTCGTAGGGGTGAGCGCGGCGCGCAACACCATCGACATCGTGCGGGCGGCGCGGCACCTCCCCGCGGCCCGTGCCAGTGACAACTACGTGGTGTGGGGCCATTCCGAGGGCGGTCAGACCGCCATGTTCGCCCTCCACATCGCATCGAGCTACGCGCCTGGTCTGCATCTGAAGGGCGTGGTGGCGGGAGCGCCGCCGTCGCAGTTCTACGCCATCTACCAATTCCTCAAGACCAGCCCGTACCGCTACTACCTGTTCATGGCGGCGGGCGGGTTCAACGCCGCCTACGGCGACAAGGCGGCCCCCCTCGACCAGGTCCTGACCCCGTTGGCGGTCACGCTCCTCCCCGACCTCGACAAGGGGTGCTCGGACTACGTCGGCCAGGTGACGAGCAAGTACACCCTCAGCCAACTGACCAAAGGGGACCCGATCGACATCCCCACCTGGAAGACGCTGATGAACGCCAACGACCCCGGTACCTTCACGACCGCCGGGCCCGTCCCCCTGCTCATCATCCAGGGAGGGAGCGACGAGCAGATCCCGGTGGTCTCCACCGCCCTCCTGGCCGACCACCTCTGCACGCTGGGCCAGGACCTGGAGCGGTGGATCTACCCGGGCCAGAGCCACGCCGGGGTCATCGCCCCTTCGGCGAACGACATGGTCCACTGGATCTCCGACCGCTTCGCGGGCGGACCCGACCCCGACCCCTACGCGCCCACCGGGTTGCCCGGCATCCAGACCAAGACCTGTCCCTGATCCCGAGCCCTCAGCTCGGTAGACGGCGGTACAGCGCCTGCCCGGCAGCCGCTGCCACCAGCACTCCCGAGGGAGTCCACACCCTGCCCGTCCAACCCAACATGCCGTCGCCCGACACGGGGGCATGGCCGTCTGCGAGCAGCCAGGCTTCGCTGGGCGCCGGACTGTGAAAGGCCACGTACAAGTCGAGGCTGGGGGCGATGTACCCGTGGGGCTCCCGCCACGCGTGACGCTGGGACGCGGCGGGCCAGCTCTGGACGTCGAGGAGAACGACCGAACGACAGGCGTCGACCCAGGGGTCTGAAGGGAACGTCGCCGTGGGGCGGAAACGGCACCAGGCCTGCCACACGGGCGGAAGCGGCTCACGAGGCGGCCACTCGGAACGGAAGTGCACGGGGCGCATCTCCACGTTGTCCCAGAACGCGTAGGTCGACGGCTGGTCCGCCATCAGGTCCTCGAACCGAGACAGGGCTTCAGGCCCAGGTACGTCGGGCGCGACCGCCTCGTCGTGCTGCAGGCCGTCGTTCCCGGCGACGGACCAGACCGACGCCTCCAGGATCGGCCTGTCGCGTTGGGTCACGTGGACGCGCTGGGACAGGGCGCTGCGGCCGGCGCGCACGGTCGACACCTCGAGCTCGACGCGATCGAAGTCCGCGACGCTCAGGTAGTGGCAGAAGAAGCTCGCCGGTCGGTCGAAGGGGCTTGCGGTCCCAGCAGCACGGAGGGCGATGGCAGCGACGTACCCGCCCATGGGTCCCCAGATCTCCCACTCCCGGCTGAGCCGGGCGCGATAGCGCCCGTCTCCGACGGATTCGACCGCCGTGTCCAGCGCCAGATCGCCCATCGGCGACCAGTATCTCGCGTGCCGAGCCCGACCCGTGTCTGGTGGCCTTGGCGGTGCGCGGTGCTCCGGGTCACGCCTGACAGAGGATCTCGCCGTGGGGTACGAGGAACCACCCATCGTCGTTCGAAGCCCATCGGCGCCAAGCCGTTGCCAATCGCTCGAGATCTCCCCGCTCGGCGAGGCCCGATCGGACGGCTTGGTGCCCGAAGCTGGAGTGGGTGAGCCGCTCCGCCCAGAGGTTCCCCCACCACGAGCGCTCCTCTGGTGTGGCGAAGCACCACGAGCTCGCCGACACTGTGATCTCGGTGAAGCCTGCTCGTCGAGCCCATGGCGCGAGCCGCCGCGCCGCGTCAGGCTCGCCGCCGACCGACTTGGCCACGTGTCGGTAGAGGTCCCGCCACCGTCCGAGCTCGGGGTCCTCGGGGAACCAGATCATCCCTCCGTAGTCGCCGTCGCGGGCGGCGACGATGCCGCCCGGGCGACACACCCGCCTCATCTCGACCAGGGCTGCCACCGGGTCGGACAGGTGCTGCAGCACCTGGTGCGCGTGCACCACGTCGAAGGCATCGTCCGAAGCCCGCAACCGGTAGACGTCGCCGACCTCGAAGTCGACGTTGCGCGCTGCGCAGCGTGCCGCTTCGGCCCGAGCTTGGGCCAGCACC
>JARLGQ010000302.1 GCA_031292675.1 Acidimicrobiales bacterium
CACCGCTCCGACCGGTTCGGGTGGGCGGGATGGGTCCACTGGGAGGGCTCCGGTGCGCACGTGTACGCGTGGGACAGGCCCATCCTGTTCTTCAGTGTCGACATGTACACGTGCAAAGTGTTCGACATGGAGGAAGCGATCGAGTACACACGCGTCTTCTTCGGCGCCCTTCAGATCGTCGCCAAGGCGTTCTGACCGTGAGAACGGTCAACACCCTCGATGACGCCGAGTTGCGCCGGCTGGCACGGGACGTGACCGCGACGGGAACGACCGCACCGTTGGGCGTCTACCTGTTCCGCGCCTCTGACCCCGCGTCAGAGCTCGCCCGTCACGTCGAGCGGGTGGTGTTCCTCGAGACCTTCGGCAACACGCCCGAGCTTCTCGCCAAGGAGTACGCCCCCTACGAGGAGGCGAGCATCTTCCTCTGTGTCGTCGACCATCTCCGGCAGGTCCCGGCGGGGACCATGCGGGTGCTCTTGCCTTCGCCCCTCGGGTTCAAGACCCTCGACGACACCGTGCCGGTGTGGGGTGAGACCATCGAGACGATGGCGGCGCGCACGGGGATCGACATCGACCTCACGAGGACGTGGGACATCGCCACGTTGGCCGTGGCTCCTGAATACCGCGGCAAGGCCACCATGGGGCTCGTCAGCATGGGCCTTTACCAGGCGCTCGCCCTGGCGACGCCTCGATGCAGCATCGAATGGCTCCTCGCCATCCTCGACGTCCCGGTCTTCCGCATGATCCGGTGGAAGCTGCGCATGCCCATGGCCGGGTTCAGCGGCGTCACGGCGCGCCCGTATCTGGGCTCGCCGGCCAGCATGCCCGTGTGGTGCAGCGTGAGCGACACCGAGCGCCGGTTGGCCGTGTCTGACCCGGAGCTGCACGACCTGTACTTCAACGGGGTGGGGATGGAACCCGGCATTCGACCCCTCGACCTGCACAGCACCGTCGGCCTGGTCGCGTAGGCGGCGGCGCCCTACAGGACCGAGCCCTCCAGGACGTCCTCGGCCTGCTTCCACATCGAATTCACCACGTAGGGGAGCCCCTCGGCCCGGACCGGCCGCGAGTAGAGGAATCCCTGGAGCGCGTCGCAGCCGAGATCCATGAGTCGGTGCGCCTGGCTGGTCGTCTCCACCCCTTCGGCGATGGTGGTGATGCCCAGCGCGTGCGCCATGGCCACCACGGCCGCGATCAGCGTGGCGTCCGAGCTGTCCTCGTCCTCGAGGGTGTCTACGAAGGAGCGGTCGATCTTGAGGCTCGTGACCGGGAAGCGCTTCAGGTAGGCGAGGGACGAGTACTCGGTCCCGAAGTCGTCGATGGCCAGCCGCACGTCGATGCTCCGGAGCTCGGTCAGCACCGCGGCCGCCTCGAGCGGCTTGTCCATCACCACGGATTCGGTGAGCTCCAGGCACAGCGCGTTGCCTTCGATCCCATGGTGGGCCAACGCCTGTCCGACCCGTTGCACCAGGTGCTCGTCGTGGAGCTGTGCCCCGGAGAGGTTGACGGCCACGTACAGGTTCTCGAACCCCGTCGTCTGATGGCGCCACGCCGCGAGCTGGCGCAGGGCCTCCTCGAGCACCCATTCCCCGATGCCCATGATCAAGCCGCTCTCCTCGGCGAGCGGGATGAACTTCACGGGAGGGATGATGCCGAGGGTCGGATGCGCCCACCGCACCAGCGCCTCGACCCCTTCGATGGGACCGTGCGGGATGCGGACGATCGGCTGGTACACGAGATGGAGCTGGCGCAGCTCCACCGCCCTGCGCAGGTCGTGCTCGAGCTCGACCCGTTCCGACACCTTGGTCCGCATCGACTCGTCGAACACCGCCACCGCATCGCGCCCGGCGTCCTTGGCCTGGTACATGGCGGTGTCGGCATCTCGGACGAGGACCTCGGCGTTGGCGTTGGGATCGTCTCCCGAAGCGAATGCCAGGCCGATGCTGGCCGACACGTAGAACTCCATTCCGTTGACGGTGAACGGTGCTCGGAGGCTGAAGCGCAACCGGTTGGCCAGATCGAGGGCTTGGGACACGCTCACCACTTGGCCGAGGACGATCATGAATTCGTCGCCCCCGATCCGCGTCACCAGATCCGAGGGCCGCACGTGGTCGTTCAGCCTGCTCGCCACGGCCACGAGGAGCTCGTCACCGTGGCTGTGGCCCAGCGTGTCGTTCACGAGCTTGAACCGGTCGAGGTCGAGGAACAACAAGGCGACATGGGTGTCGTCGACCGAAGCCTGCTCGAGCACGTTGGTGAGGTGCTGCTGCATCATCCGGCGATTGGGCAGCCCCGTCAGGCTGTCGTGCATGGCCTGGTACGCCAGGTTTGCCTCGGACCGCTCCGCGATGTGGAGGGCCTGGATGATCCGTACCACGGCCGTCATGGTCAAGAGGATGATGATCGTGAACAGCGCCACGCGGTCCTGCAGCGAGTTCGAAGGGTGTCGCAGGGTGATGAACGCCGGCACGAGCAGCGCGATCGCCACCAGCACGACACGTCCGGGAGACGATGCCTGAGGCCGGTGGCCGGCCGGCTCGGTGAGGGCACGCATCGACGGGTGCAGGGCCATCGTGCCCGTCGCCATGAACGCAAGTGCGTAGGGGAGGTCGAGGAGCCGCCCGGGGACGTTGATCAGGTCGGTGTCGGCGAACATGTAGAGCGTGTCGCCCACGAACATGCACGTCATGGCCACAAGCAGGAACCAGTACGCCGGGACGCGGTTCTGTTCGGGGCTGAAGGCGATCCGCACGGTCACCACCACCAAGAAGATCGACATGGCGGGATAGCACGTGAGCACGAGCCGGATCGGCAGTGGGGTGTGGTACTGGAACAGGACCGGGTCGATGACGTAGACCCAGGCGACCGCCAGGATGGCCAGGGCGGCGATCACCGCGTCGAGGATGACCCCGAAGTGTCGTTGCCGCCCGCGGTCACGAGCACGCGAGAACCCGAGCAGGCCCGCCGCTCCGAGCGCATAGCCGGGGAGGGACAGCAGGTCGGGAACCAGGGAACGACTAGGGGTGATGTTGCCCAGCGTGTGGAGGTCGACCCTCAGCGCGCCACCGACGAGGAAGAACGCCATCGACGCCGCGATCGCCCACCATGGCCAGGTGAGAGCTGGTCGATGGATGCGGATCGAAGCCACCAGGGCCACCAGGGTGCAGATGCCCACCACGAACACGGCGGTGGACTCGAAGGAGCCGAGCAGACCTGTCATGGCCAGCGCGATGAGCGCCAGCCCCCCGGTCAGATACCACGCCCATGCCGACAGCCGCCCCGGCCGGGGGGCTCCCGCTCCGATCCCCGCTCCGTGGCCCGGGGACGATGAACCTTCTTCTGATTTCACTCTTAGTGTTGATGCGTATGGCATCAGTGAGAATACTGACCATTTCTAGACAACAACACAAGGGTCGGCGGCCTCTTTCACCGCTCGTAGCAAGATCATCACCATGGATAGTAGTTAAATGGAGATAGTCCACTCAAATCGCCCGTGAGGCCCACGCATTCAGACCCCGGACCTCACCCGTGCCCGGCTGAGCGTGGCTCGAGCCCGCCCGGCCAGCCCGACACTGGGTCTGCGCATCAGGACGTAGAGGGCCGGAAGGACCCGGGGGGGCCTCGGGAAGCGCCGGTAGTGCGAGCTCAGCCAGGCGTCGACCCTGCGACCGAGCTCGACGTCGGCCGCGTCGGGACGGATTCCGAGCCGGTCGACGAGGCGGGCGTCGAGGGTGGCGAGGGCGAGCACACGCTCCACCCTCACCAGCGGGGAAGGGACGACTCGGTGCTCGAACCACAGGACCTGACGGGCCAGGGACCGGCTCGCCACGCTCGAACCGAGGAGCTCGCTGTCGAGCATGTCGTCGAGGTAGGACGAGAAGGCCGCTCGATCGGGGGGGAGCAGCCCGTCGGGAATGCCGAAGAAGCGGCCGAAGGAGCGCATCTCGTCGTAGAAGGCCTGGGCCTCGGCGGGACGGAACGGGCGCACCCAGCGCGTGAAAGCCGTCTCGGCGGTGTCCACCAGGGTGGCCCACACCCACATCAGGAGGGTGGCGTCGTGCGCGCTGTACCCGGATCCCCCCTCCAGATGACCACGAGCCCCTTCACCACCAGGTCCTTCAGCACCGGCCGTTTCGCCACGGGCCCCGTCACCGCCGGGGCGGGACGCCCCTTTCGGATCCCCGACCGGCCCGTTGATGTGGTCGTGGACGGCATAGATCTGCCGGGCTGCCCCGCGTGCCACCGGCTCGTCGCCGAAGACCAGCCGGAGGGCGGCGTCGACGGTGGCCCACGCCCGTGTGAGGGGGCGTCGCTGGAAGTCGCTGTGGTCCGCCACGGCGCCGGCCACCAGGGGATGGGCGACGTCCATGACCAGCGCCCGCTGGACGAGCAGGGCGGTCACAGGCTCGGCCACCACCGCCCGGACCACGCTGTCGGGCCCGAACGGCAGTGGGGCGGCCGGGTCGAGCGCGCCCAGGACGGGCGGCGACGCGGTCATGGCCAGATGGTACGCGAGGCGACCGCCCGGGATCCCCGGCACCGGGGCACGTGACCCCCGACGCGAGAACCCCCACCGGGCGGTGGGGGTTCTCGACATTGGGGATGCTGGAGTGTGGGGTTGGAACTGAAGGTGTCCGTGAAGAATGATCGGCAATGCCGGGGAGAACTTGAGCGCCTCGACGACCAACAGCCACACAACGGTGCGACCCGTGTCGGATAGGAATGGGGCGTGGAGCTCGACGAGCTGAAGGTCACGCGCTACGAGGTCTCGGGGGCCGTCGCCACCATCACCCTCGACCGGCCCGAGCGGCTCAACGCCTGGACGGGGCGGATGAACACCGAGTACCGGTCCCTGCTGGGCAGGGCGGCCGCCGACCGCTCGGTGCGGGTCATCGTCGTGACCGGCGCCGGGCGGGGCTTCTGCGCCGGCGCCGACACCCGGGCGCTCGAGGGACACGTCGAGCGAGGTGCGTACGACCCCGGGACCGGGCCGGGCCTCGAGAATCCCGGCTTCGGGGTGCGCCCCGAGTTCGACGCCGAGTTCGCGTACCACTTCGGCATCCCCAAACCCATCATCGCCGCCGTGAACGGGGCGGCGGCGGGCGTGGGGTTCGCATTGGCGTGCTACTGCGACCTCCGTTTCGCCGCCGCCGGCGCCAAGCTGACCACGGCTCACGGACGGCTCGGTCTTCCCGCCGAGTTCGGATTGTCGTGGTTGGTGCCGCGCCTGGTGGGCCTCACCCGGGCTGCCGACATCCTGCTGTCGAGCCGGGTGTTCCTGGCCGAGGAGGCAGCCGAGATCGGGCTCGTCAACATGGTGACACCCGCCGACGAGCTCCTCGAGAGCGTCTACCGCTACGCGCACACGCTGGCGACCGAGATCTCTCCGGCGTCGCTCGCCGCCACCAAGCTCCAGCTGTACACCGACCTCCACCGGGACGCCGCCACCGCGGCGCGCCACGCCGAGGAACGCCTCCGGGCCATGATGACCGGCCCGGACTTCGAGGAGGGGGTGGCGGCGCTCACGGCCCGCCGCCCGCCGCGCTTCCCCGATCTCCCCGCTGACCCTGGTCCTGCCCCCCCGAGCCCCCGGTGACGCTGGGTAGGGTGTCACCCGTGTCGGAGCGGGGGCGACCGGGAGGGGAGTTGGCGGCCCGGCTGCTCGACCCGGAGCTGTACACCACCGACCCTCACCCTCTCTACGCGCGGCTGCGCGCCGAGGCGCCGGTGGCCTGGAACCAAGAGCGGGGCTTCTGGGCCGTCTCCCGGCATGCGGACGTGTCGGCCATCGAGAGCGACCACGACACCTTCTGTGCCGGCCGCGGGATCCTCGTCGAGGAGATCGGGACGACCTACCAGTCGCCGCCGACGATGATGCACTCGGATCCGCCCGTGCACACGCGCTATCGGCGACTGGTGCAGCCCGCGTTCAAGCCCTCGGCGGTGCGCGCCCTCGAGCCCGTGATCCGCGCCCGGACCACAGCCCTCGTCGAGCGCTTCGAGGACGGCGCCGCCACCGATGTCGTCTCCGCCCTGAGCGTGCCGCTGCCGCTCCAGGTCATCGGGGGGATCCTCGGCGTCCCCGACGACGAGTGGGAGCGGTGCTACGAGTGGTCCGAGGCCGTCATCCCCGGGGCCACGGACTGGCCCGAGGAGAAGCGGGCCCGGCTCATGACCGAGATGGTCCAATACCTCGTGGGTTCGGCCAAGGACCGCCGGGCCCGGCCCCGCGACGACGTGCTCACCCAGCTGGCCCAGGTCGACCTCGACGGCGAGCGGTTGAGCGACGACGAGCTCGGCATGTTCCTGGTCCAGCTGCTCGTGGCCGGGAACGAGACGACCCGCGACCTCATCAGCTCCGGACTGCTCGCCTTCGCCGACCATCCCGGGCAGTGGAGCCGGCTCCGGGCCGACCGTCACCTCGTGCCGGGCGCCGTGGAGGAGATGCTCCGGTGGTCCTCGCCGGTGGTGTCGTTCATGCGGACCGCCACCCGCGACACCGAGGTCGGCGGGGTGCCCGTCGCCGAGGGTGAGCCTGTGCTCATGTTGTTCGCCGCCGCCAACCGGGACGAGGACGTCTTCGGACCGAGTGCCTCGACCTTCGACGTGGGCCGCGACCCGAACCCCCATCTCGCCTTCGGCCAGGGGAACCACTTCTGCCTGGGAGCCGCCCTGGCCCGGCTCGAGGGCCGCGTGGTGCTCGAGGAGCTGCTCCACCGGTTCACGGACGTGGCACGGGCCGGCGCGGTGGAACGCAGCCCGTCGTCGGTGGTGACCGGCGTCCGGCGGGCCGAACTTCGCTTCGTGGCAGCCTGACCCTCGGGCGCCGGCGCCCGTGCCGGCCGGCCCGAACGCGAACGCCGACGCTCGTCGGAGGGGATGCCACCCCCACCCGCCGACACCGGCCCCCACCCTTGGGCGCAGGGCGCCGCGGTCGGTACTGTTCGGGGAGCGAGCGAGCGGGGAGGCACCATGCGCATCGAGTCCTCTGTCACGTCCATCTCCTGGATCCCGTCCGAGGCGGTCGGTGGCATGACCAAGATGCCCTTCGAAACGGGCGTGGCCCACTACGACCAGCCGCCCCCCGACGTGATCGAGGATCTCGACGCGCTCCAGCGCGACGGTCGTTTCCGCTTCGCCAACCGTCTCAGCGCCTGGGTCGACGTGGAGGGCGGCCGCATCGTCGGCCACGGCCAGGCCGGCGGCGGGCTCATCTGCTCGACCCTGCTGCAGCTGGGCAAGAAGCAGGTCGCCTTCGAAGCCATCTCCCTGCCCGACTTGCAACCCGATCCCGAGGTGGGCGCCACCGAGGTGACCTTCTTCCAGACCGCCGGGGGCCGCACCGGCGTGCCCGCCCCCCGCCGGGTGCGCCGGGCGCCGTACGTGCAGTTCGCGGCACCGCTGGCCTGGACCACGCTCGCCCTGACGGTGCGCGCCGACGGGTCGTCGTCGTTCGCCCTGTCCGGGGCCAGCAGCTTCCCCCGCCACTGGGTCTACGACCACGACGGCACGCTCTCGCTCAAGTCGGGGATGATCGACTTCTCGAATTGGTACCGACGCGCCTTCGGCAAGCACAGCCCCTGGGGCGACCGCGACTCCGAGGCGCTCACCACGGAGGTGGAGTCGGCCCTCGAACGCCAGCTCTCGCTCACCCTCATGCAGGGGGGCGCCAAGCCCAAGGTCCGGACCTTCAAGGCCGGGACGGCCATCACCGAGCAGGGTGCGGAGGAGAACGACCTCTTCCTCGTCCTCGACGGCGTCGTGCGCATCGAGGTCGACGGGGAACGCGTGGCGGAGTACGGGCCCGGGTCGATGCACGGCGAGCGGGCCGTGCTCGAAGGCGGACGGCGCACCTCCACCATCCGGGCCGTCACGGCGTGCAAGCTGGCGGTGGCGTCGGCCGACAGCATCGACCGGGATGCCCTGGCCCAGCTGAGCAGCGGCCATCGCCGCGAGGAACAACGCTGACCCTCGGCTCCGCGTCGTCGGTCCGGAAGGCCTAGGGGGCCCGGCGATGGACGACGTCGACGCCGTGGTGATCGGGTCGGGGCCCAACGGCCTGGTGGCCGCCGCCCTGCTGGCGCGCGCCGGCTGGCGCGTCACCGTGCTCGAGCGGTCGGCCGTGGCCGGCGGGGCCGTGCACAGCGCCGAGCACACCGTGCCGGGCTACGTCCACGACACCTACTCCGCCTTCTACGGCTTGTTGCACTCCTCCCCGGCGCTGTCGGAGCTCGGGCTCGACCGGTCCGTCGCATGGGCCCACTTCTCGGCCCCCGTCGCCGCCGCGGTGTCCCCCGAGGTGGCGGCGGTGTGCCACTCCGACCCGCAAGGCACCGCCGCCGGGCTGGCGCGCCGCGCCGCCGTAGACGGCCCGGCCTGGCTGGAGCTGTACCGGTGGTGGACCGATGTCGGGACCTTCTTCCTGCGCCAGATGCTCGGGCCGGTGGGCGAACCACGGGCCGGTCTCGCCTTCGCCCGCCGGGCGCGCCGCGACGGCCTGCTCGCCACCACGCAATTCCTCTTGGGCCCGATCGAGGCCTTGTGCTCCGACCGCTTCGCCGACCCGGCCGCCCGGGCCCTGGTCGCCGCCGGCGCCTCGCACGCCGATGTCCCGGTGGACGCCCCGGGCACCACTCCCGCCGCCCTCATCCTCGCCATGGCGGCCCAGCAGCTGGGCATGCCGGTGCCCGTCGGCGGAGCGGGCCGGTTGGCCGGCGCCCTCGTCGACGCCGTGACCGCGGCGGGAGGCGTGGTGCAGACCTCGTCCGAGGTGACGCGGGTCGTGGTGGAGCGCAACCGGGTGACGGGCGTCGAGACCGGGGACGGGGCGGTCCTGCGCGCCCGGCGCGCCGTCCTCGCCGACACCGGGCCCCGGGCGCTGTTCGGCGGGCTCGTGGACACGCACCTGCTGCCCACCCGCTACCTGGCGGGGCTGCGCCGCTTCCGGTACGGGACGGGGATCTTCAAGGTGGACCTGGCGCTCGACGGGCCCGCCCCGTGGGCGGCACCCGGCCTGGCCGAGACCGGCGTCGTCCACCTGACCGGCGACCTCGACGCCATGGCCGAGGCGGCTCATCAGGCCCGGGGGGGCGTCGTCCCCGCCCGGCCCATGCTCATCGTGGGCCAGCAGAGCGTGGCCGACCCCAGCCGCGCCCCGGCCGGGGGCCACACGCTGTGGGTCGAGACCCACGTGCCCCCCGTGCCCCGGGCCACGGGGTCCTGGGCCAGGTCCAAGGACGCGTTCTTGGACGTGGTCATGGGGCGGCTCGAGGACCACGCCCCCGGACTGTCGGCCCGGGTGGTGGGCACGGCGGTGCGCACCCCCCAGGACCTCGAGCACGAGAACCCCAATCTGGTGGGAGGCGACCTCGGGGCGGGGTCGACCGCCCTCGACCAGCAACTGGTCTTCCGGCCCGTCCCGGGCTGGTTCCGGTACGCCACGCCGGTCAAGGGCCTCTACCTCTGCTCGGCCTCGACCCATCCCGGCGGAGGTGTGCACGGCATGGCCGGGCACAACTGCGCGCGGCGCGTGCTCTCCGACCGGCGCCGGCACCGGATCTGAGGGGCGACACACCGGCTGGCACCCCCTCGCCGCCGGGGGCGCGCACCCTTGACCGTCGCACCCCGACCGGGCCAAATAGGGACATGCCCGGGGCCGTCATCAGCGTCTTCCTCGCCGACGACAACCTCATCGTGCGAGAAGGGGTACGGGCCCTGCTGGCGCTCGAGCCCGACGTCGAGATCGTCGGCACGGCTGCGGACTACGACGAGCTCGTCAACGGGGCCGGCAAGCTCGCCCCCCAGGTGGTGGTGACCGACATCCGGATGCCGCCCAGCTTCCAGAAGGAAGGCATCGAGGCCGCCCTCGAGATCCGCAAGCAGCATCCGGGGACCGGCATCGTGATCCTGTCGCAGTTCGACGACCCCGAGTACGCCATCTCGCTGCTCGACGAGGGTGCGGCGGGGTGCGCGTACCTGTTGAAGGACCACGTCGCCGAGGGCGACCAGCTGGCCCGGGCGGTGCGAGCCGTCGCCACGGGCGGGTCGGTGCTCGATCCCACCATCGTGGAGTCGATGGTGCACCCCGTGACCGACACGGGCGATCTGAGCGAGGCGGAAGAGGAGCTGCTGCGGCTCGTGGCCGAGGGCAGGCCCATCAAGGCCATCGCCGTGGCCCAGGGCACGACCGCGACCGCGGCCGCCGACGGCGTCGAGAAGCTCTTCCTCCGGATCGCCCAGCAGGCCAGCGCGGGAGGGCAGAACTCGTTGCGGCGGCTGCGCATGCTGCACGAGGCCATCGTCAACCGTGAGGAGCAGGGCGAGACGCTGAGCCGTCTTCTCCCGGGAGGCGTCGCCGACCTGCTCGTGCGCCAGGGCCGCCGGGTGGGCGAGACCGAGGCGGTCGACGTGAGCGTGCTCATGTCCGACATCCGGGGCTACTCGGGCATCGCCGAGCGCGCCGACCCCAGCGCCCTGGCCGGACAGCTCAACGTGCACCGCGCCGAGATGAACCGGGCCATCCTCGACGCCGATGGCACCGTCATGCAGTTCGTCGGAGACGCCGTCATGGCGGTGTTCGGCGCGCCCGTGCCCCTCGCCGACCATGCCGGGCGCGCCGTGCAGGCCGCGCTCCGCATGCACGCCGCCCAGGCCAAGGTGAACGAGCGCTGGTCCGACACCGGGCTGGCGCCCTTCGAGCTCGGCATCGGGGTCACCACCGGGCCCGCCGCCGCGGCCCTGCTGGGTTCCGAGGAGCGACTGGAGTACACACTCGTGGGTGACACCGTCAACCTCGCCCAACGGCTCCAGCAGTGGGCCGACCCCGGCGAGACGGTGCTCAGCCAGTCGACCTACGAGGCGCTCGAGCACCCCCCGCCCGCGACCGCCCTCCCGCCCGCGCTGGTCAAGGGTCGGGAGTCGCCGGTGGCCGCCTGGAAGGTGGCGGCGGGGACCACGACCCACAACCGAGGCGGGGAGTAACCCATGCACGTCATGGAGGCACGCGGCGTCCGCAAGACCTACGAGGCCGACGGTGCGCCCGTCCGGGCCCTCCGGGGCATCGACATGACGATGGACGACACCGAGTTCGTGGCGGTCATGGGCCCTTCGGGGTGCGGGAAGTCCACGTTGCTCAACCTGGTGGCCGGTCTGGACACCCCGACCGAGGGCGAGATCGTCGTGGCCGGCGAGTCGCTCACCGACAAGGACGAGAACGCACTGGCCCGCATGCGGCGGGCCCACATCGGCATCGTCTTCCAGTTCTTCAACCTCCTCGAGGGCATGAGCGTGCTCGAGAACGTGACGCTTCCGGCGGTGATCGCCGGGGCGCGCCGTCGCCAGGCCGAGAGCCGCGCCCGCGACCTTCTCGACATGCTGGGCCTCGCCGACAAGCACAGCGCCGCCCCCGGCGTGCTGTCGGGTGGCCAGCGCCAGCGCTTGGCCATCGCCCGCGCCCTGGCCAACAAGCCGACGCTCCTGCTCGCCGACGAGCCCACCGG
>JARLGQ010000303.1 GCA_031292675.1 Acidimicrobiales bacterium
CGCGGCCCGAGCCGCTCCCGCCGGCGGGGCGTCCCCCCCTCCGCCCCACCCGTCTCGGGCCCACCCGCGCCCCGGAGCCCGGTGGTCCGCACCACGGCGACCCCGAGGTGTAGCAAACTCGGTTCGTAGGAGCACCCGCAGGGCCGGACGAGCACGGCGCATCCTGCGCACCGGCCCACCGCGCCCTGGCCGATGCCCCGACCGAAGGAGGAGCGATGGCGAGCATCCAGGTCGTCACCGACAGCGCCTGCGATCTGATGCCGGCGACGACCGAGGAGCGCGACGTGAGGGTGGTCCCCCTCACCATCCGCTTCGGCGCCGAGGAGCTCGTCGACCGCGCCGAGCTTTCGAGCAAGGAATTCTGGGACCGGGTCATCACCGGGCCCGACATGCCCGCCACTTCCGCCCCCTCGCCGGGCGCCTTCGAGCAGGCCTTCCTGGAAGCACGCGACGCGGGGAGCACCGGCGTGCTGTGCGCCACCATCTCCTCGGGCCTGTCGGCCACCTTCCAGTCGGCGCGCACGGCCGCCGACGCCGTGGCCGACCGAATCGCGGTGCAGGTGGTCGACACCCAGAGCGTCACCATGGGTCAGGGACTACTGGTGCTGGCCGCGGCCGACATGGCGGCGGACGGCGCCGGGCTCGACGACATGGCGGCGGCTCTCGAGGACATGAAGGGCCGCACCCACGTCTACGGCGTCGTGGACAGCCTGGACTACCTCAAACGCGGGGGCCGTATCGGGGGCGCCGCCCACCTCGTCGGGTCGCTGCTGTCGATCAAGCCGGTGATCGAGGTGCGCGACGGTGTGGTGGAGGTGGAGTCCAAGCAACGCACGCGCTCGCGCTCGCTGCAGTACCTTGCGAACAAGGCCCTCGAGGCCGGGCCCCTCGATCGCCTCGGCATCGCCAACGGCGTGGCGCCGGACTTCGAAGAGGTGCTCGAGCTGGTCCGCCGGGCCCGACCCGAGCACGAGCTGGTGACGTCGGACCTGGGGCCGGTGGTGGGGAGCCACGCCGGACCGGGCTCGGTCGGCGTGTGTTTCATCACCAAGGCGCGGTAGCCGCCGGGGGTCCCGGCCGTGGCCGTGAGGCCTCCGACTAATCTCGGCGCCATGGAAGACCGGGCCGACAGCCAGACGTCGCCGAGCGAGGCCGGGGCGTCGCCGACCCAGGCGCCTCCCGCCACCGCACCGGCCACCGCCGCCACCGCACCGGGCCTGGGGACGACGGGCGTCTCGGAGGCGGAATGGCCCGCCAAGGTGGCCGACACCATCGAGGAAGTGGTCGGCTCGGTCCACGACCGGGTGGTCAGGCCCCTGACCCTGGTGGCTCGGGGTGTGGTCTTCGGGATCATCATCGCCGTCATGGCGCTGGTGCTGAGCGTCCTCATGGTCATCGCCGTGATCCGCCTCCTCGACGTCTATGCCTTCGGCGGCCGGGTGTGGGCCTCGGACGCCCTCCTGGGCGCCCTCATGGTGGCGGGCGGTGCTTTCGCGTGGACCAAGCGCGGGGCCCGGAGCGCCGAGGAGAACTGAGGTGCCCGAGACCCACCAGGTCGTCATTCTCGGGTCGGGCCCGGCCGGGCTCACCGCCGCCATCTACACGGCCCGCGCCAACCTGTCACCGTTCGTCGTCGAGGGCGAGCCCTCGTCGACCAGCGACCAGCCTGGCGGGCAGCTGATGCTCACCACCGAAGTGGAGAACTACCCCGGGTTCGTCGACGGCGTCCTCGGCCCCGACCTCATGGGCCGTTTCCGGGACCAGGCGGCGCGTTTCGGGGCCGAGTTCCTGACCAGCAAGGCCCGGCGCGTCGACCTGTCGTCGCGACCGTTCGGGGTGTGGACGCACTCCACCGAAGGCGATCCCGACGTACTGGCCCGGTCCCTCATCGTGGCCACCGGGGCCAGGGCGCTCATGTTGAACGTGCCGGGCGAGGCCCGGCTCATGGGCCACGGCGTGTCGACGTGCGCCACGTGCGACGGGTTCTTCTTCCGCAACCAGAAGATCGTCGTCGTGGGCGGGGGTGACTCCGCGCTCGAAGAGGCGTCGTTCCTCACGCGCTTCGGCGAGAACGTGACCGTTGTCCACAGGCGCAAGGAGCTCCGGGCCTCGAAGATCATGCAGGACCGCGCCTTCGCCAACGACAAGATCGACTTCCGCTGGGACGCGGTCGTCACCGAGATCCTCGGGGACGCCAAGGTGCGCGGTGTGGCGCTGACCAACCTCGTGACCAACGAGCAGGACACGCTCGAAGCCGACGGGGTGTTCGTCGCCATCGGCCATGTGCCCAACACCACCGTCTTCGCGGGGATGCTCGACATGGACGAGAACGGCTACATCCGCACCACCGACGGGACGCGCACCAACGTCGACGGGGTGTTCGCCTGTGGCGACGTCCAGGACCACGTCTACCGGCAGGCCATCACCGCGGCAGGCTCCGGCTGCATGGCCGCCATCGACGTCGAGCGCTGGCTCGAGGCCCAGGGCCGGGGCTGAACCGCCGCGCCGCACCGCCAGCCGGCGGTGCGCGGGCGAGGGGCGGGAATGCGGGGCCGAGGCCCGGTGTTTCCCACTACGTTCGAGAAACCGCACCTCAGCAGGTGCCAGAGGAGGACCGTTCCATGAGTGAGGCGATCACAGCTCTGAGCGACGCTACGTTTGACGAGCATGTCAAGGCCGCCGACACGCCGGTGCTGGTGGACTTCTGGGCCGAGTGGTGCGGTCCATGCAAGATGATCTCTCCGGTCCTCGAGGAGATCTCGGCCGAGCACGAGGGGAAGATCCAG
>JARLGQ010000304.1 GCA_031292675.1 Acidimicrobiales bacterium
GCGCCGTCGACGTGAGCCGGGCGTCCCACGCCCACCACACCCCCCACGTGGGGCGGCCCCAGATGGAGCCCGTGACCAACGTCAGCGCGGTGAAGACGGTGCCCACCTCGACCGCAGACACCGCCAGCCGGTCCCAGAACCGGCTGCGCGTCCGGCGCCACAACCAAAGCACGCTCGACGCCGCCGCCACCCCGTAGGCGAGAGACTGCGCCACCCAGGCGATGGGCGGGTGGACGTAGACGAGGCGGACGAGGTTGTGCTGGGCCTGGTCGGGAGGTGTCACCCACAGTCCGAGCCACACGGTCGCGGCCACCGCCACCGCCGCCGCCATGCCCAAGCCCCGCACCACCCAGGTGGCAGTCGGGCTCCAGGGCGTCACCTCGGTGTCGGTCGGGTTCATGACGCCTCCTGGAGGGGCCCGAAGATGACGACCCCCAGCGCGAGGTACACCGCCGCGAACACGAGGAGGAGGCGCACCCAGGGGTCTCCGGCACTGCCGACATTGCCGACGTTGCCTGCGGTGCCCAAGGCGACCTGCCAGGCCCGGGTTCCTGCCAGCAACACGGGCGCCGCCACGGGCAGGAACAGGAACGGGAGCAGCGTCTCGCGCACGCGCAGCCCGGCGGCGAGCGCGCCGTAAAGGGTCCCGGCGGCGGCCAGGCCGGCGGTGCCGGCGAGCCCGGCGACGATGATCGACCCGTAGGAGCGGATGTGCGAGCCGTAGAGCACCACCACCCCTGCGGTGAGGACGACCTCGAGGACGACGAGTTGCACCGCCACGGCCGCGCTCTTTCCCAAGAACACCCCGGCAGGATCGAGCCCAGACAACCGCAAGCCGTCGCGCGCTCCGTCGGAGGCCTCGACGGCGAAGCTGCGCTGCACCGCGAGCACGCTGGCGAAGAGCACGGCCACCCAGAAGAGTCCCGGCGCGGCCTTGGCCATGGGGGCGCGGTCGGGACCGAGTGCGAACGCGAAGAGGACCAGGACGAGGACGCCCACCGGCACCACCTGGTGCATCACCACCCGCGAGCGAAGTTCGATCCGGAGGTCCTTGCCCGCCACCAGGACGGTGTCACGCCACATGGACACCCCCGGGGACGGCCCGGAGCTGTTCGGGGGCGGGAGGCCGGCACTCCGGGGCGCGCAGGGCGCGTTCGCCCACGACGCGCCCCCCCACGAGCGACACGACGCGGTCCGCCAGCGGCCACGACTCCTCGGGCTCGTGCGAAGCCAGGAGCACGGTGGCCCCTCCGGATACGGCCTCGGCCACGATCTCCCCCAGGACCGCCCTGGCGCCGGTGTCGAGCCCAGCATGGGGCTCGTCGAGGAGCCACAGCTCGGGACGACGCGTCACGAGGAGGGCGAGCGCCACGCGCCGGCGCTGCCCCGCGGACAGACGGCCCACGGGCGTGCGCCGGAGCCGGCCCCCCAACTCCAGGCGGTCGAGCACGGAGTCGACGTGCGCCATGTCGCCACCGGCGGCGCGCACGGCGAACCGAACGTTCTCGAAGACGGTCAGGTCGTCGTAGAGGGCGGCGGCATGTCCGAGCATTCCCACCCGTCGGCGCACCGCGGGCGCGTGGAGCCGAAGATCGCACCCGAGCACAGTCCCCTCACCACTCGACAGGGGCAGCAGGCCAGCGCACACCCGGAGCACGCTCGTCTTCCCGGCCCCGTTGGGACCTTCGAGAACGACCACTTCACCCTGGGCGACGGCGAGATCGACGCCGGCCAGGGCCGGAAACCGCCCGGTGACGCAGACGGCGGTGCGGAGGAGGACTGCGGTGGCCATGGCCTGGAGCCCATGCTACGGGGGACCCCCTCCCCGGTTCCAAGCGGGACCCGTGCCCGGTCACGGCGCCGCCTCCTCGGGGATGGGGGGTGGCCCCGGGGGCCTGACGCCGGGCTCAGCTCACCGTCAACCGACCGAGGCCCACCGCCTTGAGCACATCGGCACTCACAGAGGACAACCAATGGAGGTTGTCGGTGAGGAGCAAGATCCCGAACGCCACGAGGGCGACGCCCGACACCGCGTTCACGAGGAACAGGCGCCGGCGGACACGGGCGAAGAGCGAGGTGAGCCTTCCGAAGGCAAGGCCGGTGGCGAGGAAGGGCACCCCGAGGCCCAACGAGTAGGCCACGAGCAGCGCCACCCCCGAGGCGAGGGTGGCCCGGGCGGCGGCGAGCCCGAGGACGCCTCCGAGGACCGGACCGATACACGGCGTCCACCCGAAGGCGAACGCCATCCCGAGGACGGGCGGTGCCCACGCCCCGAGTCGGGACGGCAGCGGGTGGAAGCGGCGTTCGCGCAGGAACCGACGCGGCGTCCCGATCCCCGCCATCCACACCCCGAAGACCACGACGAGCACGCCGGCGGCGATGTCAAGGCCGCGTTGGTGGTCGAGGAGAAGATGCCCGAGACCCGACGCGGCGGCGCCGAGCGCCGTGAACACGATCGTGAAGCCGGCCACGAAGCCGAGCACCCCGCGCACCAGCGGTGCCCCGTCGCGCCGCGCCCCGGCTTCGAGCTCGGTGGCCGACAGGCCCGAGACCATGGACACGTACCCGGGCACGAGAGGCAAGACGCACGGCGAGAGGAACGACAACATGCCCGCACCGAACGCCACCAGGACTCCGAGGGGGTCCGCGGAGATGGTGGCGTGGACGGAGAGTGCCGCCGACATGGTCACCACGATCCCGGCGGCGGCGCCCCGGGCTCAGCGGTTCTGCACACGGAGGAGCTCCACGTCGGCGTCCACCATCATGGCGACCAGATCGGCGAAGGTGACGGTCTTCTCCCACTTGAGCTCCGTCTTCGCCTTGGTGGCGTCGCCGACGAGGAGGTCGACCTCGGCGGGACGGAGGAACTTGTCGTCGACCACGACGTGCTCGTGCCAGTCGAGGTCGACGTGCGCAAAGGCGATCTCGCACAGCTCTCGCACCGAATGGGTCTCACCGGTGGCCACGACGAAGTCGTCGGGCTCGTCGCGCTGGAGCATCAACCACATGGCGCGTACGTAGTCACCGGCATAGCCCCAGTCACGCTGGGCGTCGAGGTTGCCGAGAAAGAGCTTGTCGTCCAGGCCGGACGCGATCCGTGCCACCCCGTGGCTCACCTTTCGGGTGACGAACTCGAGCCCCCGGCGCGGGCTCTCGTGGTTGAACAACATGCCCGACGACGCGTGCAGGCCGTAGCTCTCCCGGTAGTTCACGGTGATCCAGTGGCCGTACACCTTGGCCACCCCGTACGGGCTGCGCGGATAGAAGGGCGTCCCCTCGTTCTGCGGGACCTCCTGCACCTTGCCGAACATCTCCGACGAGGACGCCTGGTAGAAACGGATCTCGGGGTCGGCGATACGAATGGCGTCGAGCACGCGGGTCACGCCGAGCGCGGTGGTCTCGCCGGTCAGCACGGGCTGGGTCCACGACGTCTGGACGAAGGACTGGGCCGCCAGGTTGTAGACCTCGGCGGGGCGGTGCTCGCGGAGGATCCCGATGAGCGAGATCTCGTCGAGGAGGTCGCCCGCCACCAGTGAGACGCGGTCCTGGATGTGAGCGATCCGCTCGAAGTTGAGCGTCGACGACCGCCGCACCATGCCGACCACCTCGTAGCCCTCCTCGAGCAGGAGCTCGGCCAGGTACGACCCGTCCTGTCCGGTGATGCCGGTGATCAGTGCCCGCTTACGCATCTCTTGGCTCGCTCCGTCGGTTCGGCACGGTCTCTCAGCGCCCCTGCCACTGTGGCGGGCGCTTCTCGAGGAAGGCGGCGATGCCCTCGGCGGCGTCCTCGGTCTGGGCCGTCAGAGAGAGCATGGCATGCAGGTGGGCGAGGGCTTGCGGTGCCGCCATGTCCCACACAGCGTAGAACGCGTCTCGCCCCAGCTTCATGGCGGCGGGTGACTTGGCCGCCAGGGTCCTGGCCAGATCGGATACGGCTGCGTCGAGTTCGTCGGCGGGGACGACCCGTGTCACGAAGCCCAGGCGTTGGCCCTCGGCGGCGTCGACCCTCCTCCCGGTGAGCATCAGCTCGAGCGCCTGCTTGGGCGGCATCGAGCGCATCAGAGGGACCGTGATCATGTAAGGCCAGAGGCCCACGTCGATCTCCGGGGCTCCGAACCTCGCCCTTTCGGACGCCACGACCAGGTCGCATGCCAGTGCCAGCCCGAAGCCGCCCGCCAGCGCGAATCCCTGGACGCGCGCCACGGTGGGCTTGCCCAGTCGCCACAGCGCGTCGAACACCTCGGCCAGCACGCCGCGCTCCTCGTGGACCGCGAGCATCCCCGAGTCGGGCTCGTCGGCTCCGGTCATCTTCCCGAGGTCGGCCCCCGCGCAGAACGCCTCGTCGCCGGCGCCGGCCAGGACCACCACCTTGACGTCCCGGTCTCCCGCCGCGGCGGCGATCGTCCTGTGCAGGCCCCGCATCACCTCCCACGACATGGCGTTTCGACGCTCGGGCCTGTTGATCGTGATCCGGGCCACGCCGTCGTCGACCCGGTAGAGGACCGTCGGCGTGCCCGAGACCCCCTCCCCGTCGGCGGCCGGGTCTCTCGAGGGGTCGGGCACCCGTGCGACGGTAGCGCCCGGCCCCGCGTAAGCCCAGCCCGACGCCGAAGGCCACTGCCCCGCGGTAGCGTGTTCGGCCCGTGGCCAGACCCGCCGCCGCCATCGTGTCGTTCCGCCTGGGCGGGTCCGACGGGGTGGCCGTCGAGGCCGTGAAGTGGGCCGGGGCCCTCGAGACCCTCGGCTTCGACATCACCACGGTGGCCGGGGAAGGCCCCGTCGACCGGCTGGTCCCGGGCTTGGCCATCGGCGCGCCCGAACCGCCCGGCGCGGCCGAGGTGCGTGACGCGCTCGACGGCGCCGAGCTCGTCGTGGTGGAGAACCTCTGTTCGTTGCCTCTCAACGAGGGCGCCTCGGCCGTGGTCGCCGAGGTGCTCCGTGGTCGTCGGGCGCTGCTGCACCACCACGACCTTCCCTGGCAGCGCGAGCAGTACGCCGGGTACCCCCCACCCCCGGACGATCCCTCCTGGGCCCACGTCACTGTCAACGAACGGAGCGCCCGTGAGCTGGCCCGGGTCGGGATGGAGGCGAGCGTGGTGCGCAACGCCTTCGACGTCGACGCCCCGGGAGGCGACCGCGACCGCACCCGTCGTGCCTTGGGCGTCGAGGCCGGCGTCCGGCTCGTCCTCCAACCGACACGGGCCATCCCGAGGAAGAACGTGGCGGGCGGGATCGCGCTGGCCGAAGCCGTAGGCGCCACGTTCTGGCTCCTCGGGCCGGCCGAGGACGGGTACGGGCCCGAGCTGGAGCGGCTCCTGGCCCGGGCGCGCACTCCGTGTCTGACCGGTCCCGCCGCCCCTTGGACGCCCGGTCACATCGCCGACGCCTACGCGGCCTGCGACGTCGTCGTCCTCGGATCGACGTGGGAGGGGTTCGGCAACCCGGCCATCGAGTCGGCGGTGTACCGGCGCCCGCTCGCCATCGGCACCTATCCCGTCGCCGCCGAGCTCTGCGCCTTCGGCTTTCGCTGGTTCGCGCACGACGACCCGGCGTCGGTGTCGGCCTTCCTCGACGCACCCGAGGAGTCGCTGCTCGAGCACAACCACCGCACCGCCCGCGCCCATTTCGCACTGCGCGACCTGCCGGGCCGGATCGGGAGGGTCTTCGAGTCCGCCGGTTGGGCGTTCCGCTGACCCCTGGCCCGGTCGGGGGTCCGGCGCGTCAACCTTTTACGGCTGCGGTCGGACCGGCGCGCCGGGAACGACCTGGCCCCGGCTCCAGGTTCGCCTGCCGGTACGCTTCGGATATGGCGACCAGTCCGTCCACCGGCTCGAGCAACACCGCCAAGCGCCTGCCTGCGGACCGGCGCCGGCAGCAGCTCCTCGACGTGGCGCTCAAGCTCTTCGCCCGACGCGGGTTCAACGCCACCACCATGGACGACATCGCCGAAGCTGCCGGCGTCACGAAACCCCTGCTCTATCAACACTTCGCCTCCAAGCGCGCCCTGTACCTGGAGCTCCTCGACTCCGTGTCGCACGCCATGCTCGAGGCCATCGGCAAGGCCATCGCCGCCGCCGGGGGCCCGCGCCAACAGGTGGAGGGCGGCTTCGCGGCCTACTTCCACCTGGTGGTGAGCCACGCCGATGGCTTCCACCTGCTCTTCGGCAGTGAGGTGCCCGACGATCCCGAGCTGTCGAGGGCGCTGCGCAACGTCGAGGACAGCATCGCCGAGTCCATCGACGTCCTCATCGACGCCGGGCTCGACGAAGACCATCGCCGCCTCCTGGCCTTCGCTGTCGTGGGCATGGCCGAAGGCGCGAGCCGGTACTTCCTCGCCTCGCGCGACCCCGTGGAAGGGGACCCCCACGAATCGGAGGCGACCCGCCTGGCCGGCCGCCTGGCCGACCTGGCCTGGGCCGGACTTCGCTCGGTCCACCCCGACTGACGGGAGCACCGCCGCCGGCACGGAAAGCTGACCTTCTGGGTAGACTTTCGGCTGTCGCCACGCACCCGGCGTGGGCAGGGCACCAGGTGGGCACCATGTCGAGCCGCATCAGGTCCGTCTTCAGCTTCCCCAACCCGGTCAACGAGGTGGCGGCGCGGCTGGTGGCAGGCGGTGTCGTGGTGCTGTGCGCCCTGTCCATCGCCCTGCGCCAACAGTGGTTGCTCGTCCCCCTTGCCTACGGGTTCTGGGCCCGAGTGCTCACCGGGCCCACGCTGAGCCCGCTCGGCCAGCTGGCCACCCGGGTGGTCGCCCCCCGGCTCCCGGTCCCCGCCCGCCCGGTGGCGGGGCCGCCCAAACGCTTCGCGCAGGCGATGGGGGTGGTGTTCTCGACCACCGCCCTCGTGTTGTGGTTCGGGGTGGGTGCCCAGGGAGCGGCGTGGGTCGTGGTCGCGCTCCTGGCGGGGGCGGCGCTGCTCGAGTCGGCCTTCGGCCTCTGTCTCGGGTGCAAGGTGTTCACCGTGCTCATGAGGCTCGGGCTCGTCCCCGAAACCGTGTGCGCGGCGTGCGCCGATGTCAGCGTGCGCCACCCCGAGCTGCGGCGCGAGCCCGCCGGAGTCTGAGCACCCCAATCCGGGCCGACGCGCCGGGGGCGGTCCTCACTCCAGGCGGGGCACGAGCTCGCCGATCAGCACCGACAGCTGGCGCGCACAGTCCACGTACTCCTCCTCGTCACCGCCCGCGGGGTCGGCGACATCACCCTGCCCGGCGGGGTCCACGCGCGCCAACCCGAGCTCGGCCACGCGCTGGGCCAGGGGTGTGGGTCCCACGGGGAGATACTGCGCCAGGAAGCGCAACGTCGCCGTGCGGTCCGCGCCGGCCGGGTGCCGCCGGCGGACATAGGACACGTGCTCGCTCGCCATCGCCACCACCACGTCGGCGGCGCCCAAGTCGGTGTCCGAGATCTGACGGCTCCGGTGCACCGAGGCATGCAGGCCCACGGCCTCCAGGGCGCGGCGCGTGCGCACGCTGATCGGTTGGTGCTCGACGACGTGGGTGCCGGCGGTGGTGACGCGCACGGCCAGGCCACTCGCCTCGAGCATGGCCCCGGCCATGACCGATCGGGCCGCGTTGCCGGTACAGAGGAAGAGGACCTGGGGCGTCATGGTTCGGGCCGCTTCCAACGTGGCCCAGGCGCCACCCCGGTAGGGGGGCGACGTCGGACGAGGTGCAGAACGCGACGGGTCAGTGGATGTGGATCCCCGAGATCGCCCGGGCGATGATGAGGCGCTGGATCTCGGATGTTCCCTCGAAGATGGTGTAGATCTTGGAGTCGCGGTGCCAGCGCTCGACGGGGTGCTCACGGATGTAGCCGTAGCCGCCCATGATCTGGATGGCCTGCTCGGTCACCCAGACGGCGGTCTCCCCCGCGTAGAGCTTGGACATCGACCCCTCACCCGACACGAACTCCTTGCCCGTCCGTCCCATCCAGGCCGCCCGCCACACCAGGAGCCGGGAGGCGTCGATGCGCATCTTCATGTCGGCCAGCTTGAAGGCGATGCCCTGGTTCTCGATGATGAGCCGACCGAACGCCTTGCGCTCCTTGGCGTAGTCGAGGGCATATTCGTAGGCGGCTCGGGAGATGCCGAGGGCCTGGGCGCCGACCGACGGACGTGAAGCCTCGAACGTGGCCATGGCCGCCTGCGAATTGGACCTCTTGCCCTCGCGGGCCCGGGCCAACTTGGCGTCGAGCTTCTCCTTGCCGCCGAGCAGGCAGTGCCCCGGAACGCGCACGTCGTCGAGGATCACCTCGCCGGTGTGCGAAGCGCGGATGCCCATCTTCTTGAACTTCTGCCCTGCCGACAGTCCGGGCGTCTTGGGGGGCACGATGAAGCTGGCCTGGCCACGCGATCCGAGTGCGGGGTCGACTGCTGCCACCACCACGTGGAGGTCGGCGATGCCACCGTTGGTGATCCAGGTCTTGGTCCCGTTGATGACCCACTCGTCCTTGGCCTCGTCGTAGACCGCGGTGGTGCGCAACGAGCTCACGTCGGAGCCGGCGTCGGGCTCCGAGACCGCGAACGCGGCGAGCTGGATGTCGTCGGGGGTGCCGAAACACCGGGGGCCCCACTCCATCAGCTGCTCGGGCGTCCCGTTGGCGACGATGCCGGCCAGGCCTAGCGCGCTCCCGAAGATGGCGAGCCCGATTCCCGCGTCACCCCAAGCCAGCTCCTCGTTGGCGATCGGCAGCAGCAACCCGCCCGGGTCGAAGAAGCACTGCGTCATGAAGTCGAAGGAGTACAGGCCGATCTTGGCCGCCTCCTCGATGATCGGCCACGGGGTCTCCTCCCGCTCGTCCCACTCGTGGGCGGCCGGTCGGATCACGTCTTCGGCGAAGTCATGGACCCACTTCTGGATCTGGAGCTGGTCTTCGCTGAGGTCGAGCGAGAACTCGGGCATGTCGTCCCCTTGGTCCGAGCACCGATCCGGGCCGTGCGGTCCTGGTCGGCATGGCGGCGGCCGGTCCGCGGGCCGACACCCGGTGCGCTGGGTTGCCGGCCTCGACCTGTCCGTTGTTACTCAACGGTAACCTATGCTCGGCCATTACGACAAACCATTCCCCGAGGAATGCCGTGCCCAGCCCTGTGACCAGGGAGATCCGAGGCTCCGGTGACGACCGGGGAGCGGGGACGAGGCCCTGCACGGACCCCTGGCGCGAGCCGGGCGTCAGCCGGTGGCGGGCCGCACCTCGACGGCTTGGAGGCCCTTGGGGCCCTCCTTCAACTCGAATTCCACCGACTGCCCCTCCTCGAGGCTGCGGTACCCGTTCATCTGGATGGCGGAGTGGTGAACGAAGACGTCTTCTCCGTCCGGCTGCGCGATGAAGCCGTAACCCTTCTCCGAGTTGAACCACTTGACCGTTCCCGACGGCACTCCATTCTCCCCTCTGTCCTCCTGCATCCCCCCACGCGCCCAAAAGGTAGCAGCGACGACGCTCGGCCCGGGGGTTTCACCTGGCCCTGCCGTCGACGGGACCGAGCGGCGGTCACGAGCCGGGGCGGCGGTGCAGGCGGGTGCCTTCGGCACTGTCCTCCACCACCCAGCCCTTCGCCTCGAGCTCGCGTCGGATGGCGTCGGCCCGGTCGTAGGACCCCGAGGCGCGGGCGCCGTCGCGCTCGGCGACCAGGGCGGTCGTCTCGACGTCCAACCCGGGCTCTGACCCTCCGAGCTCCAGCCCCAGCGCGTTGCACAGCACCGCCACCGTGAGGGCCCGACGCCGGCCTTCGTCGAGATCGCCGGCCTCGGCCGCCTGGTGGGCCCTCCGGGCGAGTTCGAAGATCTCGGCCAGAGCCCCGGGGGTGTCGAGGTCGTCGTCCATGTGCCCGACGAACGACGCCACCGCGGCGGCGTCGGCTCCGGCGTCCCCCGCACCCTCGGCGGTGACACCGGCCGGTGGCGCCGGCAGGTCGAAGCGACGCGCCAGGTCGTCGAGGCGTGCGAGAGCGCCCTCGGCCTGGTCGACGGTCGCCGGGGTGACCTCGATGGGCGAGCGGTAGTGGGCACGCAGGACGAGGAGGCGGTAGGCCCGGGCGTCGGCCCGCTCGAGCAGGTCGGTCAGCGACGTGAAGTTCCCGAGCGACTTCGACATCTTCTCGCCCTCGACCATCACCCACCCGTTGTGGACCCAGTGCCGGGCGAAGGCTCGGCCCAGTCCCACGGCCTGGGCACGCTCGTTCTCGTGGTGCGGGAAGGCGAGGTCCATCCCCCCGCCGTGCAGGTCGAATCCCTCACCCAGGAGGTCGAGCGACATCACGACGCATTCGGTGTGCCAGCCCGGGCGCCCCGCACCCCATGGCGAGGCCCAGGTGGGCTCACCGGGTCGGGCCTTCTTCCACAACACGAAGTCCAGCGGGGAGCGCTTCTCCTCGCCCAGCTCCACACGCGCCCCCGAACGCAGTGACTCCAGGCTCTGGCGCGCCAGAAGCCCATATCCCTCGATCCGGTCGACCGACAGGTAGACGCCGTCGGAGGTCTCGTAGGCGACGCCGCGGTCGACGAGAGCCCCGATCAGTCCGACCATGTCCTCCACGAACGCGGTGGCATGGGGGGCCTCGGTCGGCCTTTTCACCCCGAGGGCGTCCATGGCCTGCCACCACACCACCTCGTACTCGCCGGCCACCTCGGCCTCGCTCCGCCCCTCCTCCGAAGCCCTGGTGATGATGTGGTCGTCGATGTCGGTGATGTTCGACACGTAGCGGACTTCGAGACCCCGGAACTCCAGGTAGCGCCGGAGCACGTCGAAGACCAGGGTGAAGCGGCCGTGCCCGAGGTGCGGGACGTCGTACACTGTCGGACCGCACACGTACATCGACACGCGGCCCTCCTCGCGCAGCTCGAGAGGCCGGACGGTGCCCGTCGCAGTGTCATGAAGCCGCAGCACTCGGAGTACGGTAACCGCACCGTGGACACCACCGTGGACGTCAGCGCGACGATCGATGTGCTCCCCCCCCAGCTCGAGGCGCCGCGGCCGCCGGAGGTCCCCGACAAGCCGTCCCTCGAGGGCCTCGAGGCCAAATGGTCGGCCCGGTGGGAGGAGGCGGGCACATACAGCTTCGACCGGTCAGCGCCCCGGACGCGGGTCTACGCCATCGACACGCCACCGCCGACGGTGTCGGGCTCCCTGCACATGGGTCACATGTTCTCCTTCACCCATACCGACGCCGTCGCACGCTTCCGGCGGATGCGCGGCTACGAGGTCTTCTACCCGATGGGATGGGACGACAACGGCCTGCCCACCGAGCGCCGCGTGCAGAACTACTACGGCGTGCGCTGTGATCCGAGTCTGCGATACGACCCGTCCTTCTCGCCGCCCAAGAAGCCGGGCCGGGACGTCATCTCCGTGTCACGGCCGAACTTCATCGAGCTGTGCGAGCGTTTGGTCATCGAAGACGAAAAGGCGTTCGAGCACCTGTGGCGGACGCTCGGCCTGTCGGTGGACTGGGGCCAGACCTACACGACCATCGACACCACCTCGCGTCGCACGTCGCAACGCTCCTTCCTCGGGATGCTCCGCTCGGGACACGCATACTCGGTGGAAGCGCCCACGCAGTGGGACGTGGACTTCCAGACGGCGGTGTCCCAGGCCGAGACCGAAGACCGCGAACTCGACGGCGCGTACCACCGGTTGCGGTTCGCCCGGGCCGGAACCGACGGCGGGGTCGAGATCGAAACGACGCGCCCCGAACTACTCGCTGCGTGCGTGGCACTGGTCGCCCATCCCGAGGACGACCGGTACCGCGGCGTCGTCGGCCACGACGTGGTCACCCCTTTGTTCGACGTCCGCGTGCCCGTCCTGGCCCACCCGCTCGCCGACCCCGACAAGGGCTCGGGCATCGCCATGATCTGCACCTTCGGTGACACCACCGACGTGACGTGGTGGCGCGAGCTGGCACTGCCCACCCGCACCGTGGTGGGGCGCAACGGACGCCTCCGGGCCGTGCCCTGGGGCGAGGAGGGATGGGCTTCTGAAGACCCGAGGGCGGCGGCCCTTGCCTACGGCGAGCTCGAGGGTCGCACCGTCTCCCAGGCGAGGACGCGCATCGTGGAGATGCTCGGCGACGCGGGGGCGATCGTCGGCGAGCCCAAGCCGATCCGACATCCGGTCAAGTTCTACGAACGCGGTGAGCGTCCGCTCGAGATCGTCTCGAGCCGCCAGTGGTACGTGCGGACGCTCGCCCTGCGCGAACGCCTGCTCGAGCGGGGCCGCGAGCTGCGCTGGCACCCGCCGCACATGCGTCACCGGTACGAGGCGTGGGTGGAGGGCCTGAACGCCGACTGGAACATCTCCCGGCAGAGGTTCTTCGGGGTGCCGTTCCCGGTGTGGTACCCGGTCGACGACGAGGGCTCGGTCGACCAAGACCATCCCCTGCTCCCCGCCGACGACCGCGTGCCGGTGGACCCCTCGAGCGACACCCCCGAGGGGTACCGGGAGGACCAACGGGGCCGGCCCGGCGGCTTCATGGGCGATCCCGACGTCATGGACACCTGGGCCACCTCGTCGCTCACCCCCCAGATCGCCGGGCGGCGCGAAGACGACCCCGACCTCTTCTCCCGGGTCTTCCCCATGGACCTCCGTCCCCAGGCCCACGAGATCATCCGGACGTGGCTGTTCAGCACGATCGTGCGCTCCGAGCTCGAGTACGGCTTCCTGCCCTGGACCGATGCGGCCATCTCGGGCTGGGTCCTCGACCCCGAGCGCAAGAAGATGTCGAAGTCGCGCGGCAACGTGATCACCCCGCTTCCGCTGCTGGAGTCCCACGGCGCGGACGGCATCCGGTACTGGGCCACCAGCGGCCGGCCCGGCGTCGACACGGCGGTGGACGAGGGTCAGATGAAGGTGGGCCGGCGTCTCGCCATCAAGATCCTGAACGCGTCCCGGTTCGCACTGGCCCGGCTCGGCACCGAAGCAGCGACCGGGACCGATGCCGTGACCGCACCACTCGATCTCGCCATGTTGCGCCGGCTCTCCGACGTCGTCGTCGATGCCACCGCTGCGTTCGAGTCCTACGACTACGCGCGGGCCCTCGAGCGCGCCGAGGCGTTCTTCTGGTCGTTCTGTGACGACTACCTCGAGCTCGTCAAGGCACGCGCCTACGAGGACTCGTCCGCACCCGGTCCGGCATCGGCGCGCGTCGCGCTGGCTGTCGCCCTGTCGGTGCAGCTGCGCCTGTTCGCCCCCTTCGTGCCCTTCGTCACCGAGGAGGTGTGGTCGTGGTGGCACGACGGCTCGATCCACCGCTCGCCGTGGCCCGCCCTCGAAGAGCTGTCCCCCGCGCCGCGCCACGGAGACGTCGCCGTGCTCGACATGGCCGCCTACGTGCTGGGCGAGGTCCGCCGGGCCAAGACCACGGCGCATTCGTCCATGCGGGCACCCGTGGCGAGGCTGACCGTCGTCGACGATGCGGAGCGACTGGCCCTGCTGGCCGAGGCGGAGGGGGACCTGCGCGAGGCGGGTGGCGTCGTCGAGCTGGTCACCCGCCCGGGACCTCCCGAGGTCGCCGTCGAGCTGCTCGTCGAGGACACGGGGCAGGGGTAGTGGAGGCCGGCGGCCGAAGCGCCCCCGAGGAGTCGCAGGCCGAGCTCGACACCGTGCTGGCCGGATGCCGGTCGTCGCACGACGCGCTGGTCGGCACGGCGAGCGGTCTCGACGAGGCCGCCGTGCGGGGACCGAGCCGCCTGGAGGGCTGGACCGTCGGGCACGTGATGACCCATCTCGCCCGCAACGCCGACTCCCACACCCGCATGCTCAGGGCGGCGCTCAACGGCGAGGCCGTCGAGCAGTACGCCGGCGGCCGCGAGGAGAGGGCGGGCGCCATCGAGTCCGGCTCGGGCCGCAGCGCCAAGGAGCTGCTCGACGACGTGCTGCGCTCGGTCACGGACCTCGAGGCGGCGTGGGCGGCGATGACGGCCGCGGCTTGGGACGGACACGGGCTCTCGCGAGGGCGCCCGTGGCCGTGCCGGCTGATGCCCTATTTCCGCTGGCGCGAGGTGGAGATCCACCACGTCGACATGGGAACGGGGTACGAGCCCGGGGACTGGCCCGAGGAATACGTGCGCCGCGAGCTTGCCGCCCTCCTGGCCACCGTTCCGGGTCGGCTCGGCGAGGCCGCCCAGCGGCGGCGACTGCTGGCGTGGCTGACGGGGCGGTCCGCGTCGCCGGGCCAGCTCGACCTGGCCCGATGGGAGTCCAATCCGGGGAATTACTTCAAGGGTCTGGCGGACTGAACCGGGGCCGCTCGGACCCGATGCACCCTTCAGGTGTCGAGCTTGAACACGCGCACGGCGTTGTCCCGCAGGAACTTCGGCCACACGTGGTCGCGCAGGGGGACGTCGGCCAGCTCCGAGAAGATGCGCTCGAGGGTCAGTGCCATCGGGAAGTACCCGGCGTACAGGATCTTGTCGGCACCCCGGGTGTTGGCGTAGTCGATGATCGCCTTCGGGTAGTACTTGGGAGCGAACGCGCTCGTCATGTAATAGAGCCCCGGCCACTTGAGCATCAGCTTCACCGCCAACTCCTCCCAGGGCTCGGCCCCGTGCCGCATGACGATGCGGAGCTCGGGGAAGTCGTAGCAGACCTGGTCGAAATGCATCACGTCCTGGCAGGCCGAGGGCACCCGCGGCCCGGCGATCCCGGCGTTCACGACGATCGGCAGGTCCAGGTCGATGCAGGTCTGGTAGACGGGGTAGTAGCGCCGGTCGCTCACCGGCACCTGGGGGTTGCACCCCGCCGGGAAGGTGGTGACCGCCTTGATGCCACGCTCGGCGTGTGCGTCACGAATACGCCGGACGGCCCCGGTGATGTCGTTGGGGTCGAGGGCCTCGAGGTTGGCCGCGAACCTGTCGGGGTGCTCGGAAAGGGCGCGGTCCACGACCGACCCCGCCAGCCCCACCAGGCCGATGGCGATGCCGAAGCGGTCCATTTCCGCCAGCGTCACCGCCACGGGGTCGTCCTCCTCGCCGACGCGATTGGGATCGTCGTCTTTGAACATGTAGGAGATCGGCGACGCCGCGGTGGCGCTCTCGTCGCGAAGCTGCGGCTTGAGGAAGTCGAAGCGGCGGGCGGCCCGTCGGCTCGGGAACCCGATCATGCAGTCGACGACCCCGATGTCGGTTGGCATCGGCACGGTCCGCCACCGTACAGCCGGAAAGAGGGTCTGTGACACGATCTCCGGGCTCGTCCCGGCGCGGCATTCCCCCTCGCGAGCAACCCGGCGGTCCGGGTGGCAACCTTAGGGCTGCCCTTGCGGGCGTGGGCCGGCTGACCGGCACGACAGCAGAGGATGGGATCGATGGACGTGGCCGACATGACGGGCAAGACGGTGGTCATCACGGGTGGGAACTCGGGTATCGGCCTCGAGACGGCCGTCGGCCTCGCCAAGGCCGGGGCCAGGACCGTGATCACCGCCCGTGACCGTGCCCGGGGCGAAGCCGCATTGGCCGACATCCGGACGCGCTCGGAGCGCGACGACGTCGACCTCGTCGTCTTCGACCTCGGCAGCATCGCCTCGATCCGTGAGGGGGCGGCTGCCATCTTGGAGCGCTGCGACCGCATCGACGTCCTGGTGAACAATGCCGGCCTGGTCCTTTCGCAGCGACGCGAGACCGAGGACGGCTTCGAGGCGACCTTGGGCATCAATCACCTCGGGCACTTCGTCCTCACCGAGCTGCTGCTCGACCGGATCAAGAACAGTGCCCCGGCGCGCATCGTCAACGTCGCCTCCACGGCACACAAGGGCGCCCGGAAAGGCCTCGACTTCGACGATCTGCAGTCCACCCGCTCTTACGGCGGGATGCAGGTCTACTCCAAGTCGAAGCTGGCCAACATCTACTTCACGACCGAGCTGGCTCGACGTCTGGAGGGAACCGGCGTCACGGTGAACTGCCTGCATCCCGGGACCGTGGCCACCGGGTACGCCCGGGACGGCGACGCGTCGGGGGTGCTCGCCTTCGGAATCAAGGTGATCAAGCCCTTCATCCTCACCGCCGCTCAGGGAGCGCGCACGTCGATCTACTTGGCGTCCTCACCCGAGGTGGCCGGTGTCACCGGCCGGTACTTCGTGAAGTGCAGGGCCCACAAGCCCTCCGCCGCGGCCCGCGACGACGGGGCGGCCCGGCGGTTGTGGGAGCAGAGCGAGCAGCTCGTGGCCCAGAAGGGCTGAGGCCGGTCACGACGCACTCGGGGGCGGGGCCGAGGGCGTTTGCCCTTCAGCCCACCTCACCCATGTACGCGCTCAGCAGGTGCTCCCCGACCTCGGCCGGGGAACCGGTGTGCACCAGCCGGCCGTTGACCATGATCCCTGCCTGATCGGCGATGGCGAGCGCGGTCTGTGCGAATTGCTCGACGAGCAGGATCGTGATGTGGTCCTCGGCGACGGCTTGTCCCACGAGCTCGTAGAGCTCGGCCACCACCAACGGGGCGAGGCCCATCGAGATCTCGTCGAGCAGCAGCAATCTCGGACTGGTGAACAGGGCGCGGGCCAGGGCCAGCATCTGCTGTTCTCCCCCCGAGAGCCGACCGGCCAACTGACGGCGGCGCTCCCCGAGCACCGGGAACCGGGCGTAGCTCTGCTCCTCGAGGTCGGCGACCTTGGTGTCCCTGGAGCGATAGCTGTACATCAGCAGGTTCTCGGCGACGGTCAGGTTCGGGAAGACGGCACGGCCCTCGGGAACGGCGCACAGTCCTTTGCGAGCGAGGCGGTCGGGCAGAGACCGGCGGATCTCCTCGCCGTCGAAGGAGACGCTCCCCGACGTCGCCGGCATCCTGCCGCTCGCCACCTTGAGCAACGTCGACTTGCCCGCGCCGTTCGGACCGAGCAACGCGTAGACCGAGCCTTCGGGTACCTCCAGCGACACGCCGTGGACGACCTCGATGCGTCCGTAGGCGGCCCGGACGTCGGTCATGGAGAGCATCGGGGTGCCCGGCGCCGCAGGAGGGGCCTGGGCGGGGAACGGGATCATCTTGCGGGGCTCGGCGCCGGCACGGGGGCGGGACGGGGAGCCGGTGTCGATGAAAGCGGGGGACGCGCTCGTCGGAGCGGGCTCTTCCTCCACGACTCCCAGGTAGGCGGCCTGGACGGCAGGGTCGGCCTGCACGCTGGCCGGATCGCCGCGGGAGATGACCGCGCCGTAGTCGAGAACGCTCACGTGGTCGCAGATGTTCATGACGAGGCTCATGTCGTGCTCGACCAGCAGCACGGCGATGCCCCTGCTCGCCAGGTCCACGAGGACCCGCCCCAGCTCGACGGTCTCCTCCTGGTTGAGGCCCGAGCTCGGCTCGTCGAGGAGCAGCACCGAAGGGCCCGTCGCCAGGGCCCGGCCGAGCTCGACGAGCCGCGCCAGGCCGGTGGGCAGCAGGTCGGTCGGCTCGTCGGCGACGTGCGACAACCCGATGTGGGCGAGGATGACGTCGGCTTCGACCTGCGAGCTGGCGCCCGTCGGGCGCCGGCGCCGGGTCTCGCTCGCCATCTGCACGTTCTCGCGCGCCGTCAACGTCCCGAAGAGCTCGAGTCGTTGGAAGGTGCGGGCCACCCCGAGACGGGCCCGATGGTGGGGGGAAAGATGGGTGATGTCCACTCCCCCGAGGCGCACCCGGCCCTGGGTGGGTGGCTGCAGGCCGGTGATCACGTTGAACAGCGTGGTCTTCCCCGCACCGTTGGGGCCGATGAGGCCGTTCACGGCCCCGGCATGGACCTCCAGGTTGACGTCCTGGAGCGCCTGGAGCCCGCCGAACCGGACCGAGATCTCTTCGACGGCGAGCTCAGACAACCGAACGCACCCCCGTCTCCATCGTCGCCTCGGCGGGGGCGAGGACCGGGCTCAGCTGGTCGACGATCGGCGCGTCGCGTCCGTGTCGTCGGGTCCAGAAATTGCTTACCTCGGCATACAGCGTGCCGATGCCGTTGGGGTTCCGGCCGATGGTCACGACCCCGACGCCGATGAGCAGCTGGGTGAAGTTGGGGATCTGCGGGATGTGCGCGCCGATGACCGGGCCGACGGCCACGAACAACCCCGCCAGGACGGCGCCCGAGAGAAGGCTGACACCCGAAAGCGTGACGCCGACGAAGATGGCGATGCTGAACAGGAAGTCGAACTGCGCGGCCCCCACGCTGGTGTTGAGCCCACCGTAGAGCGCCCCGGCCAGACCGGCCATGCCCGCCGAGAAGGCGAACACCGCCAGCTTGGTGATGGTGAGGCTCAACCCGACGGTGCTGCAGGCGGCGGGCGAGTCGTTCATCCCCACCAGGCGTCGGCCGAAACGACCGCGCCGGAGGGCTCCCACGCCGATCACACAGAGGGCCAGGACGACGGCGAGGAACACGTCGAAGGCACGATTGGTGGTGAAGTGCATGCCGAAGATGTCGGGCCGACCGACCGACACCGTCCCGCCGATACCCATGATCGAGCTCGACTGGAAGAACACGTTGTCCATGAGCACCGCGAACGCCAGGGTGGCGAGGGCCAGGTACAGACCGCGCAGGCGGAGGGTCGGCAGTGCCAGGACGGCTCCCACCCCGGCGCACACCCCCACCGCGGCCAGCAGCCCCAGCACGGAGCCGCCACCGCCGACGGCATGCATCACCACCGCGCCGATACCCAGGAACGTGAACTGGCACAACGAGACCTGGCCGGCGTACCCCGACAGCGGTACCAGGCTCAGCGCCAGCAGCGACAGGGCCAGGGCGCTGCCCATCGTGTAGAGGTTGTTCGCGTTCAACACAGCGCCGAGTCCGACGACCAGTACGACGATGACCACGGCACCGACGAGCGTCATCCTGGCGCTCGCCACCCGGGACGGCCGGACGCGGACCACGCGGCCGATGGCCAGGCGCACCTCGGGGATGAAGAGCAGTGCCAGGAACAGCATTGCCATCGGGAGGGCGGCGTCCACGTCGTTGCGCACACCCTGCGGGGCGTAGCCGATGGCCATGGAGTTGGCCACGCCCAGGATCATCGCACCCAGGAAGGTCATGGGAAGGCTGCGCAGACGACCCACCACGGCCGCGGCATAGCCGTAGATCACGAGCTGGGTGAGCGTCTGGATGTTCATCCCCTGCACGCTGGGGGCAAGCAGGATGCCCCCCAGGCCGGCGAGCATCACGCCGATCATCCAGGCGTAGGCCGCGATGCGTCCTGAGGGCGCCCCGGAGAGCGACGCCAGGCCGGGGTCGTCCACCACGGCGCGCATGGCCACACCCGTGCGGGTGCGCCGGAAGAACACCCTCAAGAAGACCGCCACCGCGATGGCCACCCCCACCGTGATGAGCTGCTCCCACGACAGGGTGATCCCGGCCACCGAGATCGGGTTTCCGCTCAGGAGCTCCGGCGTGTCGTAGGTGTTGGTGGTCGGGTTCCACACGGCCCCGGCCAGCGCCACCAGCACCAGCAGCAGGCCGAGGGTGACGGCGAGCCGGATACTGGTGGCCGCCCCGTACAGAGGTCGCATGACGACCCGTTCGACGACGATCCCGAGCAACGGCGCCGCCACGAAGAGCGTGACGACCAGCGCCACAAGTTCGGGCAGGCCCCACCCCTGCCACAGCTGCCAGAACACGTACGCCAGCACCATGCCCATGGCGCCATGGGCGAAATTGAAGATACCCGTCGTGTTGTAGGTGACCACCAGACCGCTGGCGCTCACCGCGTAGATCGCCCCGAAGACGATGCCGGCGACGAGGAAGCTGAGGAATTCGGTCACTGCGCGACGAGCCTTTGCGGGCTGGCACCCGGAGGTCGGGCCTTCCGGCGATCGTCCATCTGCTCCCCTACGACGTCGGCCGTACCATCTTGGTGTAGCCGGTTTCCTTCAAGAAGCTGTTGGCGCCGCAGTAGAACCCTACGTTCGGCGTGGGCGCCACGCGCTTGATCTTGCCACTCTGCACCTGGGCGAGCAGGAAGCACCCCGACGGTATGGCCTGGGCGGGGTCACTCGGGGGGACGAGCCCTCCGGCATCGAAGAACGTGATGTTGTTCAGTGCCTTGACCAGTCCCGCCCGGGTGGGCGGGTTGCCGGCTTGCTTGAGGGCCTGGGCGAACATCATTGCCGACGCCCAGCCGTAGACCGACTCGATCTCGAAGTTGGGTTTCGAGTCGACCTTCTTCATCCAGGTGTCGAACAATCCCACGGCGGGGACGGTCTTGGCGTCCTGCCCGAGGTACAGCGCGTAGCCCTGCTCGATGTAGATGTTGTTGGCGGCGCTCCCGGCCAGCCCCAGGAATTGGCTCGAATAGGCGGCACCCTCGATGTTGATGGCCTTGAAGTTCTGCTGCTGGAACTGCTTGGCGAGTGTGGCCGCGTAGTTGTCGGGCAGCTCCGTCGAGAAGAACATCTTCACGCCCTTGTTCTTCATGGAGATGATGTCGGGCAGGAAGTTGGTGTCGAAGGGTCCGACGCCGTGGTCGTAGACGATCTTGATCCCCGACGCCTTCATGGCGTTCTCGACGGCGGTCTCGGCCGCCGTCGTCGAGGCGGTGGCGTTCTCCCAGATGATCCCCACCTTCTTGGTCGCCTGCGGGTACGTCTTCACCAGGTACTTGAAGAGATTGAGCGGGTAGTAGTCCTCGGGGTTGGGAAGGGGGCTGTAGAGGTAGGGGTCAGACGAAAGGCCCGGGCTGAGCGAGAACCCGACGTCGGGCACATGGGCGATGTCGATAAGGGGCTTCTCGGCCGAGTCCAGGAGCGAGAAGCCGCCGACGAGGGCGAACTCCGTCCGGATCTGGGTGCCCGTGACGGTGGCCACCTGGCCGCCCTGGAAGGTGCTGTCCTGGGCGTCGAGGATCAGCCTCCTGCCGTTCACGCCGCCCATGCTGTTGATGTAGGCGAAATACGCCTTGGTGCCGTCCTCGGCCCCCTTGAACAACCCCGGGATGGGGGAGGAGAGGTCGTCCACCTGGCCCACCGTCACCGACGTGGCCGTGACCCCGGGCGAGGAGCCCGATGTCCCGGACGAACCCGACCCGCCCGTGGGAGTCGACGCCTGGGTCGTCGTCGACGACGACGACGCCGAGCCCTTCGACGAGCAGGCAGCCAGGGTCAGGACACACACGGAGAGTAGGATGACGACCCCGGTCCGTAGCGCGAACGGGCGGGCCGGACCACCCCGGCGCGCTCGCATCCGCACCCTCTCTCGGTTCGCGTTCACCAAGCCCCCCTCTGTGTCCCCATTTCCGAGCGTGCGACCCTCTCCCCAGGGTGCACCCAAGCTTGCCATGCCGACTTTCCGACCTGTCCGCACCCCCATGTGGCAGGAGTCGTGACAGCCGAGACCAAGTCCCGACGGCACCCCAGGTCCGACGCGGGAACGCGTTCTAGTGATGCTACGTCAGATGCCGCGGCTATGAGGCAAATGCGAAGCGGTCGGCGAAACTCCTGCACAAGGCGTGAATCCCCGCACGCGAAACGAGAGTGCCGAAGCCCTCCCCTTTCACCTGGTCAACCGTTGCCCCTGTGCTTCCGACGGAGTGCCGGCGCGCCAAAGCCCCTGTGGCACGACCAGGCCATAGGCGGCGCTGCGCCGCCAGCGGAACGACTCCGGCCCTGGGCGAGCGCCGTGGTCGGTTGGGCGAGCATCGTCAGGTCGGCGTGCAAGGGCACCCGCTCGCTGTTCGTAGCGCGTCTTCCGGCGGTGCGTGGTCCGAGGGACGAGCCTGTCGAGGCGTTGGCCGTGGACGAGCCACGCTGATTCCCGGCCCGCCAAACGGGAAGGCCCATCGGGGGGCGCAAGGACTTCAGTTAGTGATTATGTGGCAGATGCAGGCCGTGATTGTGCCCATGGCCGTGACGATGTCGAGCGTGGCCTACATGCTGGCGCACCGACGTTACCGATGGGGTGACGCCCAAGAGGATCTTGTGTTTGGACAATGTCAGGCCCGGATTGACGGCCGGAGTCTGCCCCTTTGTCTCGGTCGGCACTGTCGAGATGGTCGAGGGGTTCGCAGCGGCGCTCGTCGTGGTCCCAGGGGCGGTGGTGGGAGTCACGAGTGGGTGAGCAGCCTTGAGTGCCTGGGCACGCTTGAGCATCGCCTGCCTGATCTCTTCCTTGTACCGCAGTGCCTGTGCTTGCGCTTTCGCTTGCTCGTGCTTGAGCTCGTGCTTGTGCTTGGTGGCCGAGCTGGCCCCCGAGCATGAAGCGACAAGCAGCGACGTGATCGCCAGAAAGATCGCAAGCCTCGCCCCGGTCCGCATCATCACCCTTTCCACGACGTCCCCGACCCATCGTTTCACTTGGGCTTGCGGTGCGGGGTTCGGCCCCCAGGGAAATCCTGGGATACTCCCAGGAGAACCGCAGAGTTGGGATTGGGGAAAGACCGCCGTCTGACGGGTAGCGACTACCCAGACCCCGTGATTCCAGCCCCCTCTACCAGGATCGACGCGTTCCGCACATCCCTTCCATGCAGGACGATTCCCGAGCTCGCACCGAGGTGGCGCGGGGTCCCCGACGGTGGCGTCACGACGCGGTCGGTGTCTCGGTCTCCCGGGCCGGGACGGCTTCGGCGCGGCGGAACCGGGCGCCCTCGAGAAACCGCACGACGGCGGCCACGGCGTGGGCGGTGCGCACCGAGGGGAGCACGTCGAAGGCGTGCTGGGTGTACGGGAGCTCGGCGTAGAGCACCGGTGCCTTCGACACGGCCCGGAGGGCGCTCACGAAGGCCCGGGCGTCGGCCACCGGCACAAGCGTGTCGTTCGTCCCGTGGATCACGTAGAACGGCGGCGCGTCGGGGTGCACGCGGTGGAGCGGGGACGCGGACTCGAAGATCCCGGGGTCGTCCGCCAGCCGCCGCTTGAACACACGGCGCTCGAGCAGCGCCAGGAGTCCCTCGTCGTACCTCGACGTGCCGCGCCCGGCGGCCATGTCGTACACGCCGTAGAAGGGCACGCACGCGTCCACCGAGGTGTCGGCCGTTTCGAACCCGGGCTGGAACTCGGGGTCACCGCCGCTGAGCGCCAGCAGGGCGGCGAGGTGCGCTCCCGCCGATCCCCCGGACACGGCGATGAACCCGGGGTCACCGCCGTACTCGGCGATGTGCTCGCGCACCCAGGCCACGGCCCGCTTGCAATCCACGATGTGATCGGGCCACGTGGCCTTGGGGCTCAGCCCGTAGTTGATCGTCACGGCCACCCAGCCCCGGCGGGCGAGCTCGTGCATGAGAGGGAGTCCCTGCTCGCGTTTGTCCCCGATCACCCACGCGCCCCCGTGGATGTAGACCAGGACAGGCGCACCCGTGGGAGGGGCGGCGCGCCGCCGGATGACGTCGAGTCTGTGCGCCCGGGCACCGTCGCCCGCATAGTCGATGTTCCGGACCACCTGCACCGAGCGGGCCGGGCGCGGGAACGGGTAGATGAGCCGAGGGAATCGCCACATGGTGTGGCCCCCGTGTAGGGGGAGGACATCCCCGTCCGTCCCCGGCAGGGGCACCTCCTCCTCGGCCATGGTGAAGACGTGGCGCGCTGAGCCCGAGACCCGGGCGTGGACCACGAGCCCTGTCCACGAGGCCGCGTTGACCCCCAGGGCCACCCAGCCGGGCCAGGATCCAAGTGCACCCTCGACGCCGAAGGCCACGGTGGCGCCCACCTGCCACACGATGTGCCAGACAGGCATCTCCGCCGTGTACCAGCCGGCGAAGAAGCTCGGGACCCCGAGAATCGGGTGCCGCGCCGGCCGGAAGGCGTTCGCCACGAGCAACGCGCCCACCACGCTCACGGCCAGGTACACCCATGCCCATGCCATGGCACCATCCTCGCTCATGGCGCGAAGATGGCGCACGTCGGGGAGGCAGGTTTCCGAAGGATTCGCGGACAGGACCGACCAGCGAGGGCGAGACGACCATGGAACAGCTCACCGGACTTGACGCGACTTTCCTGTACCTGGAGACATCCAGCCTGCACATGCACGTGTCGATGGCGGCCATCTTCGACCCCTCCACCGTCCCGGGCCAGTACTCCTTCGACAAGATGCGCGACCTCGTGAGCTCGCGGCTCGAGCTGGCCCCGATCTTCCGCAGGCGGCTCGTCGAGGTGCCTTTCCGCCTGGGCCACCCCTACTGGGTCGACGATCCGACATTCGACATCGAATACCACATCCGCCACTCGGCCCTGCCCGCCCCTGGCGGCGTCGACGAACTGGCCCGGTTCGTGGGCGACGTCTGCAGCCGCCAGCTGGACCGTGCCAAGCCACTGTGGGAGATGTACATCGTCGAAGGGTTGCACGGGAACCAGATCGCCGTGGTGACGAAGATCCATCACTGCACCATCGACGGTGTCTCGGGCGCGGAGCTGCTGTCGCAGCTCTTCGACCTCGAACCCGAACCCCCACCCCGCCCCACACCCGACAACCCGCCCTCGGTGGACGAACACCTCCCTTCGGAGCTCAAACTCGTGGCGCAGTCACTCGGAACCCGCCTCGTGCGGCCGGTCGGGATGACGAAGCTCGCATGGCGCACCGGAAGGGCGTTGCTCGACGTCAAGCGGGTACGGGCGCGAGGGTCCGGACACGCCGCGTTGCCGCTCACCACCCCCCGTACGTCGCTCAACGCGTCCATCACCCCACACCGGCGTGTGGCGTTCTCGTCCATCGCGTTGGAAGACGCCAAGCGCGTGAGGCGGGCCTGTGACACCACCCTCAACGACGTGGTTCTCGCCGTGTGCACGGGCGCTCTGCGGCGGTACCTGCTCGACGGTGACGAGTTGCCCGACGACCCCCTCGTGGCGACGGTCCCGGTGTCGACGGCGCCAACGGTGGCCAACCAGCGGGGCGCCAACAAGGTGTCGGCGATGTTCGTGGCGCTACCGTGCCAGATCGAGGACCCCGTCGAACGGCTTCGTGTCATCCGCGAGGGCACGAAGGGGGCCAAGGAGGAGCACAACGCCCTGGGGGCCGACGTGCTGCTCAACTGGGCGGAGCACGCCACCCCGAACGTGTTCTCGACCGCGGCCCGCGCCTACACGCGCCTGAAGCTGGCCGATCACCACCGGCCCATCCACAGTCTGGTGATCTCCAACGTGCCCGGGCCCGACTTCCCGCTGTATCTCTCGGGCGCCGAGCTCGTGGCCGGCTTCCCCCTGGGCCCGGTCATGGACGGCGCAGGACTGAACATCACGGTCATGAGTTACCGGGGCATCCTCAACTGGGGTCTCATGGCCTGTGCCGAGACCGTGCCGCGTCTGTCGGACCTCGCCCTCTACATTCCCGCCGCGCTCGACGAGCTCACCGCGGCGGCCGGGCTCGGACCGGCTCTGCGGGTGGGCGTGGCTCCCGGTCGGACCCGGTCGGCTCCGCACCGCCGAGCAGGTGCCGCCGAGCGTGCACCACAACCGACAGGATGACGCCGGGACAGCACGGCGACGGGGCGACCAGGGCACAGCGACCGCTGAGGATCGGGCTCATCGGCTGCGGCAATATCGGGCAGATCCACGCCGACGGGCTGCGCAAGATGTCCGAGGACGGCGAGATCGTCGCGGTGGGTGCGGCTGACCCCTCCGAGGCGTCCCGGACCGCCGCGGCGCGCAATTGCCCGTTCGAGTACTTGAGCGACGACGCCCGGCGCGTCGTCGACGATGCCGACATCGACGCCGTCATGATCACGTCGCCCACGTCGACGCATCGCGACCTCGTCCTGTCGGTTCTGGCGTCGGGCAAGGCCCTCTTTTGCGAGAAACCGCTGGCACCGACTCTTGGCGTGGTCCGGGAGCTCTGCGCCGCGGTGGCGACAGCGACGCGCCCGGCACAGGTCGGGTTCCACTCGCGCTTCCATCCCATCGTCAACAGGATCTACGGGCTCGTGGACTCCAAGGAGCTCGGCGCACCCATGGCCTACACGCTGCGAGACGACCAATACTGGCCCACGGGCGCGGTCGTCCCGGGACACAGTTCGTGGCGCTCTCAGCGCGACCAGGCCGGAGGGGGCGCGCTCTTGGAGCACTCCATCCACGCCGCGGACCTGGTGTGTTGGCTTTTCGGTCCCGCTGTGCGGGTATCGGCGAGCACCCGGGCCGTGTTCGGGTACGACGTGGAGGACGTGGCGGCGGTCACGGTCGAGCATACGTCCGGTGTGGTCGGCAACATCCTCAGCGTCTTCAACGGTGTGCGGGGACGCGAGGAGCGGCGGTTCGAGGTCTTCTTCGAGAACGGTGCGGTCGAAGCCACCACCGATTTCATCGTGGGTGCCGCCGAGGACAGCTACCTCGTGCAACGACCCGATGCCGCTCCGGAGCGCCCTGACCTCGGTGCACTTCGAGAGGAGTTCTTCACCATGCTCGCCCTGCCTCGGCGCGACTTCGTCTTCTACACGTACCCTGCCGACCGGCATTGGGTGCAGTGCGTGCAGGCCGGCGATCCGGCCCGGCCAGGCTTCGACGACGCACTGCGAGCTCACGAGCTCGTGGACGCCGCGTACAGGTCCGCGGTGACAGGCTCGATTGTCACCCCCTGAGGACCAGTGGCCGTGGCGCGCCGACAGACGATCCTGCCCCTCGAGACGAGGCTCGGTTCATCTGGGCGGGAGCCAGTGCGTTCCTCACGAGACCCCTCAATGTCGCCCAGATCGACCACACCGTGAGGAGCCCTCCTCGAGCTGTCCGCCCTGCGGTGACCTGGGCGGGCGGTCCACTGCCGTGACCCGGCCCGGACATCGGAGGTCTCCGGCGTCCGGCGGCATGATGCTGGGATGACCGACACAGCTCCGGAGCCAGCTCGTCACCTTCCCCGTCCCGGAATCGGGAGAGTCGCGTCGGCGATCTCCAGGTGGGTGGAGCCCGACGACAATCCCTCGGGCGTGATCTACGGGACCATCGCCGTCGGAGCCGTGCTCGCTGCCGAAAGCACCCGCCACGAGACCTTCGGCGAAACCATCGCCGCCACCGCCATCGTCCTCGCCCTCTACTGGCTCGCCCACACGTATGCAACCGTGGTCGGAGACCGGCTCAAGACCCGGGACACCCTTTCGGCCGACGCGCTCTGGCGGGCCCTCCTGCGAGAGGCGGCCATCATGAAAGGAGCGGTGATCCCGATCGCGGTGCTCGCCATCCTGTGGGCGGCGGGCGTTTCCCTCGCCACCGGGGTGACCGGAGCGCTGTGGAGCAGTGCGGCCGCGCTCGCCGTCTTCGAGATCATCGCCACCCAGCGCAGCCGGGTCTCGGGAACCCAAGGTCTCCTGCAGATCGTGGTGGGAGCGCTCCTGGGAGCGGGGGTGCTCCTCGTCCGCGTCGTCTTGCATTGACCGCGCCGGGGGTTGGCGGGAAGTCCCGGGTGGTCAGGGCTCGCAGCCCGGGGGTGCGGTGGTGGACCGTGACGCGGTGGAAAGGCTCCCCACCACGGCGCGGCGCAGTGCGCCCATCCTCGTCGAGGTCACTCGTCGGGCTGCACCGGCAGTGCCAGGGCGCAGGAGGCTGCAGGAGAGGCCCGACGCCACCGCCATCGAGGCCGCGTACCACCACAGGTGCCGGAAGTTCCCGAGAGCGGCGACAGCGGTGCGCGGAGTCCCGAGGATGACCACGAGCAGAGCCACACCGACGGCGCCCCCCACCTGCCGGGCGGTCTGGTTGACGGCACTGCCGACGGCGAAGCGCTCGGGATGCAGGCTGGATACCGCCGCTGCGCTGAGCACCGGGAAGGTGAGCCCGATCCCGAGACCGGTGATCAATGTCGCCGGCAGCCAGGTCGCCAGGTAGGCGGGCTCCACACCGACCCGGGTCGCGTACCAGACGAGCCCGCCCGCGAAGCACGCCGTCCCCACGAGGAGCACGCGTCGGAACCCGACGCGGGTGGCGAGCCGACCGGCGGGGCCCGATACCGCCGCGACGACGAGCGGTCCGGGGGTGACGGCCAGGCCCGCCCGCAGGATGGAGTAGTGCCATACCGAAGTGAGGAAGAGGATGTTGCCCAGGAGCATGGCGAAGAACCCCATGGCGTAGAGCAGGGTGGCCGTGTTGGCCACGATGAAGGACCGGGATGAAAAAAGGGTCAGGTCCAGTATCGGCGCAGCGTGACGGGCCGAGCGGTACAGGAAAGCCGCACCGAGGCCGGCGGTGACGACAAGGCACGCCACCACTCTTCCGCTGGACCAGCCCCAGCTCGGGCCCTCCGAGATGGCCAGAACCAAAGCTGCCAAGGCCGAGCTCACGAGCACGACCCCCAGATAGTCAGGACGGGCCCGCACCTCCTCGGACTTGGAGTCAGCCAGGACTCGCCGTCCCAACACCCAGGCCAGGGCTCCGACCGGAAGATTGACGTAGAACGCCCATCGCCACCCGCCAGCCGAGATGAGCGCCGCTCCGAGAGAGGGACCGGTTGCCACCGCCAGGGCTCCCACCCCTCCCCACATCGCCACGACCTGGGAACGCCGTTCGGTCGGAAACGCACCGAGGAGAAGCCCCAATGAAGCGGGCAACATGGCGGCTGCTCCGGCGCCCTGCACCAGCCGACCGGCGACCAGCAGGTCCACCGACGGCGCTAATCCGCACAACGCGGACCCCAGGCCGAACACCGCTAATCCGGTGAAGAACACGCGGCGGCGGCCGATGCGGTCGGCGGTCCGACCGGCGGTGACGAGCAACGACGCGAACACGATGCTGTAGCCGGTGATCACCCACGCCAAGGCAGCCCTCGAATCGTGCGGGAAGGTGCGCTCGAGGGCCGGGAAGGCGACGTTGACGATGGAGAGGTCGAGGGACGCCATGAAGGCACCCAGCGCAGTCACCACGAAGACCGCCGACCGACGGGCCCCGGCCATCGGCGTGGAACTTTCCGGAAGCGTAGACAGTCCTGTCACGCAACGCACTGTACCCGATTGCGTTTCATAATGCAACCCACTAGGCTGGGAACGTGGAACGGAAGAGCTTCGCCGATATGGACTGCTCGGTCGCCCAGTGCCTCGAGGTCGTGGGCGAGTGGTGGAGCATGCTCGTCGTGCGGGACGCCTTCTTGGGCGTCAGTCGCTTCGACGACTTCCAGCGCCGGCTGGGGATCTCACGAAACATCCTCCAGCAGCGTCTCGGACGACTGGTCGACGAGGGTGTCCTGACCCGGGTGCGGTATTCGGAGCACCCACCGCGCTACGACTACCGGCTCACGGACAAAGGACGCGACCTCTGGCCCGTGCTCACCGCCATGCGGCAGTGGGGGGACAAGCACGCCGCCCCCTCCGGACCGCCGCTGCAGGTCGTCCACAAGGGATGCGGCGCGATTGTCGATGCCGTGCTGGTGTGCGCGTCCTGCGGTGAACGCCTCGGTCCGCGAGACGTCGACGCGGTGGCCGGTCCCGGGCACCGACCCGGTCGACCGCTACCGCCCCGGGTGCGCCCCGCTGACATCAGTTCCGTGTAGAGAGGCCTCACCCACCACGGAAGTCGAGCAGCACGGGGACGTCGACGCTCGGAGTCATCCTTCTGCCAACGCAGGCGAGCTGGGATGCCGCTGCCCGACCGATGCCTCCCGGAAGCTGCTGCCCCCGCGAGGTCGAGAACGACGATTCGATCGAGCTCTCAGTGGGACGAGACCGGGGCGTTCTCGTCTTGACCATGGGACGGTGCCTTCGATCCCAAACTGGCCATATTCGACCTCGATGGTGGGCTCAGCTCGCACAGGCCGTGCGAACCGATGTTGAGGCCGATATTGCTCACGTTGTAGAGATGCTCGCTCGCGACGAGCCACACGATGTCACAGATCTCCCGCTCGCTGTAGTAGCGGGCGAGCGTGAAAACGTGTTCGCGGTCACCTGCTTGTTCGACGTGAGCTCGGTCGCATAGTCCAGGGCGGCCCGCTCAGCATCGGTGAACAGTGGGCTCGTGTGATACTCCGCCAGTGCGTCGAAGCGCGCTGCGTTGTCCGAAGATACCTTCAGGGCGTACCAACGGGACGCGTCCATACAGAACAGGCAGGTGTTGATGCTCGCGACCTGCTCGCGGATGAGCACCGCCGTCTGCGGCTGGAGCTCGGCCGAACTCGCCGTGACCGCCACCACACAGCGAATTAGGAGAACTTCCACCGCGTCTGGCTGAACACGGCGCCTTTGCCGAATCCGAAGGCAGTCGAGGGAGCAATTCGGTACACGGCGACCTCATCTCGCCGGATGCTGTCACCGAGACCGAACCAGGTGCCCTCGGGTGCCGTGAAATGGGCCCCGTATTTCACCTCGAATGTGTCGGCAATGCTTGCGAGTTCGGCGGGGTCGCTCACCTTTGTGGCTTCCCCTTCAATGACGAGGTCGAGACCGTCGAGTCCGTTGCATCCTGTCGTGAGTATGCAATGTGGGTTCTGCGCGAGATTCTTAGCCTTGCGTTCGGTGGCGCCGGTGCAGATATACGACGCACCGTCCAACCAGATTCCCAACAGTGGCGTAACGTGCGGCCGCCCTTCCGGACGTATTGTGGTCAGCCAGTAGATTTCGGCATTCCGTAGCTCCCGCCGTCCCATCGCCCACTGTGTAGGAGACGCGTCGGCGCTGCTGAAGGCGCTCAGCTCCGTAACCGGATCCAGTTCAACCATGTCGTCTCTCCAGTTCACAGCTCATCCCGAGCTGCAGTCGTCGCCCAGCACGTTCTGCCATCGATTCGTTTGTGTGAGCCAAGGCCTCCACCGGGCCTCACTTGAGGCGGTGCGCCCACGGCGGAGAGAAATCCCTCTTTCCGTGAACGGTGATCGTGAACTCGGTGCGTTTGATGTGCCGCCGGCTAGCCTTCAACTGTGAAATTTTCCGTCACCTACCCCCTGATTGCGCATCCCTACAGCCCCGACCTCTTGAAAAGGGATGCCCTTGAGCAATTCTCCCAAACCGCCGAGAGGAGCGGCTTCGACGGGATCGGATTCACGGACCATCCAGCTCCCACCGCCAAATGGTTGCACAGTGGAGGTCACGACGCCCTCGACCCGTTCGTGGCCCTGTCGTTCTGTGCAGCCGTGACCGAGCGGATCCGTCTCATCCCGAACATCGTGGTGCTCCCATACCGACATCCTTTGATCGTTGCCAAGATGGTGGCGACACTCGACACGCTTTCCGGGGGGCGATTCACGCTGGCAGTCGCCACCGGTTACCTGAGAGGCGAATACAAGGCACTCGGTGTCGATTTCAAGCAGCGCAATGCGCTCTTCGACCAAGCGGTCGAAGTGATCCGCGGAGTCTGGTCAGACGACGACTTCACGTACGAGGGTGCTGGGATCGCAGCCGCCGGCCTCGCCGCCAATCCCAAGCCTTCCCCCCTGCCACCGTTGTGGATCGGAGGAAACAGTCGTCAGTCCCGTCGCCGGGTGGCCCGCTACGGCGACGGCTGGACGCCGTTTCCGGCACCGCGAGCCATCTCTCAGACCACCAAGACCCCACCCCTCGAGACGGTCGAGGATCTGGGGGAAATGCTCGACGAGTTGTGGCGCTTCGTCGATGAGGCAGGCCGCGACCGCGCCGAGATCGACGTCGCCTTCGGAACTCCCGAAGGAGGCGCTCCCGGGAGCGAGGCATTCCGGCCTGATGCACATCTCTGGGGTCTCCAGAAACTTGTCGGGCTAGGCGTGACCTGGGCTCACACCAGTGTGCCGGGCGACTCGTTGGCCCACGCCCTCGAAACTCTCCAGCGGTACGGCGAGACGGTCATCGCGCCGTCACGAGCCTGAACCCTGGGGGACAGGAGAGTCTCGGATCGGCCCCGACTGGAGGTTCTGGCGACCTTCAGTGCTGCACGACCGGGCGCGAGTCCCCAGGAATTCGATCATGCCGTGACGGTGAGCGTGGCCGTCGTCGGGGGCATCGCCACACTCTGCCTCGGGCTCGTGTGGCTGCTCCCGCGCCACGCGCCCACCGCGGACCATCCCGACACCTGACCCGGAGGATCCTCGCGAGCACCACGCGTGTGCGCCCCGCCGGTCTCGACCCGCGCCATCCCGGCCCCCGGGAAACCGAAAGTCCCGACCTCCACAATGGAAACCGGGACTCGGTTGCTGCTCCAGCGTCACTTTCGTGAACACCTGTTGGTGGCGGGGGGAGGATTTGAACCTCCGACCTTCGGGTTATGAGCCCGACGAGCTACCAGACTGCTCCACCCCGCGTCGTTCCCCCCAGGTTAGCACCGAGTCCGGCCCCGGGTTTCGGCCGGGTGGGGTCCTCGTGGCC
>JARLGQ010000305.1 GCA_031292675.1 Acidimicrobiales bacterium
GGCCATCTGACCCGGCGGCGCGGCCCAGGCCGCGGTCGTCTCAGGTTCCCCGTGCCGCGCGCACCGCGTCGACGAGTGACAGGAGACCCCGAACGTCGATCGGCTTGGCCAGGAACCCGATGACACCCCGGCCGAGCAGTTGGCGCACGTGCTGCGCGGGCACGTCGGCGCCGACGGCGGCAACCGGGATGCCGGCGGTGGCCGGGTCCTCGGCCAGACGGTCCAGGACCCCGTTCCCCGTCATGTCCGGGAGGTAGAGGTCGAGCAGGATCATGTCGGGCACGTGCTCCCGGGCGAGGTCCACTCCCAGGCCGCCCTGCATCGCCGCCAGCACCTCGGTGCCGGGCCGCCGCGACAGGACGCGCTCCACGAGATCGAGCGTGGTCAGGTTGTTCTCGACCAGCAGAACCCGGAACGACCGGCCCGCCTCAGGGAACCGGTCGAGGGCGCCGTCCATGTCGCGTCCGGCGTCGGACAGCTGGTCCCCGGCCTCGCCGACCACACCCGTCCGGCCCACCACACCCATCCGGCCGACCACACCGACCCGGTTCTCGGCTATCACACTCACCCCGGTTTCTCCGACCCCGGTTTCTCCGACCCCGGTTTCTCCGACCCCGGTTTCTCCGACCCCGGTTTCTCCGACCCCCGTGCCGACCCCGACGCCGTCTTGGTTGCCGGTCCCGTCGCCGTGGCCGTGCCCGAAGCCTCCGAGCCTCGGGACGGTTGCCGGCTCAGACGTCGGGAGCTCGACGACGAAGGTGCTCCCCACCTCCGGCACGGACTCGACACCGAGCTCCCCGCCCATGCGCTGGCACAGGTGCTGGGACAGGGCCAGGCCCACGCCGGATCCCTCGATGCCGGTGTGCTCGAGCCCGAGCCGGTCGAAGGGCACGAAGACTCGGTAGAGGTCCTCGGACCGGATGCCGCGTCCGGTGTCCGCCACGGCCAGTCTGAGGCGACCGGGACTGCCCTGCCCACAGGTGACGTCGACCCGACCCCCCGGCCCGTTGTACTTCACGGCGTTGGACAACAGGTTGAGCAGGACCTGCATCAGGCGCTGCCTGTCGGCGGTGACCACGTACCCGTCTCTGGGGTCGATGCTGGATCGGATCACCACCTCGGCGCGCGCTGCTATGGGGTTGGTCAGCTCCAGAGCCTCCGAGACGATCTCGTCGACCGCCACGGGCACGAGGGTCAGTTCGAGGTAGCCCGACTCGATCCGGGCGATGTCGAGCACCTCGTCGATCAGGTCGAGCAGGTGGCGCCCGGCACGCAGGATGTGGTCCACGGCATCGGCCTGCTGGCCGGGAAGGTCGTCCATCTGCAACAGCTGCGCGAACCCGAGGATGGAATTGAGGGGCGTGCGCAGTTCGTGGCTCATCCGCGAGAGGAAGTCGCTCTTGGCCCGGCTGGCCTGCTCGGCGTTCTCGCGCGACACCTGCAGGCGCTGCTCGGACTCGAGCGTCTTCGTGATGTCGCGTGAGACGACTACGGCGCCCGCGAAATGCCCCTCGGCGTCCAACACGGTCTGAGCGCGGGAGTCGACGGCGACCCAATGCCCTTCGGCATGGTGCGCTCGGTAGCGAAGGTGGAGGTGCGAAACCGCTCCCGTCACCATGCGGATGAACAGCGAGGCCACATCGTCACGGTCGTCGGGGTGCACGAAGTCGAATACGTTGCCCCGGGTGAACACCTCGTGCGGGTGGCCGAACAGGGCCCGCTCGGTCTCGCTGATCTGATGGATCTTCCCGGTGCGGTCCATCAAGGTGATCATGTCCGGGCTGGCTCTGATCACGGAGTCCAGCAGGCGGTCGCGTGCGGCAAGGGCCTTCTCAGCGCCTCGTCGCTCGGTGGTGTCCGAGGCGATGGCGCCGATGGCGTAGGGCTCGCCCTGCTCGTCGCGCAGCAGGAACCGGCTGACCATGAACTCTCGGCGACCGTGGGTGGTGTGCAGGGGCTCCTCGCTGTTGATGACGGAGCCCGCCCCGTGCTTCAGCAGCTCACGCTCGCCGTCTGAGATGGCGGGAGCATCCTCCCCCCAGCATTCCGCGGCGGTCCGGCCGATAGCGTCGTCCACGGCGACGCCGGTCGCACGTGAGAACTCGTCGTTGACGAGGAGATACCGGCCTTCGAGGTCCTTCACGAAGATGGCCGACGGCGAGTACTTCATGATGCCCCGCAGTCGCGCCTCGCTCTGGCTCAGGGCGATCTCGTCGCGACGCCGGTCGGTGACGTCCCGGGCCGCTCCGTACACCCGCCGGCGGGTGAAGTCGACGCGTGTGGTCCATTCGAGCCACCGCCATTCCCCGTGCCGCGTGCACAGGCGCACCTGGGTCAACCCTGCCTCGCCGTTGGCAGCCAGCACGGCCTCCGACGCTCTGCGGATTTCACGGTCGTCGGGATGGACGAGATCGTCGAGCCGCAGTCCCTTCAGCTCTTCGGGGCTGTAGCCGAGCGCCCTCTCGAATGCGGCGTTCCACCACACGAGCGCGCTGGTGAAGTCCGTGACGCAGAACATCTGAGCCGACAGCTCGAGGAACGCGGCCAACTGGGCGCGTGGCGGAACAGACGCCTCGCTCCCGATCGCGCCGACGGTGCCGGTCGTGCCGGTCGTGCCGGTCGTGCCGGTCGTGCCGGCGACACCGGTCACCATCGGAGCGGGCCGACCCGTGGGAGCAGGGACCGGCACAGCCGCCAGAGGTGATTCGGGTGTCGTGGGCGCGCCGGGTGCCCCGAAGGCCGGAGCCGGAGCCGGAGCCGGAGCCGGAGCCGGAGCGGGAGCCGGATCCGGAGCCGGAGCCGGAGCCGGAGCCGGATCCGGGGCCTGGACCGGGACCTCGACCGGCGTCAACGGGGATCTCACGGGAGACTCCCGATGCGGGTCACCGATTCCACCACTCCGAGCAGGTCCCGGATGTCGATGGGCTTGGTGAGGTAGGCGGCGACGCCGATGTCACGCAACCGCTCGATCTGCGAGGGTGTGGCGTCAGCGGTCACCACCACGACCGGGATGTCCGCGGTCCGAGGATCGGACTGCAGGGCGTCGAGCAGTTCCGTCCCGGGCATGTCCGGGAGATGGAGATCGAGAAGGACGAGGTGCGGGTGGTGTTCACGCGCCAACTCGAGCCCGAGGCTCCCCGACATGGCCGCCAGGAGCTCTACCACTCCCGACCTCGTCAGCACCTGTTCGACCAATTCGAGGTTGGCGAGATTGTCTTCGATGTGCAGGACGCGCAGGGTGGCGACGCTGGGCGCCTCGCCGAGTTGTGACCGAGGCGCCGGGACCGGGACCTCAGGTGGGGCCGCCGTCGGCAGGTCGACGCTGAAGGTGGTGCCTTCGCCGAGCACCGAGTGCACGTCGATGGCGCCTTCCATGCGCTCGACCAGGTATCTCGACAACGTGAGGCCGACACCGGTGCCCTCCACTCCGCTGGACTCGGCACCGAGCCGGTCGAAGGGCTCGAACACGCGGTCGATGTCCTCGCTCCTGATCCCGTTGCCCGTGTCGGTGACGGTGATGCGGATGAGCTCGGGAGCGGCGGCGGCGGCGGACACACCGACACGGCCGCCGGTGCGGTTGTACTTCACCGCGTTCGACAGCAGGTTCAGCATGACCTGGAGGAGTCTGCGCCGATCGGCGAGGACGTGGAGCGTGTCCGGACAGGGCTCGAGGTCCGCCACCACGGCGATGTCACGCCGCTCGGCGAGGGGACGGGTGAGGTCGATGGCATCCGTGAGGACCTGGCGTATCGCCACGGGCTCCAACAGGAGCTCGAGGTTGCCCGACTCGATGCGGGCGATGTCGAGGACCTCGTCGATCAGGTTCAGCAGGTGCCGGCCGGCCCGCATGATGTGGCCGACGGCTTCCCCGTGGTGGTCGGGCAGCTCGTCCATCTCGAGGAGCTGGGAGAAACCCAACACGCTGTTGAGCGGAGTGCGCAGCTCATGGCTCATGCGTGAAAGGAAGTCGCTCTTCGCCTTGCTGGCCTGCTCGGCCGCCTCGACGGCCACGTGCATCTCCGCTTCGACCTCGAGCTCGTCGGTCACGTCACGCGAGACGACTACGGCTCCTGCGGTCTTGCCGTCGTCGCCCACGATCGCCTGCCCCCGCGTGTCGAGCACGACCCAGCGCCCGTCCGCGTGATGCACCCGACACTTCACATCCAGCTGGGCGTCCGGATCCGAGAAGACCTCGGCGACCTCATCACGGACACGAGCGAGGTCTTCGGGATGGACGAGGGACTCGAGCTCCCCGTGAACGGGATCGCGCAGGTCGTATCCGAGGATCCGAGCCGAGGCCTCGCTTATCTCCCGGACTCGTCCTTGGCCGTCCACCACGGTGACGATGTCCGGACATGCCCGGATGACCGTGTCGAGGAGACGCTGGCGCTCACCCAGGGCGGCCTGGACCTTGGTCCAATCGGTGATGTCCGTCGAAATGGCCGCCATCCCCGTCACCGCGCCCGACGCGTCGAGCAGAGGGAACCGGGCCGTCATCATGACGTGAGGACCGTCGTCGAGATGGACGATGTCGTCGCGTGTGAACGCCTCACCGTCGTCGAGGACGCGCCAGTCGCTGTCGTCGATGGGTGCACCGGGCCAGATCTCGCTCGCCGTCCTGCCCAGCACCTCGCTGCGGTCCAACTTCGAGGCGCGGAGGAACGCCTCGTTGACGAGGACGTAGCGGCCCACCCGGTCCTTCACGAAGATGGCCGCGTTCGAGTGGTCCAGGATCGCCTGGAGCCGAGCTTCGTTGGCACCGAGTGCGGCTTGGGCGACATGGTGGTCGGTCACGTCGCGAGCCGCTCCGTAGACGAGGCCGGTCTCAGGAGCGATGCGAGCCGTCCATTCGAGCCAGCGCCAGCTGCCGTCCTTGCACCGGTAGCGGGACTGGATCCCCGACGGCTCTGCGTCGCCTTCGGGGCGATCGAACAGGGAGAGGGCCTCGACCAGGTCGTCGGGGTGGATGAGGTCCACCAGGGACACCTGCGCCAGCTCCTCTTCGTCGTAACCGAGAAGGGCCGCCGCCGCTCCGTTGGTCCACACCACGCCCTGCTCGAGGTCGAAGACACCGAAGATCTCGTTCGACATGTCCAGGAACACGGCCAGGTCTTCGTCGGCCAGCGCAGCGAGAGGCGGCGTATCGGCCGGGCCCATGGCAGCCGGGCCGGCGAAGGCGGGGTCCAAGGCTCCGGGGCCGGGGCTCGTGGCGGCGGGGTCCGTGCCCACAGCGCCCAATGCGGCACCGGGCGCGGGCGCCACCCTCCGCCGCGACACGAATTTGCCGTCCTGGCGTGCTCTTTTGCTCAACCCCAGCCGTCCTCACGTCGGGCCGGGACCGCAACGCCCGGCCACCCAGGTGGGTATCGGCGCGAGGCGCCGATGTGTTGAGACCGCCACCACGCAGAGTGGTATGCCTCACGAGGGTCGGGGACGGAGCACCCCCATCCACCTGGGATTCTCCGGGGGCCCGTCCCAAAGGACCCCGGGTGCCCGGTGCTCCCGGGCGCTACTCACCGCAGGGTGTTCAGGAGTCGTCGAACCCCAAACGGCGGGCGTCGGCCCGCACCTGCTCGATGGCGTCGGGCGAGTCGGAGTTCTCGCTCACGATGGCCAGGAACCGCTGGGGGACGAGCTCGATGAAGATCCCTTCGGCCTCGGCGGTGAGCGTCTGCTCGTGGAAGATGGCGCCGTAGGTCCGGATCTTCCGGCCCTCTCTCCCCATGAAGCGTGCCTCGAGACGCAACGGGGTTCGTAGCGGCGTGGGCTTGCGGTACCGGATGGTCAGTGTCCCGGTCATCCCGGGGCTCCCTGCCATGATGTTCGCCGCCCCCAGCATCTCGTCGAAGACCATGGCGATGACACCGCCGTGGACGCACGTGGGAGGCCCTTCGTACTGGTAGTCGAAATACGCCGTGCCTCTCAGTTCGCCGTCGACCGCTTCGACGACGACGGGCGGGGCCACGGGATTGGCAAAGCCGATCACGGGGCTCGTCGGGAAGAACTCCTGCGGATGGCCGACCGGGTCGGGCTGGGCCCGAAGCCGGCGGCCGGGACCTGCCACCCGTTCGAGACCGTCGGCAACTTCCTTGACGGCCGCGGTGGCGGCATCGACGTCGGTGTCGGAGATCGGCAACCCCACCATGGCACTCGTGATGCGTCGAAGCTGGGCGGCCAGTTCGAAGCGGACATCCTCCGACGCTCGACGGGCCGACTCGTCCCCCTCCGGGGCCCCCGCCCTCCTGGCGGCCTCGGTAGGGGGCCCGCCGGGCGAAATTCCGAAGTCCGAGACACCCAGCTCTCCGTCGGGCATCAGCGCCGCTTGTACTCGGGCGTGCGCTTCTCGGCGAACGCCCTCTGGCCTTCTTTGGCATCCTCGGTCGCGAAGACGGGCCAGCCGATCTCGAGCTCGATCTTCAATGCCTCGACCTCGGGAATCCCCTCGGTCTCGCGCACCGACCGCTTGATGGCCTCCACCGCCAGGGGGCCGTTGCCGCAGATCACCTCGGCGATGCGAAGCGCCTCGTCCAGCGCCTGTCCGTCGGGGACGACCCGGCCGATCAGCCCGATGTCCTTGGCCTCCTGAGCGCTCACCTCTCGTGCCGTGAGAAGGAGGTCCATGGCGACGGTGAACGGGATCTGGCGTCTGAGTCGGACCGTGGACCCTCCCAGCGGGAACAGGCCCCGGCGGGCCTCGAAGACTCCGAACTTGGCACTTTCGCCCGCAACTCTGATGTCCGTGGCTTGAAGGATCTCGGTGCCACCCGCCACCGCCCAGCCTTCCACGGCGGCGATGAGCGGCTTGCGCAGCTGGTAGTGGCGAAGCAGCGCCTTCCAGTGCAGGTCGGGATCGGCCTCCTGACGGTGCCGGTACTTCTCCGCCTCGGGAGACGACAACGACTTGAGATCCATGCCCGAGCAGAACGTCCCGCCCGCCCCGGTCAGCACGGCGCAGCGGATGTCGTCGTCGCTGTCGATCTCGTCCCAGGCATCGACCATGCCGACCAGCATCGGAAGGCTGAGGGCGTTCTTCGCTTCGGGCCTGTTCATGATGACCACGGCCGTGGCGCCATGACGCTCGAAGGTCAGATTCTCGGTTCCGGGACTCGGCATTGCATCTCCTTCAGACGTCGTCCATGGCGTCAATGCTGGAGGGGTGCCTTTTGCATCTGGCTCCTCCTCCGCCGACCACGGGGCGATCTCACATTAGAACGGATTCCAGTTCAGCCGACAGCCCGACCCGTCGACCCGCCGACCCGTCGACCCGCCGACCCGTCGACCCGTCGACCCGTCGACCCGTCGACCCGTCGACCCGTCGACCCGTCGACCCACCGACCCGTCCACCCTGGGGACCCCTTGCCGGTGGGGTTCAGGTTGCCAATGGGGTTCCGGACTCGCCCACTGGGCTCAGGGACACCTCCGATGCCAGTCCCCTGGCGCAGGGCCGGCCACCGATGTGATCGCCCCGCACCCGGGCAGGTAGACAGTGACTCGCCGGAGCGCACTCACGTGCCTGGCGACACACGCGCAGCGACAGGAAGAAGGAGACGGTGAGCGAAGAGGTGCAGGGGAGCTTCCACCCTGGCATCGCCGGTCGAGAACGACCGATGGCCGAGCTCGCGGACTCCGTGCGCCGCCTCGTCGACCTGGTCGTGACCAACACCGCCCCGGCCGAGGTCCTCGACAAGGTCGTGTCGCAGCTGCACTCCACCGCCGACGTCCTGGCCGCCCATGTCCCGGAGCAGCCCATCCCCCGTTTCGTCGACGTGCCTGCGGGTCTGCGGCCTGAGGCCGCGAGCGCGTCCATGGACCTGGCAATGCCCTATGACCCCGTCGTCGGCCGCTACAACCCCATCGCGCTCCCGGTGGTGATCTCGTTCGAACCTCCGCTGGCCATCGGCACCGCATGCTTCACGACGCCGTACGAGGGGGGGCCCGGCTGGGTGCACGGAGCTGCCATCGCCGCCACCTTCGACATCGTCCTTACGGCTGCGAACCACCTCAGCGGCGCCGCGGGCCCTACCGTCTGGTTGACCATCCGCTTCCGCCGCCCCACGCTGGTCGAGGTCGAAGCCCGATTCGAAGCCGAGGTCGTAGCCAGCGACGGGCGCCGCGTCACGAGCAAGGGACGCCTCGTCCAGGACGGGATCGTGTGCGTGGAGGCCGAGGGCGAATTCGCCGTCCTCGACACTCGACGGATCCGCACTGCAGCCGAGCGCACCCGGCGCCGGGCAGAAGGGCCCCAAGGGAAGGCCGCCGGCACCGGGTCCTGACCCGACCCGACCCGACCCGACCCGACCCGACCCGACCCCTCGGGACCCGGTCGATCACCCGACAGCAGAGCGGTCCTCCTGCCCGCTCCCGGGTGATCGAAGGTCCCAGTTAGAAGACGCCTTCCCCTGTCCGCTCAGTGCCCGTCGGACCAGGGCCCGGACCCGGAGGGACCGAGATGGAGCTTCACGATCTCTCCACTCACTCCACCGGGACCGCCGGTGGCCGGGAGGACTCCGTAGTTCGACACGTACACCCAACCGTCCGGGCCGACCGCCAGGCCGGTGGGGAACTCCAGGCCGGTGGACGCCACCATGGTCTGCGAGCCCTTCCAACCGACCCGGATGATCGCCCCCGGGGTCGGCAGCCCGCCTGATGCCGCCGCGGGATCGTTGAGCCCCGCCTGGTCGATCTCGAGGACGAGCAGGTGCCCGGTCGAATCGAAGGCAATGTCACTGATAGCGGTGAACCCGGTGGCGTAGACCGTCGGCGCATGGCCCGGGACGACGCGATAGACGCTCGACACCCCGGTGTTGAACGGAACGCCACCCAGCTCCCCGACGTAGAGCGCGCCGTCGGGCCCCACCGTGACCGAGTCCGGCACGGGCTGGGCAGTGCCCGAGAACGGCGTCGTCTGGGTCGGCCCCAGCGTGCCCGGAGGAGCGACCTCGGGGATCACCGGGAACACGGCCAACACCGAGATCTTCCCGGTGCAGGACACGAAGAGCAGGTCGTTGGCCGCCGCGTCGGCCACCGCGTAGCCGCCGTGGTAGGGGACGAACGAGTACGGGTCACTGTCGATGGCGGACTCGAGACCCAACATGACACCGCTGCCTGCGCCCCCGTCAGGGTTGTTGGCCGCTTCGAAGGGCCCGAAGCTCGCTTCGATCGAGCCCGAATGGCCCCAAGCCGGGAACCTCACGAGATCCCCGAGGAAGCTTCCTGCCGTTCCATAGCTCTCGAGGCCCGTGGTCGGGTCGATGTTGGTGTTCTGGAACAGGACCTGCAGCTTGCCGTCGATGACACGCGCCTCGGCCGGCCCGGTGGCGGTCTGCCCGGTGCCGGCTCCACCCGCCACCGACGGCAGCCCGCCGATCAGTGTCTTCACGTTTCCCCACGGAGTGACTCGGTCGATCGCACCGGAGTTGTCGAGGCACGACGGCTCGTTCCCGTCGGTGCAGGTCGCAGGGGCGTTTCCGTCACCGGACAGCGCCACGATCAGGTCGCCGTCGGGCGCGATGGTGAGCTTCTTGGGTTGGTTCAACCCTGTGGCTACGACGTGGACGGTCGCCTGGGGTGGACTACTGGGCGGTGTCGACGCGTCGGCCGGCGCGGCGGCGACACC
>JARLGQ010000306.1 GCA_031292675.1 Acidimicrobiales bacterium
CGTGTGCCGGAGAACGGCATGCACGGTTCGATCGGGGGCCGCTGGGGAGGTGACCACGATCACGACCGAGATGGGCGATGAACCTTCGGGCCTGCGCCTGACGTCGGGATACGGGTGGCTGAACCAGCGGCCTACCTCACCGATGAACGACCGGAGTAGATAAGCGCGCATCCGCGGAAAGTGCCTCCCCGCTTGGGAAAATGGCGATGTTCGAAGTCGCATTTGCCCAACACAAAGGAGGCACTCCCTGTGCCTGCAGTATCGCGCGGAATCGACCGCATCGAGGTGACCTTCGACGAGCCCAATCTGGTGGCCAACGCCGGTCTGGTGCTTGTGGCCACACTGGTGGTCCGCCTCGGCCTTGAGCGCCTGGTCAATGAGATGGTCGACTTGTCGGGCCGGGTCGGCGGGGCGTTTCCCGGGCGCAAGGTGCTGACGCTGGTACACGCCATGGCGGCGGGCGGTTCGCACATCGACCATGCCGACGTGCTGCGCTCGGGAGCTACCCAGTCGGTGCTCGGTCACCGGGTGATGGCACCGTCGACCTTGGGCACCTTCCTGCGGGCCTTCACCTTCGGCCACATCCGTCAGCTCGACCGGGTGCTGGGCGAAGCGCTGCGCCGGGCGTGGGCCCTCGGTGCCGGACCGGGATCCAAGCCGCTCGTCATGGATCTCGACTCAACCATCTGCGCCGTGTGCGGCAAGGCCAAGCACGGTGCGGGATATGGCTACACGAGGGAGCTCGGCTACCACCCTCTCGTCGCCACCCGGGCGGGGACGGGCGAGGTCCTCCACGTCCGCATGCGCAAAGGTGGCGCCAACACCCAGCGCGGGGCCAGGCGTTTCGTGGAGGAACTCGTGGCCCGGGTGAGGCGGGCCGGAGCCAGCGGGGAGCTGTTCATGCGCTTCGACTCGGGCTTCTGGTCCAACCCCACCATCGCCGTCTTGGAGCGCCTGGATGTCGGCTACACCATGGGCGTGGCCATGGTGAAGTCCGTGGTCAGCGCGGTGGAGGGCATCGACGAGTCGGCCTGGACTCCGATCGACTACACGCCGGGCGGCGAAGCCGAGGTGGCCGAGTGCAACTACAAGGGCCGCCGTCTCATCGTGCGGCGCACCCGGCTCACGGGGCGCCAACAGACGTTGTGGCCGCAGTGGCGACACTTCGCCTTCGTCACCGACCTGGGAGGGAAGGCGGTGGACGTCGACGAGTTCCACCGGGCCCACGCCACCGTCGAACTCGCCATTCGCGACCTGAAGGAGGGGGCGGGCCTCGAGCACGTCCCCTCTGGTCACTTCTCTGCCAACTCGGCGTGGCTTCTGTGCGCGGTGCTCGCCCACGATCTCATCCGCTGGACCGCCATGCTCGGTGCCATCACACCCGACGACCATCTCACCGTGGCCCGGACCGTCCGCACCCGGTTCTTGTCGGTCCCGGGGCGTCTTGTCAGCCGGTCCGGGCGGCCGACACTGCGGGCGCCGATCGAATGGCCGTGGGCCGATGCCTTCCGCCGCGCCCTCGAACTCCTGCGCGCCTTGCCGCCCGTCCCCGTGTAGCCCCCACCTCCCGCGGCGGGCGCACCGCAGACGATCGCAGGATGGCGCTGACAACCAAACGGATCACAGGAACCCTTGATGACGGGCGTCCCGTCTTCTGGTGAAGAAACACAGAGCGCCGTCGTTCACCCTGACGGCCGTGCCAATCACCTCAAACGGCCACCCACCACGTCGCCCATCGGTGGATTGAGGATTAGACGGGGCGTTGATGACGTCCATGAACCCGCCGTCGTACCAGGCCGGGTCCTTCCAGTGCCCGTTGTCGCACGTGCCGCCTTGATCGGTCAGGGAGACGATCAGTCGCTGGCCATGGGCCGCGGCCGCGGAGAACACGCGATCGAGGAGACCCCCGTCGATCTGATGAGTGTTGACATTGGTCGCCATCGATCCCTGAAAGGCCCAGATCCTCACCAACGAGTTTGGTCGGAGCGATGCGAAGAAGGCGTTTAGCTGGTCGTCGCTCACCATCGCCCCACACCCGGAATTCGTGCCCCATTCGGTGGCAAGCTCGTAGGCATTGACGCCCACGAAGCGATACGGCTGCCCATCGAGCACGAGATGTCCCGCGGAGGACCCGATGTCGGCCGAGGACGACGTGGCCGCGAGGGCAGCCGCCGAGGCCAATGCCATTCCACCTGCGGAGAGCATGATGGCGGCGCTGACCACCATTAGGGGCGCGAGGAGCAGCATTCGCCGATTCCGCATCGGTGCCCTCCGCCTTCCTCAGGGTGTATATGCGGTTTGCCTGAAATTGACTCGCGTTGGGTTACCTGAACGTGACACGCAGATGAACCTCTTGCGACGGTCGACCCGGACATGGGACGTGCCCGGTTCGGGTGGCAACTGAGGAAGGCGGGCCCAGTGAGCACGCATAGGTCATCCGGTCGAGGAGGAAGCCATCGCCTGGTCGGTACGACAGACCTCATGAGGTTGCCGGTGGCGATGGCGAGCATTGACCACACGGCTGCTGGGGACCTTCTCAGCGCGACACCGTTGTTGGCGACGGCCGGGCTGCCCGATGCGACGGAGTTCTTCCTTGCCGGGCGCCTCGCGCACGTGTACCAAGGTGGCTCCGCGTCGCATGCTGCGTGACCCACACTGTCGTCGTGGACCGGCCGCTCGAGGAGGCGGGTGAAATCCTCGAGATGCTGGACAGCATGTCCGGAGGGCTCGGCTACGTGCTGGACACCCTGGACGGCAAGCTCTCTATGGACTGGGCCATCCGCCGTCTGCACACCTCGTTTCGGCGCCTCGGCTAGCCCGAGGAGGACCTGTTGTCCACGCAGGCGCGCGGCCAGGCCGTGCTACTCCCCGGGTCTTCCTGGCTGGACCTGGGTATTCGCCCCTCCGGACCCCAACTCCGTTCCCTGGGCACAGCGGATGGTCTGTCAACCGCCGCTGAGCACCCTCGCTTCCCTTCAAGACCACACCGAGCCCAGGCGGTGGCGGACTCACCTGCGGGCCGGCTAGTCGGGTGGACTCAACGGGTGCAGTTGCTCCTCCGATAGTCGCTGCCAGAGGCGGCGCAGTGTTTGTCGGTCACTGGGCGTGGTGACAGCGAGCAGCGTCCGTCGCAATACGTCGTTATGGGTGCGCCGGGCAGCCCGAAGCGCGAGATCGCCCTCCTCTGTGAGGACGGTGAACCATTTGCGCCGGTCAGCTGGGTCGATCTCTCGGCGCACCATTCCGTCGCGCTCGAGACGGGTGACGAGATGAGTCGTCCCGGCCGGGCTGAGCAGCACTCGATCGGCAAGGGCCGACATGCCCAGTCGATGATCGGGCGCGTTGAACAGGGTGATGAGCACATCGAACTCAGTGACCGCCAGATCGTGGTTGCGACGCAATTCGGCATCGAGGCGCTGGAGCACCGAACGGTGCAACATCATCAACGCGCCCCACGACTCCCACTCGTCGGGGTCGAGGAACTCGTGGTCCCCAGGACTTGACTTCGCCACGCCGCCGAGTATATTTCGTTTCGTAGGAAAATACCACCCACGAAGGGAGCACCCACCATGGCGTTTGGCATCGTCCACCATTTCCCCGGCGGCACCAAGGAGAACTATGAGGCCTCGGTTGCCGCAGTTCACCCAGCGAACGGACTACCGGACGGGCAGATCTTCCATGCCGCCGGCGCGTCGGCCGGCGGGTGGACCATCGTCGCCGTGCACGAGTCGAAGCAGAGCTGGGAGAAGTTCCGTGACAGCATCCTGATGCCTCGCATGCAAGCTGGGATCACGGGTGGATTTCCGACCCCTCCCGAAGAAACCGAGATCGACCTCTCCACCGTTCTGCCGTAGCGGTACCGAAAGCGCGGACCGAATCAAACAAGGGGTAATGGACATGGTCGCCAACAACCGGATCTCGGCTGTGCTCGTCTCGACCGACTTAGAGAGGACACAAGAATTCTACGAGAGCAAGGTTGGACTGAACCTCTCACCGGAGACGATCAAGAACCACTTGATCTTTGAGTGCGGCGACGGCACAACCTTGCTGATCTACGGACGAGGCAATGGCAACAAGGCAGACCACACGCAGGTCCGCATCTGGTCGACCGACATTGACAAGGACGTCGCGGGGCTAGTGGCCAGCGGCATCGAGTTCGACGAGCACGACACCGAGACTTTCAAGACCGTTGACCACATCGTCACCTCGCCCGGCATCGGCCGTTCGGCTTGCGGTGTTCCAGCCGGAGTAGGTCACAAGGTCCGGCGAATGCTCACTGGTCCACCATGGCCGGGCCGGCATCCGTCAAGGTCTGGGTGCTGAGCCGGTAGTCGCCGGGTCACTGATGTTGCCCTTCGAGGGCCAATAGGAGTGAGACACCCCACGTCCCCACGACCTCGGGATTGAGCTTCGTGGGATGGTGAGACGGCTTCCCGTGGCTCGTCGGGACGGGCGTGCCTTCAGGCCACACGTGATGCGGCGTGTGGCGGCCGCTGCAGTGGGGTGGACCTGAGATGTCCTCCCGGCAGTGTGGGTGACGGGAGCGGGTAGCAGTCGGCGAGCGCGATCTCTACGGCCGGTGACGAAGGCGATTGGGTTCGCAGAACCAGTGAAGAGCGCCGTCCAGGGCAAATACAGCACCTGCTCCGACACACACACACCACCGAGCGCATCTGTCGGATAGTGCCAACGGAGGACCACGACAGCGACGCACACCGCCGCGACGAGCGCGCCCCCCAGAGCAGCGACCGCGGGCTTGGCCAGGCGCGGTGCCACGAGAAGGACTCCGGTAGCCAGCGCCGCCACCGCGGTCACCGTTCCCGAGGGATAGGAGAGCCCCGAGCTCCCTTCGAAATGGCGGCCGACGAGGGGCTTGGCCACCAGTTGCACCGCCAGAACCGCACCCATCGGAGCAACCACACAGGACACGGCCCGTGCCCAGTCGCGGGACAACACCCCGATGACACACAGCGCGGCCACACCGACTGCCAGGACCGGCATTGAGCCCAGATGAGCGAGGTCAGCGGCCCATCTCGACGACAGATGGGCAGGAAAGATCCGGAGCCCGATGGCGTCCACCCGATTCGGCCACGGTCGGTGGACGAAGACGAGCCCTGCGAGAGTCGCACCGCCCAGCAAGAAGCAGCCCAGAAGCAGCTCCATGACGGCATAGGCCCGAAGGTAGGAGCGCTCCGAAGACTCCAACCGAGGACCGGTCTGGACAGACATGACCATTTGCACCAGATTACGGCTTTCACTGCGCCAATAGTCCTCGCCCGGGTCTCCAACTCGATTCGTTTAGCGTGTTCGGAGGCAGAGCCGGAGGTGACCAGTGAGGTTGTGGGACGACGAATTGGAGTCGGCACGAGAAGCGATTCGGGCTGAGTCGAAGGAGTTCATCGGCCACTTTCCCGCCCGCGACATGGACACCGGCACGGTGCTCGAGCGCGCCCACGCCAGGCGGGCAGCCGAGTCGACGCTCGTCCTCCGATCGGAGAAGGGAACCGATCGGATGATCACCGGACCCGCCGGGCCCCTGCGTCTCCGGGAGTTCCGTCCCGAGCAGGTTGACGGAGCGATGCTGCACATCCACGGAGGAGGGTGGATGACGGGAGAGCCAGAGCTGACCGATCTGCTCAACGAAGCGCTGAGTGAGCATCTCAACCTCGCCGTCGTGAGCGTCGAGTACCGGCTGGCCCCCGAGCACCCCTACCCGGCCGGACCCGACGACTGCGAAGCTGCCGCGCTATGGCTGATAGCCAATGCCGCCGACGAATACGGCACCGATCGCCTTCTGGTGGGCGGGGAGTCCGCCGGTGCGCATCTTTCGGCGGTCACCTTGCTCCGATTGCGAGACCGCCGTGGCCTCGCCGACCGGTTCTGCGGGGCGAACCTGGTCTTCGGTGCGTACGACCTCGGTCATACGCCGAGTGCCTTGGGAATCGGCTCGGATCCTGGGACCGACATCCTCGACCCCGAGGAGGTGCATTTCATGGTCGAGCAGTTCGCGCCCGCCATGTCCACGGACCAGCGACGCCACCCCGATCTCTCGCCCTTGTTCGCCGATCTGCGCGGGATGCCGCCGGCTCTATTCACCGTCGGGACTGCCGACCATCTCGTCGACGACACCTTGTTCTTCGCCGATCGGTGGCGGGTGGCAGGGAACCGGGCCGAGGTTCTCGTGTACCCCGAGGCTCCCCACGCGTGCATCGGGGTGGCCACGGTGCTGAGCCACTGGTGGCCACGGCTCGAGAGCTTTCTGCGTGCCTGTGTCGAAGGACGGTAGACGAATCCCGGGATGTCACGAATCTGGGGCTGTGGTCGATAGCTTCCGGGTCAACTGCCCACTCGTTCTACAATCGCGGTGTTCGGAGGGAGGATCGATGTTGCTGAGCGGTTTCAACCACGTCGCGCTGCTGACCGGCGACACTGATCGGCTTGTTTCGTTCTACCGTGAGGTATTCGACGCCGAGGTAGACGGTCAACAGCAGGTGAACGAGCACGTCCGTCTCACGTTCATCCGCGTCGGCGAGGCCGCCGAGCTCAATGTCTTCGAGGTGGACGGGAACACCGAGGCTGAGCGCCAGACCCCGATGTTCGGCCGGGGGCGTATCGATCACCTCGGGCTCCAGGCCTCCTCTGTCCAAGCGTTCGAGGAGATCCGTGACCGCCTGATGGCACGGGGGGCTGCAGATGGCTTCGTCACCGATTTCGGCCCGATCCTCAGCGTGTTCTTCCGTGATCCTGATGGTCTCGAGGGCGAGGTCTGCGTGGCGAATCCCGATGCTGTCCCCGGGGCCCAGAACCCGCCGGGTACCCCTGCGGCCAGGTATGTGTCGGACTGACGCAACCCCACGTCCCGGGCTCGGCGGGGGGCGCCGAGTCTGACCGAGGGGGCGGTCGTGACCCGGTCCATGGGCACCATGCGGAAGGGCTGGCTCTGCGGCGAACGCGCCGGCCACGATCAAGATTCATCGTCCGCCGGGTGTTCGCGCTGAGGTAGAACTTGGACCGACCATCAACTCGATGGGCGACCCGGTCCGGGGGAGGTACCGGTTCATTGGATCCGTACATCGTCTTGGGCAGTGCCGTCATCGGGTTCCTGGTGGGAGTGACGGGGGCGGGCGGAGGTGCGCTCATGACGCCCATGCTGATCCTGCTTTTCGGGGTCAAGCCCTCCACCGCGATCTCGAGCGATCTCGTGGCTGCTGTCGTCATGCGTCCCATTGGTGCCGCCGTGCACCTGCGCCAGGGAACCGTGAACCTGCGTCTGGTCGGGTGGATGATGTTGGGGTCGGTCCCGATGGCGTTCTTCGGTGCCTATCTCCTCCACTTGATCGGCAATGCGAATGCCGCGCAGGCCAATGTCCAGAGGGCTCTCGGTGCGGCTCTCCTCGTGGGTGCGGCTGCGATGGCCCTCCGCTACGTGCTCGACCGCCGGAGTGGCCACACCCGCCAAGGGATCGTCCACGACATCACCGTCCGACCCCTGCCGACCGTGGCGATCGGGATGGTCGGAGGGGTCGTCGTCGGCATCACCTCCGTCGGTTCGGGATCCCTCATGATCGTCTTCCTGCTGTTCCTGTACCCGATGCTCGGAGCCAACCAGCTGGTGGGAACGGATCTCGCACAGGCTGTGCCCCTCACGGCCGCGGCGGCCCTGGGGGCCCTCGCCTTCGGGCACGTGGAGCTGTCGGTCACCACCTCGCTCATCGTCGGGAGCGTCCCGGCGGTGGTGGTCGGTTCACTGCTGTCGTCGAGGGCCCCTGATCGCTACATCCGCCCTGCGATCACCTTCGTGATCCTCGCCTCCGGGCTCAAGTACGTGGGGGTGGGGACCACCGAGCTCGGTTGGGCGCTGTGCTCCATCCTGCTCGTCGCCGCGGCCGTCTGGTTGGTCTCCGCCCGGCCCTGGCAAAAGGAACCGGATCCGACCGGCGCAGGCGGAGACGGCGGGTTGCCCACCGTCTCGGCCGCAGGTCCGGACTAGGGACCCACCGCAGTCGGCGAGGCCATAACCTCGCGGATCGAGCGCACGGCTTCAGAGACGACCGACGGGGGGACCACGGTGACGACGATCAGCGGATGGGCGGCACCGGGTTTCGAGGAAGTGCGTGAGGTCTTCCAGGACAACTTCGACCGGGGGGTGGAGATCGGCGCCGCGTTCGGCGCGTATCACCGGGGCGAGAAGGTCGTCGACCTGTGGGGAGGCGTCGCCGATGCCAGGGAGGGCAGGGCGTGGGAGGACGACACCCTCGTCCTCGTCTACTCGACCACCAAGGGTGTCGCCGCCATGTGTGCGAACAGGCTGGCGCAACAGGGTGCGATCGACGTCGAGGCTCCCGTGACGAGGTACTGGCCCGAGTTCGGCCAGGCCGGAAAGGAGAGGGTCACGGTGGCCGACCTTCTTTCTCACCGGGCTGGTTTGGCATGGGTCGACGGCTCCATGTCCTTTGACGACATGGTGAGGTGGGACCCGGTCATCGAGGCCCTCGAGAAGCAAGCCCCGTGGTGGCCACCTGGCAGCGCGCACGGCTACCACGCCACCACCTACGGCTGGCTCGTGGGCGAAGTCGTACGACGCGTCACGGGGATGAGCATCGGCACGTACCTGCGCACACAGATCGCGGAACCCCTCGGGGCCGACTTCTTCATCGGCCTCCCCGCCTCCGAGGAGCCCCGAGTGGCGCGGCTCGTGTCGTTCATCGAGGGACTCCAGTCGGGCCATCCGCCCGACCTGGCCGGCCTGGGCGACGGCGCGCCCGGCTCCGGACCGGGACTCGCCGAGCTGGCGGAGCTGGCCAAGACCTACTTCGCTCCCGAGGGCCCCCTGTTCAAGGCGTTGAACGCCCCCGGTGGCGCCCTCGCCGACGAGGAGGTGTGGCACAGCGCCCGGTTGCATGCCGCGGAGATCCCCGCCGCCAACGGCATCTGCGACGCGCGGTCGCTCGCCCGGCTCTACGGGGCATGCGTGAGCGACGTGGTGACGTCGTCGGGTGATCCGTTCCGCATCCTCACTCCGGAGCAGCTGGCGCGGGCCACGAGGCAGGAGACTGAGGGCCCCGACCGGGTGCTGTTGGGCCTGGACATCCAGTGGGGTCTGGGCTTCAACGTCAACACCGGCATGATCGCCCTGGCCGGGCTGGGCGGCCCGAATGCCTTCGGGCACTTCGGCATGGGGGGCTCGGCGGGTTGGGCGGACCCTGACCTTCAGCTCGGCATGGGCTACGTGATGAACCGGATGGAGATCGGGACCACGGGCGACACCCGGAGCTTCCGGCTCATGCGGTCGTGTCTCGACGCGGCGGAGAAGATGTCGTGAGCCACTCCGGGCGAAGCGACCGGGACACGAGGACTGGGCCATGAAGGCGGCCGTCTACTACGGGACCGGTGGGCCGGAGGTCCTTCGCTACGAGGACGTGCCCGATCCCGTGGCCGGCCCCCGGGACCTGCTCGTGCAAGTCGAGGCCATCAGTATCGAAGGGGGTGACACCCTCGCTCGCGCCACGGGTGAGCTCGGATCGACACCGCACGTCGTGGGCTACCAGTGTGCGGGCACCGTTGTCTCCACCGGCGGCGAGGTCGAGGGCTTCTCCGTCGGAGACCGGGTCGTCACCGTCGGCCTCGACGGGTCACACGCCGAGTTGCGAGCCGTGCCCACGCCGTTCTGCTGGTCCGTTCCCCCCGGGCTCTCCATAGACGAGGCTGCGTGCGTTCCCGTTCCTTTCGGTACGGCCGACGACTGTCTGTTCGAGTTCGGAGGGCTCCGGGCGGGGGAGTCGGTCCTCGTCCATGCCGGTGGGAGCGGCGTGGGCATCGCCGCCGTCCAGCTGGCCAATCGCGCCGGGGCCCGGGTGTTGGCGACCGCCTCCAGTGACGAGAAGCTGTCCCGCCTCCTCCCACTCGGACTCGATGACGGCATCAACTACGCCACGACGGATTTCGTCGACGAGGTGCGCAGGCTCACCGACGGGCGAGGGGTCGACGTGATCGTGGACTCCGTGGGCGGGGCCACCTTGCAGGGAAGCTTGCGCAGCCTGGCATACCGTGGCCGTTGCGTGACCGTCGGCGATGCGGGTCGTCATGCGGCGGAGCACCTCGACGTCTCGATGTTGCGACCCAACAACCAGAGCCTGATCGGGTACTTCCTGGGAGCCGAGCTGTTCTTGACCCCGCGCCCGCACGCCATGATCGCCCGTCACCTGGCCGAGATCGCTCAGGGCACGCTCGAGGTGGTCATAGACCGCCGGTTCCCCCTGTCGGATGCCGCGCGGGCCCATGCCTACATCGAGAGCCGCCAGGCGTTCGGCCGCGTGCTGCTGGTTCCTTGAGGGTCTGGGGCCCTCGGCGACAGATCCGCCCCCGCCGGAGTTCCCTGAGGTCGTGGGAACGGCCAGGATGGTCCGGTGACCGAGATCGCCCTTCCCTATTTCCTCGCCCTCCCTGCTGCCGCGCCCCCGTGGCCCGGTGTCGTCGTCCTGCACGAAGGGAACGGCATCAGCCCTCAGCTGCTGCGCGTCTGCCAGCGTCTGGCCGGCGAGGGCTACGCAACCATCGCCCCCGACTTGTTCTTCCGGGCGGGAGGCACAGAAGCGGGCGACTTCGCCACCCTCATCGGATCGCTCGACCGTGACCGGACCCGCGCCGACATCGTGGCCGCTTCCGACCACCTGCGTCGGGAGGGGGCCACGTCGGTCGGCGTGACCGGGTTTTGCATGGGTGGGCTCCTCACCTACCGGGCGGCCCTCGCCGGGGACGGCTTCGATGCTGCTGTGGGGTTCTACGGGGCCGGGATCGCGGCCGAGCTCGGTGAGCCCGCCTGCCCGACTCTTCTGATGTTCGGAGAAGAGGATGCCTACATCACCCCGGCCGAGATCGAGATGGTGCGCGACCGGCATCCGGCGACAGTCGTGTACCCCGAGGCGGGCCACGGATTCATGCGGGACGGCTCGAACAGGTACAACCAGGCCGCTTCGGTGGACGCCTGGAGCCGCATGCTCCGTTTCTTCACCGAACAGTTGCTCTGAGCGCCGGTTCCCTGGTTTCCGGTTTCCTGGTCGCAAGCGCCCCGGTCGGCATCCCGGGCGCCGCCCCGGTGCCGTGTCACGCCGTCTCCCTCGCCACGTGGAGAACAGCTGCACCGGTGAGCCGGTCGCCGGCGAGATCGGCGAGGGCCACGTCGGCGCGGTCGAGCGGGTACA
>JARLGQ010000307.1 GCA_031292675.1 Acidimicrobiales bacterium
CCCCAGAGGCTTATCCGGCGGGCCCCCGGGTTTCGGGGTACGTACCGGCGGCGGCGCCCCGGCGCGCCGTCCACCAGTCGGTCCGGGCCTCGTCGGCCAGGGTGGCGAGGACGCCGTCGATTCTGGCCTCGAGCCTGCGGGCGGGCTCACCCTCCGCGGCGACGATGGGGGTGCCGAAGGTGACGCGCGTGGGGCTGCGGCGCGGGTGCTTCCCGCCCCGGGGCCAGATCCGGTACGTGCCCTCGATGTGCACCGGCACCACGGGCCTCCCCGTGCGCGTGGCGAGGTAGGCCGCACCCCCACGCATGGCCTGAAACCACCCGTCGTGGGAACGGCCACCCTCGGGGTAGATGATGAGGTTCCAACCCTGTCGGAGCAGGGCCGCGGTGTCCTCGGCGGACCTGCGGTTGACCCGGTGGCGCTCGATGGGAATGGCGGCGAGGACCAGGGACCACATGTGCGCTTTCCAACGCCGGTCGAAGAAGTGGTCGGCGGCCGCGGCCACCACCGTCTTGTGCCGAACCTGTGGGGGCAGGAGCGACAGCAGCAGCCCGGTGTCGACGTGGCTGGCGTGGTTGGCGACATAGATGGCGGGCGCCTCGACGAGCGCCAGCATCTCCTCGCCGCGCACTTCGGGTGAGGCCACGAGGTGGGCGAGAGGACGGGTCACGTTGTCGAGGATCACCGCCCGCGCCAGGCGGGCGGGATAGCGCCGCGTCCATCGGGTGTCGTAGTCGACACCGAGATGGCGCTCCGGCGCGGCGCGCTCGAGGCTGGTGGGCCATGTCGGCGCCCGCCACGGAAAGCCTTCGGGGCGCAACCGCCGGGCGCGCCTGACCAGAGCACCCACGCTGCTCACAGAACGTCCGCCATCAGCAGGGGAGGCGAGTGGAGGTGCGTGATCGACGGGTCGCGGCCCACCACGTCCGACGCCATCTCGAGTGCGTCGGCCATGGAGCTCGCCGGTTTGAACCCCAGGCGGCGCACCGCGGCGCGGTCGCCCCCCACGATGATCACGGAGCCCACGTGCTCGAGTGCGTGGGCGCACCAGTACCACATGTAGAAGGGGTGGACGCCGTGGTACGCGTTGCCCGTCCGGTAGAGGTGGACGTACCACGGGTCGGTGGCGAAAGACTCCTCGTACTTTCCGATCTCGGCGGGATCTGTGGTCTCGGCCAGCACCTGCTCGAAGAAGTCGATGTAGCTCGGGTGGTGGCCCGGGTGGAACGCCCACGGCGTGGGATGGCTCATGATCACCACGCCGCCGGCTCGTACCAAGGGCCGGCCCCGGTACATGTTGAAGAAGTACCCGAGCCCGAGGCACGCCACCAGGATCGGGTTCATGATCGAGTTGACGTTGTAGGGGCAGATATAGGGCAGTCCCATGGTGAGGATGTCGGACTGGCCGTCCACCTCGAGTCGCTGCTGTGCGTAGACGTTCTCGGTGGTGCGCGCGTGTACCGCCTCGACCTCTCCCGCTTGGACCGAGCTCATCTTGTGGGGGGCGCGAATGGAGTGGAAGATCGATCGGGCCACACGCTCGGGAGTGGCCTGGAGCGCCTTCGACGTCGCCAGGAAACCGGCGCGGTCGCGTGCGGTCCACTCCCACTCGCGGCGTTGGAGAAACCGGAATTGCTCGGGGAAGGTGTCGGTGTTGAGGTTGGTCTCGATCTGGAACACCTTCACGCCCGACGCCGCGATGAGGCGGCCCATGCGCCAGTTCGAGGAGTGCAGCTCCGAGCGGTGCTGGTCCATGAAGGAGCGGCTCTGGGTCATGGTGTGCGCGTTGTGGTGATGGCGCAAGCTCTTGTAGCTGGCGAGACCGGTGGCCACGGACTTGTGCCCGCCGTCCATGGCCACCAGGTTGATGTTGACGTAGACCAGCAGGTCCGAAGTGGCGGCCCGCTTGTTGATCTCCACGTCCTCGCCCTGGTCGGTGAGACCGAGGTGCACGAGCTGGTCGGGGTCCTCCGCATCGTGCTGCCACAACAGGCTGTGGGGCGCGAAGGCGTCGAATATGCGCTCACCGAGCGCGTGCCGCAGCTCGGCGTCGGTCATGCGCCGGTGCAGAGCCAGCGCCGCGATCAGCACCACGTCGTCGACACCGGCCTCGGCGGCCAGCTCCAGCACCTGTTCGATCACGAGCTGGCGCACGTCGGGGGCGCGCATGGGGGGGAGCGGGAGCGACACGTCGTCGAAGGCGATCGTGAGAGCCATGCCGGGGTGGAGCTGGGAACGGAGCGGCTCGGCATCGCCCAACGGCTCCTCCAGGGCGCGCCGGATGGCGCTCACGGGATCGGCCAGGGCGTCGACGGGCTCGGGCGCGTACAGGACCCGGCTCCCGACGGGAAGCTTCTCGAGTCGGTAGCCCTCGCCGTGCCAGAACAAGGTGGAGGGAGTGGAACGGTCGACCTCGAGCACGAAGCCGGGCCTGGGGCTCATGGGACGGATCCTTTCGTGTCGGGACGCGTGCCCCGGTGGCGGTCCCGGGCACGCAGGTCGAAGACCACCTTCACCGCGCCCCGGCGTCCGGCCGCGCCGGCGTGGGCGAGCGCCTCCTCGAAGCGATCGAGCGGATAGCGGGCCGACACCAGACGGCCCAGGCCTTTGGCCGCCACGACCTCCATCGCCACGTCGAAGGTGCGGCGCGCCACACCACCGATGTCCTCGGTCCCGTACGCGTAGGCGCCGGTGACCGCCACCTCCCGGTGCCAGAGCGAGGCCAGGTCCACGGTGACGCGCCCGGGCATGCCTACGAGCACCACCCGGCCCCGGGGCCGGACCATGGAGAGCGCCTGTGTCAGCGATTCGTCGCTCCCGACGCAGTCGATCACCACGTCCGCCCCGCTCGTGAGCGTCCCCGACGCTTCGAGCGAACGCGAGCTGCGCCGCACGGCCCGTACCAGCTGATCGGGGTCCACCACCACGTCGGCACCGAGCTCTTCGGCCAGCCGCCGCTGGTGCGCGTACCGCGCCCCCACGAGTAGCTGCCCGGGCCGCCACAGGTGTGCCATGGCTGCCGCGGTGCACAGGCCGAGGGTGCCTGCCCCGAGTACGGCCACGGTGTGGGTGGTGTCGGTCCGGGCCGCCATGGCGGCGTGCACGGCGCACGCGGTGGGCTCGACCATCACGGCGTCTTCGTCGGAGAGCTCGTCGGGCACGGGGTGCAGCTGGGCGCGGTGGGCCACGAGGCCACCTGCTGACCACCCTCCGCCCGTGTCGCTGCAGAACCCGATCTGCAGGCCTGGCGCCAGGTGACCGAAGGCGACGCGCTCGCAACCCCCGGTGCGGCCCTCGGCACATGCCTCGCACGGCGGGTCCACGCCGCGGGCCACGCAGCCGAGGACAGGCTCGATCACGACGCGGGCATCGGTGTCGTCGAGGGTGCCGACCACCTCGTGACCGGGCACGAACGGGAAGCTCACGACATCTTCGAAGTAGCGCGAGCTGCGGCCGTCGAGGGTGGAGAGGTCCGAGCCGCAGATGCCCGCCAGCAGTGGTCGTACCCGGTGCCAGTCGGTGCCGGGCAGCTCGGGCGGGTCCACGTCGGTGAGGCGCAGGGGCCCGACGGGCACTCCCCGGCCCGAGCCTCCGAAGCTCGACATCAGGCGCGAGGCCGCGAAGCGCGCCAGGTTGCGCTCGAAGACGAGGCCCTTCACCGCGCCGCTCCGCTCGCTGCGCCCGACGAGCGGCCCGGCCCCGCATCCGACGGTGGGGACGCCCGGTCGACGGCGCCCTCGAGGCGCGCCCACCACCGTGACAGGTGATGGTCGACGGGGCCGAAGGGAAGTGGCGGGCGGGCCCCACCCCCCGCCTTGTCCCAGTGCTCGACGTGCCATCCCCGGCGACGGGCGATGGCGGCCAACCGGGCCTCGGGGTTCACCGCCACGGGGAACCCGACGCATTCCAGGAGCGGGAGGTCAGAGGCAGAGTCGGCATAGGCGACAGACTCGCCGAGGTCGAGGCCCTCGGCCGCCGCGTACTCGGCGAGCACGAGGGCCCGTGCCTCACCGGTGGGCGGAAGCTGGTCGAGGCGTCCGGTGAACCGGCCCTCGGCGTCCTGGCCCAGTCGCGCGCACACGACCTCGTCGAACAACGGGCGGAGGGGCTCGACCACGAAATCGAGTGCCCCCGTGATGAGAACGGTGCGGTGCCCGAGCGCCTTGTGGGCCCGTACCCGGGCGAAGCCGGCCGGGAACGACTTCGCCAGCAGTAGGTCGTGGAACATCTCCACGGCGTCATGACGCAGCAGGTGCGCGGGGGCGCCGTCGTAGCGGCGGTAGAAGCTCCGCAGGAAGTCGCCCCGGTCGCGACGGTCGAGAGCGAGCAGCGACGGTGCTTCGCGCAGGATCCGGGCGGTGAGCTTGACGCGTTCGCCGACAGGGAGGTGCCGGCTGGCCAACCAGGCGTAGGACTCCACCACGTTGGAGGCCACCAAGGTGTTCTCGAGGTCGAAGGCGGCCAGGTGGCGTTCCGGTGACAGGATGGCCGCGCGGGCCCGGTCCGACCGGTTGGCCACCGTCGACCGTCGCGGCGTGGAACGCACCCGGGCGTGCTCGACCACAGACGGCAGGTGGACGTCGTGGACGTAGTGGGCCCACGAGATCACGCCCGGGTCGAAGCAGAAGCGGTCCTGGTCCTGGCGCGACAGTCGGTCCCACAAGGTCAGAAGGCGGTCGACGCGGAAGTGCGCTTCGGTCTCGGTGTAGGCGCCGTAGAGCTCGGTGTACCCGAGGGCGCGCTCGGCCTGGGTCCGACGCTCTTCGACGCGCGCCGCCAGGTCGGCGTGCTCACCGCGTACGGGCAGTGTGCCCAGGACGCGCTCGGCGGTCGTGAGGGCCCGGGTGGCCCGGTGCAGCTGGCGCTGCACCCTCCCACGCCCGGGGAACGACCATTCCGGCACCATGATGGGCTGGCCGTCGGAGTCGTACAGCGGATGATCGGTGAACCAGGCACGCACCAGGTCGACCAGCTCGCCGTAGCGCAACGGGTTCCGCACGCTCGACGCCACGTGGTACACGGTGGGCCCGGTGGGGTCGGGCCCGGCCGCGGCCACGGCGATGAGGGCGGCCACCACCATGTCCACGGGAATGACGTCCACGACGCCCTCGGGGACCCCGGGGAATTCGCGCAGGAGCCCGCGCCCGTAGGAGACGATGATTGGCTCGGCCATCCGGAAGCCGCGGATCCATCCTGGGCGTGGTTCGGCCAGCGCGGATTCGATGATCGATGGCCGCACGATGGTGATGGGCACCGTGGAATGCGCGCCGACGAGGGCGCGCTCGCCCAGCGCCTTGGTGAAGGCATAGGCATCGGGCCAGCCGAGCGCCTGGGCACGCGCCCGTCCGCGCTCGACGAGCTGGGTCCGGACCCATTCGTCACGTAGTTTCTCGGCTCGTTCCGCCAGCAGGTGCGTCCCCGCCGCACCGAGCTCTGAGCGCGCCGCCTTGGTGAGCTGTGCGAGGCGTTGCGGTGACCGCGACTCGGATTCGAGGTCGTCGCGCAGACGCCGTGAGGCGCGCACCTCGGCGTCGACGTCGACCGCGGTGGTGACGGTGGTGTGGGTGCGAGCCCGTGCCCCCGATGCCATGGCCTCGGTGGCGAGGGTCTCGGTGGCGTCACCCTGGTGGGTGCCGGCCACGTACGCCGTGGACACGGTGACGAGGTGGGTGGGCCGCGTCCCGGGGTGCTGGCGCTGGCGCGTCGGCGCCACCGACTCGACCGCCGCGGCTACGCGCGACGGCCCCAGCAGGTTGACCTCCACCGCCGTGTCCAGCGGGGCGTCGAAGGCCACCGTGGCGGCCGAGTGCACGACGACGTCGCACGAGGCCAGCACGAGCCGGCCCTCCTCGTCGAGGCCGAGCCCGTCGCGGCCCACGTCCCCGGCGACGGCGCTGAGGCGGGCGGCCACGGTGGCGTCGAAGCGGTCGCCGAGCTCGTGGCGCAGCCGGTCGAAGCAGTCGTTGCGCACCACCTCACGCGCCAACCGAGCCGCGGCGTCCGACCGCCGCGTCGGTCGCACCAGCACCACTACTTCACATTAGGGGACGGTTCGGAGGAGTCGTTCGACTAGGGCGGTGCCGAGGAACCCGGTGGCGCCCGTCACGAGGATGCGCCGGCCGGACAGGGCCTCGCTGATGGCCAGGGGGCCCGAAGGCCCGACGGTCGTGGGGGTCGTCACCTCGGCCACGATCTCTGTCTACCATATGGTAGGTGGGTGGGGGAAGAAGGCCGAGCGGTGTGCCCCGGCGCTCCGAGAGCGGAACCGCCGACCGTATTCTCGACGCCGCCCTGGCCTCCTTCGGGTCACGCGGCTACGAGGCGACCTCCCTGGACGCGCTGGCAGAGGGTCTGGGCGTGCGCAAGCAGTCGATCCTCTACTGGTTCCCTTCCAAAGAGGCACTGCTCGAAGCGTTGATCGACCGCTCGGCCGCCGAGCTCGCCATGGCACTCGAAGAGTCGCTGGCGGGCGCCGGATCGGGCTGGCCGCGTGTGGAGGCGGTGGTGCGATCGGTGTTCCGGCTGGCATCGCGACGCCCCGAGCTTCTCGGTCTGTTGCGCGAGGTCGGTCGGCTCGGGCCCCCGTCCGCGACCCGGCTCATGCTCGTGCTCGAACCACTCGTCTCGCGCGCGTCGAGCTTTCTCGAGGAGGAGATGGACGCCGGGCACATGCGGCGCCACGAGCCTCGGCTCCTGCTGCTGGCGATCTACTCCACGGTGGTGGGCATGATCACCGAGGTCGAGGTCCTACGCGCCCTCGGGGAGGATCCCACACCACGCTCCTTGGTGCGGCGCCGGCAGGAGATCTTGCGGCTGCTGCGCTCCGCGCTCCTCGTCGAGGGGGGAGCCGAGGCCGCAGTCCCTCAAGACGGGGGGGCCGGAGGCCGGGGTCGCGTCGGTCGCGGCGGGGTGTAGCGCTTCGACGGGGTCGGCCCG
>JARLGQ010000308.1 GCA_031292675.1 Acidimicrobiales bacterium
GCGAAGCGCCCGGGCCCGAACGGCGCCATCTCGTCAGGTGGCGCGTCTCCCGACACGATGGCGGCCACCGCCTCGGCCGTCAGGGGGGCGAGGAGGATCCCCTGCCGGTAGTGGCCCGTCGCCACCACCAGGCCGTCGGCGCCTCGGACCGAAGCCGGTCCCACGATGGGCGCGTTGTCGGGGGAACCGGGACGGAGGCCCGCCGTGGACTCCCCGAGGACCATCTCGGTGATGCCGGGCACTACCCGGTGCGCGTCCCGGAGCAGCTCGTAGACGGCGCCGGCCGTCACCGCGGTGTCGAAGCCGCGCTCCTCGACGGTGGCGCCCACCACGACCGTGCCGTCCTCCCGGGGCACGACGTAGACCGAGGATCCCCGCACCATGCCGCGCACGGTCCGGGTGAGCACCGGGGCGCGCTCGCAGGGCGACAACCGCAGGATCTGTCCTTTGACGGGGCGCACGGGCGGCACCGCCCCCGCCGGCACACCCTCGAGCTGTCCCGACCAGCACCCCGCGGCGAGGACGACGGTACGGGCCCGGAGCGTCGTGCCGCCGGCAAGGCGGACACCGGTCACCGCGCCGGCCGAACGGTCGAGCGCGGTGGCGCGGTCGCGGTGGATGCCGACACCGGCGGCCGCCACCGCGTCGAGGAGGGTGCCCACCAGGAGGCGGTTGTCGACCTGGTGGTCGCCCGGTACCCAGATGGCGGCGCGCACCCCGGGGGCGATGCCCGGCTCGAGCTGGCGCACCCGGCGGCCGGTGAGCCACTCCACCCCGAGCCCGAGGTCGCGCTGGAAGGCGTAGAGCTCCTGTGTCCAGGCCCGGTCGCCGTCGTCGGCGGCCACCACCAGTGTCCCCGAGGTGCGGTAGCCCACGGGCCTGCGCACGGCCTGGGCGAGCTCGGCGGCGAAGGCCGGCCACCGACGCGCCGAGCCCAGGGCCAGAGCCAGGAGGGGCTCCTCGCCGTGGTGCACTTCGCTCACCGGGGCGAGCATCCCCGCCGCCGCCCACGAGGCGGCGCGACCGGGGGCGGGGTCGACGACGGCCACGGCCATTCCCCGGGCCGCGATCTTCCAGGCCGAGGCCAGGCCGATGACGCCTCCTCCCACGACGACCACGTCGACGTCGCGGTCGGCGCCGGGCGGCATCGGGGACACGCCGGAGACGGGGCCACCGGCCCCGCCGGCGGGCGGTTCGGAGGCAGCGGGCCCGCCCGGGAGTCTCACCGGCGTCTGTGCGCAGGTGGACGGTACACGCGGGGTATCCTACGAGGGCTGCAGCAGGGCCAGTGTCGTCCCGAGCGTCAGCCACCCACCTCCGCGTGGCCGATCACGGAGAGACCCGAGTGACGACAGCGAAGCACCCTGCATTCTCCAGGCGTCTGCGACGCCATCCCGGCGCGCCCTTGTACGATCCGGCGTTCGAGCACGACGCCTGTGGCATCGCGCTGGTGGCCGATCTCCAGGGCCGCAAGAGCCACGGGCTCGTTTCCCAGGCGCTCACCGCGCTGGAGCACCTGGCCCACCGCGGCGCCACGGGAGCCGAGGTGGCCACGGGCGACGGGGCCGGCATCCTCGTGCAGGTGCCGCACCGGTTCCTGGCCGGCTCCCTGGGCCTGGACCTCCCCGATCCGGGCGGGTACGCGGCGGGCATGGTGTTCCTGCCCGTCGACGAGGACGACGCCGCCAAGGCGCGCCGGCAGATCGAGGAGCTCGCCGTCGAAGAGGGCCTGGCCGTCCTGGGGTGGCGCGACGTCCCGGTCGAGCCCGGTTGCCTGGGTGACTCGGCGCGGCGGGCCATGCCCCACATGGCCCAGCTCGTGGTGGTCCCCACCGGCCCCGGTCACCGAGGTGACGGCCCGGGGGGCAGCGAGGGGGACGCCCTGGCCCTGGACCGGCTCGCCTTCTGCCTGCGCAAGCGCGTCGAGCACGAGGTGGACGCGGCGTACGTGTCGTCGCTGTCGGCGCGCACCCTCGTCTACAAGGGCATGCTCACCGGGAACCAGCTGGGGGAGTTCTTCCCCGATCTCTCGGACCCGACGTTCGACAGCGGGCTGGCGCTCGTGCACTCGCGGTTCTCGACCAACACCTTCCCGTCGTGGCCGCTGGCCCACCCCTACCGCTACCTGGCCCACAACGGCGAGATCAACACCCTGCGGGGCAACCGGAACTGGATGCGGGCCCGCGAGGCGCTGCTCGCCAGCAACCTGATCCCGGGGGATCTCGAGCGGCTGTTCCCCATCTGCGATCCGGACGGGAGCGACTCGGCGTCGTTCGACGAGGTGCTCGAACTGCTCCACCTCGGCGGGCGCAGCCTGCCCCACGCCGTGCTGATGATGATCCCCGAGGCGTGGGAGAACCACACCGCCATGGACCCGGCACGCCGGGCCTTCTACCGGTACCACGCCTCGCTCATGGAGCCGTGGGACGGACCGGCGGGGGTCGTCTTCACCGACGGCACCGTGGCGGGGGGGGTCCTCGACCGCAACGGCCTGCGTCCCGCTCGGTACTGGGTCACCGACGACGGGCTCGTGGTCCTGGCGTCGGAGGTGGGCGTGCTCGACATCGACCCCGCCAGGGTGGTGCGCAAGGGCCGCCTCCAGCCCGGCCGGATGTTCCTCGTGGACACCGCCCAGGGCCGGATCGTCGACGACGACGAGATCAAGGCCCAGCTGGCCGCCGCCCACCCCTA
>JARLGQ010000037.1 GCA_031292675.1 Acidimicrobiales bacterium
GCGCGACCTTCTGCGGGCGGCGGCCGGCGGCGGCGATCCCGGTCGCGAGCAGGTGCGGCTCTGGATGACCTCCCGGCCCGACGTGCTCGGTCCCGAAGAGCGGGTCGACGCGGCATGGGCCAGCCTGACCTCGCACCACTACCGCAACCTGCCGGTGGTGGAGGGTGAGCGGTGCGTGGGTGTCGTCTCGCTGCGCGACCTCATGGGTGTCGCCCGCATCCGGCCCGCGACCGAGACGAGCGGCGACGTGCCGGCCGGCCTCGAGGGCGTGGTGGTCGCCGAGACGACCATCGGCGACGTACGCGGCCAGGAGGGCTTCTTCCACTACCGCCAGTACTCGGCCGTCGACCTCGCCGGGGCGCGCTCGCTCGAGGACGTTTGGCACCTGCTGTTCCGGGGTGAGCTGCCCGATGCGGCGGCCTCGGCCGCCTTCGGCGTCGAGGTGCGGGGGCGGCGCACCATGCCGCCGGGGCTCAGCACCCTGCTGCCGGCGCTGTCGCTCCGGGGGGCACCGCTCGACGTGCTGCGCACAGCGGTGTCCGTCCTCGGGGCGGAGCTGGGCTGGCGCCCCACGCACGACATCGGCGCCGACGAGTTGTACGACCAGGCCGTCGGGATGTGCGCGGTGGTGCCGACGATCCTGGCCGCCGCGCACCGCCTGCGGACCGGGAACGAGCCCGTCGAGCCGAGAGACGACCTGGGCTTCGCCGCCAATTACCTCTACATGCTGACGGGCGAGGAGCCGAGCGCGCTGTACGCCCGGGCCATTGAGCAGTACATGATCCTCACCATCGACCACGGCTTCAACGCGTCGACGTTCACGGCGCGCGTGGTGACGTCGACGGGGGCGGACCTCGGTGCGGCCATCGTGGCCGCCATCGGGGCACTGTCGGGGCCGCTGCACGGCGGGGCCCCGAGCCGCGCGCTCGACATGCTCGACGCCATCGGCACGCCCGAGCGGGCCGACGCCTACATCCGCGCTGCCGTCGAGGACGGCGAACGCATCATGGGCTTCGGCCACCGCGTCTACAAGACCGATGACCCGCGCTCGCTGCTCCTGCGCTCGGTCACCGAGCGTCTCGGAGGGCCCCTGGTCGAGTTCTCACAGTCCGTCGAGCGCACGACCGTCGACGTGCTGGCCGAGCTGAAGCCGGGTCGCCAGCTCTACACCAACGTCGAGTTCTACGCCGGCGTGGTCATGCACACCTGCGGCATCCCACGTGAGATGTTCACGCCGACCTTCGCCGCCGGGCGCACCATCGGGTGGAGCACCCACGTCATGGAGCAGGCCTCGCACAACCGCCTCATCCGCCCCGCCGCCCGCTACGTCGGGCCACCCCCACCCCAGCCGGTGCCGCCGGCCAGGGGCTGACCCCGAGGGGGCCCAGGGAGCTGTTTCGGGCCCGCCCTGTCAGGTCCCGGCAAAATCCGACTAAAATCGTCAGGGTTATCCGGTTCACGGCAAGGAGCAGGTCATGGGCAACGGTGGCACCACTCCGATCACCCCCAGCAGGGTGCACCCGCTCTTTTCGTTCCCCAACCCGGTGAACGAGGTCTCGGCGCGCCTGGTGGCCGCAGGCGTCGTCGTGATGTGCGTCCTGAGCATCGCCTTCGATCTCAAGTGGGCCACCGTGGTCATCGCCTACGGCTTCGTGGCCCGGGTGCTGACGGGCCCTACGCTGAGCCCGCTCGGGCAGCTGGTCACGCGGGTGATCACGCCGCGGCTCGGGATCCCCGAGCGCCCCGTGGCGGGGCCGCCCAAGCGCTTCGCCCAGGGCATCGGCGTCGCCTTCTCGGTGACCGCACTCCTGCTTACGGGCGTGGGTTACTGGACCGCCGCCGAGGTCATGCTCGGCCTTCTGGCGACCGCCGCGCTCCTCGAGTCCGCCCTCGGCCTGTGCCTGGGGTGCAAGACATTCGGCGTCCTCATGCGCACCGGCGTCGTGCCCGAAGAGGTCTGCGAGCGCTGCAACAACATCTGGGGCGCGGCGGCCTGAGCCTCCCGACCTAGCTGTCGTAGATGAGGACGCCGCGGATGTTCTTGCCGTCCCGCATGTCCTGATAGCCCTGGTTGACGTCGCCCAGCTTGTACGTGTTCGTGATCATGGAGTCCAGGTCGAGCTGCCCGTCCCGGTAGAGCTTGAGCAGTTTGGGGATGTCGGAGCGGATGTTGGCCGAGCCGAAAATGCTGCCGACAACCTGCTTCTCCAGCAGGGTCAGGAACATCAGGTTCATCGTGACCGACGACTCCAGTGCAGGGTGGATGTTGGTCACCACGACCCTCCCGCGCTTGGCGGTGATGCCGAGGATCGACTCCATCATCGCCCCGGAACCGACGCCCATGGCGCAGATGACCTTGTCGCACATGTGGCCCCAGGTCTCCTGCTCAATGAGCGCGAACGCCTCGTCGACCGACGCCGCCACGTGCGTCGCCCCGAAGGAGGGAGCGAGGGTCCGCTTCAGCTCGACGGGGTCGATGGCGAAGATCGTCTCGGCGCCGGCTAGGCGGGCCCCTTGCACGGCCGAGGCGCCGATACCGCCGATGCCGATCACGGCCACGTTGTCGCCGGGGCGCACGTCCGCGGCGTACACGGAGGAGCCCCAGCCGGTGGTCACACCGCAGCCCACGAGGCACGCCCTGTCGAGGGGGATGTCGTCGAGGATCTTCACGCACGACGCCTGGTTGACCACCGTGTAGGGGGCGAACGTGCCCAGACACAAAAGGGTGGCGACGTCCTGGCCCCGGGCGTGGTGGCGGACGGTGCCGTCCATCTGGTGGCCCGACATGAGCTCGGCGCCGGTGTCGCAGAGGTTGGAGTGCCCCGTGGCGCACGGGGGGCACTGTCCACAGGCGGCGATGAAGCCGAAGACCACGTGGTCGCCCGGCGCCAGGCCGGTGACTCCCGGGCCGACCTCCTCCACGACACCGGCTCCCTCGTGGCCCCCGACGATAGGCAAGGGGGCGATGAGGTCGCCGGTGACGAGGTGCTCGTCGGAGTGGCACATGCCCGACGCGGCGAGCTTCACGAGCACCTCGCCCTCTTTGGGCGGGTCGAGCTCGATCGGCTCGACGCTCCAGTCGGTGTGGGGTTGCCACAAGATGGCGGCTTCGGTTTCCACGGTCCCTCCCAGGGTGTGACGCGACGACGCGCTGCGTACGCTACCGCCCGCGTCGGGGTCCCGTTCCACCTGCTCGACCCGCTCGGCACCCACGTCCCCGGCGCGGCGGATCCACTCCACAGGCTCCCTTGGGGACGGGTCCGCTGTCACTAGGCTCGGCCCATGGGGCAGGGCGACATACCGACGTCACGGGGCGGACCGCTGCGACGGCGTCGGGAGAAGCGCCAGCTGGAGCATCTTCCAGACCAACCCCACCCCCACACCCCCCCCCCCCCCCCCCC
>JARLGQ010000038.1 GCA_031292675.1 Acidimicrobiales bacterium
CACCATGGTTCTCTACGGTGACTCCCACGCCCTCATGTGGTTTCAGGCGATCGACGACATCGCCAAGAAAGCACACTGGCGTTTCGTCATCCTCGGAAAGGGATACTGCATGGCCAACACCTACCCGCCCGGATCGTCCCGGGCGGGATTCCCCTTCAACGCGTGCCGTCGGTGGCAGCGATTCGCCTTGCAGCGCATCAGAAAGATCGACCCCGACCTCGTGGTCCTCACACAGGAGGTCCAGGCTGCACCGGGGGGTGTTTCATACACCGCGGCGCAGTGGAAGCAGGGTATGGAGCAGACGCTCGATCGAGTCTCGGGCCCGCACACCAAGCTGGTCGTGCTCGGGAACATGCCCGCCATCAACGAAAGCCCCGCCGACTGCCTCGCCGAGCATCCCGACCAGGTGCAACAGTGTTCGGGGCCGCCGCTCTCCCGGTACAAGCCTTACAACCAAGCCGAACAACAAGCCGTCACCGCCGTGGGTGGGCGCTACATCGACGTGACACCCTGGTTCTGCTCCAAGACCTGCAGTGCCGTCATCGGGCGCTATCAGCCCTATCTCAACCAGCTCCACGTATCCGCGGTGTACTCGGTCTTCCTGGAACAAGTCCTGGCCGAGAAGCTCCAGCTGTCGGTGGCTCCGCGATGACCGGTGCGGTGAGGACGGCCTCAACCCGGATCGCTGTCGATGAGCCCGTGACGGCGGAGTTCGGCCGCCAGTGCCGGGGACGACACGAAGCGGTGCGTGACGAAGCCCCGATCGGCGGCGGCTTCCAGGTTGGCGAGATTGTCCTCGATGTAGAGGGTCCCGGGAGGATGAAGTCCGAACGTCTCCACGAGCAGCTCGAAGAAGGCGGGATCGGGCTTGGCGAGGCCCACCGCGCCCGACACGAGGGCCCCGTCGAACCAGTCGAGGAACTCGTAGCGGGCCTTGGCCTCCTGCCAGCTGGCCGCACCCCAATTCGTCGACGCGGAGAGCGGCACGCGCCGGCGACGGAGATCCGCCAGAAGCGCGACGGTCCCCTCGACGGCCCCGCCGTACATCTCGGCGAAGCGCTCACCCCATGCCCGCACCTCGTCGGCCCACTGGGGATGAGCCGCCGCCAGCACCGGGATCGTGTCCTCGTACGAGGCGCCCAGATCGTGCTGGGCGTGCCACTCCGGAGTGCACACCTCGGCCAGGAACCGCTCCATTGCCTCTTCTTCGGGGATGATCCTGCGATAGAGGTAGCGCGGGTCCCAGTCGACCAGGACACCACCGACGTCGAAGACCACGGCCCTGATCGGCGGAGTGCTCGTCACCGGCGTCAGCGTAGGGGTGTCCCCGGGGCCGACGACCCGGGCCGCCTCGATGCGGGCTCACTGCCGATCCAAAGGAGTCTCCAAGCTCACGTACAGGTTCGTACCCCAAGATCGTGGGCATCGTCACCTGGTGTCGATGGAAGTTCGTCGGTCGATTCGGAGACAGGAGCACCGTGAGCAGCGATTTCGGAAACAACGTGGCACCCGGCGGGTCCGGGGACCGGGAACCGTCGGAGCACGGGTCCCCCGCGGCCGTGCCGCTCCCCGACCAGCCCACGGGCGAATTCCCGGCGGCAGGTGGCACGACGGCCGAGATCCCGGTGACGCCTCCACTCTCCGTGGCACCAGGTGCGGTGCCTCCTCCTCCCCCGCCTCCCCCTCCTCCTCCCTGGGTGACCGGCCCGACCGGGGCCGACGTCCCGGGTGGCTACTGGGCGCCTGGGACCCCGCCGGCGGGCGGCGGCCCCCAGTACCCCTACGGCGGCTACTACCCCCACAGCGCCGCTCCCCCCTTCTACGCCCCGACCCCGAGGCGCAAGCCCTGGGGAGGCTGGGGAATCGCCACCATCGCCGCGGTCGCCCTGATCGCCGTGTCGGGCGGGGTCGGCGCCGCCGTGGAGCACGCCGTGGACCACTCCTCGACCAGCGGCCTGCCGTCCATCGGATCCAACCCTTCCTCGGGCTCGTCGGGCCTGGGATCAGGATCAGGCCTCGGCCCAGGCCTGGGCGCGGGATCGGGCACTGGCTCGGGCTCAGGCAACTCGCCCGCCGGCGTCAACACCCAGGCCATCGCGTCGCAGGTCGACCCTGCCTTGGTCGACATCGACACCACCCTGGCCCAGACGGGGGCGGCGGCGGGCACGGGAATGGTCCTCACCTCGTCGGGCCTCGTGCTCACGAACAACCACGTCATCGAGAACGCCACGACCATCAACGTCCAGATCGTCGGAAGCGGTCAGACCTACACGGCGCACGTCGTGGGGTACTCCGTCCACGATGACGTGGCGTTGCTCCAGCTGCAGAACGCCTCGGGTCTCAAGACGATCAGCATGGGCAACTCCTCGAACCTGAGCGTCGGGCAGCCGGTGGTGGCCGTCGGCAACGCCGGTGGCACGGGCGGCACCCCCACGGCGGTGGGAGGAACGATCACCGCCCTCGATCAGACCATCACGGCGGGCGACTCCGGGACGCTCTCCGAGACGCTGAACGGCCTCATCGAAACGAATGCGGACATCCAGCCGGGTGACTCGGGAGGCGCGCTCGTCAACACGTCGGGCAAGGTCATCGGCATGAACACCGCGGCGGCCCAGAGCAACGGCGCCACCAACCAGGGATACGCCATCGGCATCAACCAGGCGATGGCGATCGTCGACCAGATCAAGAAGGGCCAATCCAGCTCCACGATCCAGATCGGGCCCCGGGCACTGCTGGGCGTCGAGGTGACCGACGGTTCGTCGTCAGGTGGTGGCGTCTTCGGCGGGTCGGGGAGCGGTTCGGGCGTGGCCGGCGCCTACGTGCAGCAGGTCCAAGCCGGGAGCCCGGCCGACGCCGCCGGGATCGGGCCGGGCGACACCATCGTGTCGATCAACGGGTCGACCATCTCGACGGCGGAGGACCTTTCCAACGCTCTGCTCAAGTACAAGCCGGGCGACGCCGTGACCGTCGGATGGGTCGACGCCCAGGGCACCAGCCACTCGACGTCGGTCCAGCTCACCACCGGTCCCCCCGCCTGACCCTCCACGCATCGGAGCGGAGGGCCCGGACACCTGGCGATCAGGGGACGATCGAACCTGCACCGCTGGTGGAGGACGTGGCCACGCGCCGCGCTCGACGTCTGTGCCCGACGAACAGTGCGATCAGGAGCCCGGCCGCACTGCAACCGGCCAGGACGATCCCGACCGTGAATCCAGTCGGCCAGTAGGTCAGCACCACCGTGTGCCGCCCTGCCGGTATGCGGGCCTGGAACATGATCCCCGAGAACCGGCGCAGGGCCAGAGACCGGTTGTCGATGGTGGCGTGCCAGCCAGGCAGATCGGTCAGGTGGAGCCGCAGCACCTGCGGCGTCGGCGACGACGTGACCATCTTCCAGGACGCCGGATCGTGATGGGTGACCGGGATGGGCCTGCCCACGACGTCACTGCCGGGGAACCGGTTCGTCGCCGTCATCGGGGTGAGCGTGGCGCGCGCCCCACCGGGGATGCGGTACAGGTCCTCGTCGCCCACCCTGGTGTCGAAGACGGCACCGGTCGGGCCCGGGGTGCCACGAGGCTCGAGGACGTAGGAGACGCCGAACCGGCGGGCCGCGGTCGCCGTGGTCACGCTGGGGCAGAAGACCGAAGAATGGTCGAAGGGGGTCTTCGCCTGCTCGCCGGTGACCGACTCCCAGGACGAGAAGTACTTCTGGGGGATCACCGGGTCGTACACCGGCAGCTCCTGGACCCCGAAGGCGACGTTGACGTCGTAGTTGATCCCGAGATACGGGCTGCACGGCCCGAAGCCCACGACGGCGGAGCCGACAGCACGACGAAGGGTGACCGCCGCGGGCGTCGGAGTCAGGAAGCTCGGACTCGACGAGAACAGCGGCGCGCCGGCGGCGACGAGAAAGGCCGTTTCACAGGCGAGCAGCGCCCCGCCCGCCCACCGGCCTGCCGCCGGCCAGGAGCGGCGCGGTGACCCCCGTGGCAGGCGTGCACGACGGTGCAGCACCGCCAACGTCACCACCACGCCCAGCCCGACGGCGGTGTCGACGACGGGCCAGATGAAGCTTCGGGCCCGGATGGCCGCCTCGCTCGCCGGGAGATGGCCGCGACCGATGGTCCACAACGCCGCCAGTGCCAGACCGGCGACGACGAAGCTCGCTCCCGTCCCGTAGCGGACGGCCCGATTGCCGTGCATGCGGACGAGCACCTCCATCCCCATCCCGGCCAGGACCGCCAACGCCAGGGTCATCGGCCCCAAGGACTCGTACCAACGCACCCGGCCGGCGCTGGGCAGTCGACCGAGGACCGAGACCAGGGGCGGGACGAAGACGAGCACGGCACCGACCACGGCGACGGCCGCGAGTGCGAGCGTTTCGGGCCGTCGGCGGCGGAGGACGGACGCCATGACGGCGAGCACCAGGGTGATGACCCCGACGTAGGCAGCGCTCTCCATGTAATTGGTGAAGACGGGCCCGAAGTACGTGCTGCCCTGCCACGGCAGGCCGTCGTAGCCCGGCAAGATCAGGTGCAGGACGTCGTGGGAGATGAGGGTCTGCCCTCCTACGCCGGTGACCGGGAGCGCGGCATTGCGAACCGACTGGGACGCGATCTGCAGACCGGGGAGCGCCAGGGGCATGGCGAGGGCCAGCCCGGCGACCGCGGCGATCACGAGATCGCCGGCGGGGCGCAGGATCGGCCCCGATCCCCCCAGCCGGGGTGCCCGCAACGCCAGGTACACGACGAGAAACACGACGAGGGCCAACCCGAGGATGATCACCGCCTCCGGATAACCGGCGTACACCGCGAAGGCGAGGACGACAGCGAAAAGGGCGACGTCACGGGCGCGGCGCCGGCCCCGCACGACGAGGATGGCCGCGGCGAACAACCACCCCGCCCAGGACATCACCGACGACAGAGGCCAGCCCAGGTTGGCCATGAACTGTCCGCTCAACTCGTAGACGGTGGCGGCCAGGACGGAACCGAGCACACCGACGCGCAGCACACGGGAGAGCACGTACACCCCGGTGCCGGAGACGACCAGGGTCGCCAGGACCGCGACCGTGTACGCGTAGCGGAGGGGAACCAGGTAGCCGAGAAGGGCGGGAAGACTGAAGGCCGCCGACTCCCAATTGAAGGCGAGCGGCATGCCCAGAGCGCTGTAGGGGTCCCACAGTGGGAGCTGGCCATGGTGCACCTGGGTCCAGGCCAGCGCCGACCACGGGATGAACAAGCGGATGAGGTCCCCCGTCTGCTGGTTGTGGACCACGATCCCGGGCTGCTTCGTCAAGCCGACCTGTGACAGCAGGTCGAAGGGGCCCAATGACAAACCGTGGACCAACGCCGGCCCCATCACCGCACCGGCGGCCGCCAGCACCCACAGCACTCCGAGCAGGTCCGGCAGCCAGGGACGCATCAGCGTGGGCCGGGCAGACGAAACAGGTCGTGTCGACGTTGTGGTCCCAGCCGTCACCGCTCGTCACCCCCGACCGCTCACGAGCCCGCACGATGCGCCAGATTCAGGTGCGCGGATATGCCCTCCGGGTAGGGAAACCCGATGTTGCCGACGCAACAGGACTCCGAACCAGGAGGGCATACTCCCCGGAGGACGCTACCAGCGCGCCCAGCGCCGTGGCGGCATCGACCGGGGCGATTGCCGGGCCGGGTGCTCACGGCGCCGCCCTTCACGGTCGGCACGGAAACCTCGACCGCAGCGCCCTGACATACAGTGACCCTGATGCGGGTCCTGGTCCTGGGTGCGGGCTTCGGCGGCCTGGAGCTGTCGACGAGCCTCTCGGAGGAGTTCGGCGACGAGCTCGATCTCGTGCTGATCGACCAGGGCGAGGGGTTCGTGTTCGGATTCTCGAAGCTCGACGTCATGTTCGGGCGGGCGCCGGCGTCGGCGGTGCTCCATCCCTATCGTGACCTGGCCAAGCCGGGGGTGCGGTTCGTACAGACGACGATCCGCTCGATCGACCCCACGGCCAAGCGCGTCGAGACCGACTCCGGGGTCTTCGAGGCCGACGTCATGGTGATCGCACTCGGGGCCGAGCTGGACCCGGCGGCCACCCCGGGACTGGTCGAGTCCGGCCACGAGTTCTACACCGTGCCCGCCGCCTTCGCCCTGCGCGAGGTGCTGGCGCGCTTCGACGGCGGCCGGGTTGTCGTCGGCGTGACATCGACGCCGTTCAAGTGCCCCCCGGCGCCGAGTGAGACCGCATTGTTGATGCACGAGTACCTCAGCGAGCGTGGGCGGCGCGGTACCTCCGAGATCTCTCTCGTCATGCCCTTCGGTGTTCCCATCCCCCCCTCGCCCGCCGCCTCGGAGGCGCTGCTCGTCGCCTTTGCCGAGCGGGGGATCCACTGGCACCCCGGGCGATTGGTGCACGCGCTCGACCCCGACCGGAAGGCCGTCCTGCTCAGCGACGGGACCGAGATGGACTACGACCTCTTCCTGGGTGTCCCGGTGCACCGGGTGCCCACCGTGGTCGAGGACTCGGGGTTGACCGTCGACG
>JARLGQ010000309.1 GCA_031292675.1 Acidimicrobiales bacterium
GCCAGGTACTGCGCCTCGTCCATGTAGTGAGTCGTGAGCAAGACGGTCTTGCCCAGGTTGGCCAGGTTCGCGATGACTTCCCAGGCTTCGTGACGCGCAGTGGGGTCGAAGCCGGTGGTCGGCTCGTCCAGGAAGAGCAACTCGGGGTCCCCGGCCAGACCGATCGCCATGTCCAACCGGCGTTGCTGGCCACCGGAGAGCCGTGCGACGCGCTCGGTCCTCTTGGCGTTGAGACCGACGAGGTCGATGACCTCGGAAACGGAACGTGGATGCGGGTAATAGCCCGCGTACATCGTCACCAGCTCTTGGACGGTCAGGTAAGGGTTGATTCCCGTGGACTGCAAGACGATCCCGATGCGGGGCTTGAGCTGGGCGCGCTGACGGCCGGGGTCGCATCCCAAGACCCTGACCTCGCCGGCATCTCTCGACCGATACCCCTCCAGGATCTCCACGGTGGTGGTCTTCCCCGCTCCATTGGGCCCCAGAAGTGCGAAGATCTCGCCGCGGGGGATCTCCAGGTCGACGCCGGCGACCGCAGTCGTCCCCGAGTACGACTTCATCAGCCCCTTCACCAGGACAGCCGGCGCGGCTGGTTCGACTCCCTCCATGTCGGAACCCTAACCCCGCGGGCGTGAGCATCAGGGTTGTGTCGATCCGGGTCAGGGATGGGTCCCCACGTCGAGCTGATCGGAGCCACGAATGCTTGACGGGGTTCCGGGCCGAACGTCATGGATCTGGGTGCCGGGGCGGCGTGACCGGCAGGTCGTCGAGGCATGGTCCGGCCACCGAACCAACTCGTCCGGCGCAACCGGCGCCCCGGATGATGGTTACGGTTCGGCGACCTGCACCGACTTGCCGTCCTGCCACTTCCGCAGCACCAGGTAGCGGCCCTTCAGGGCGCCGTGGTCGTAGTGGCCGAATCCCATGGTGGTTCCGTCCATGCCGCTCGACGCCGGAAGCTGCTTGACGCGCTCGAGGGCCTCTTTGATCCCTGTCCGGGTGAGGTGGGCGGCACGTGCCACGGACTCCGCCACCAACCTGCCCATGTCGTATCCGGCGACGCCGATGGGCCCGGCCGCGCTACGCGGCGAGCGTTGGCGCAGCGCGGCCCGGGTGCGGTTGTCGTCGGAGACGCTGTCGACGTAGACCCACCCTTCCCACCCCGCTCGCCAGTCACGCCGCGCGTAGCCGAACATGAGCGCCGAGTTGGCCACGACGGGCACGTCCCACTTCTCGGACTCCACCGCCAGGGCCACGGCGCGGGCGGCCACCCCCATGCCGAGGTACACGAGCCCTTCGGGAGCCCCCGACCGCAGTCGCGCCACCACGGGGGAGACGTCCTCGGCGAGTGGCGAGACGGCCGCCGCCCCGGTGATGTCGATGCCCAGCGCGCCGCAAGCCTCGGCGAAGAACTCCGCGTAGCGCCGCCCGACGGGGGAGTTGTCGTGGGCGACGGCCATACTGCTGCGTCCCTGGCTCGCCACATACTGCGCCAGCACAGCCGGCTCTTCCTCGAGCGAGCCCACCTGGTAGTGGAACATGAACTCACCCCGGGTGCGCTCCCCGCCTGTGTAGTTGATGCACGGCACTCCGGCCGTGTCGGCCAGCGGTCCCACGATGAGCCCGTTGTCGCTGACCGTCGGGCCGAGGATCACGAGCACTCCGGTGTCGACGAGCTCGGCGAAGGTCTTCTCGACGTCGAACGCGGTTCCCGCCGGGAGCCCGTGGGCGTGGCGGGCCACCAGCTCGAAGGGGCGGTCGAGTCGCCCGCTGACGGCAACTTCGTCGATGCCGGTACGGACGGCGTCCTCGAAGAGGGCGCCCCCGTCGGCCTGGGGGAAGTCGTAGAGCACGCCGACCAGGAACGGTGCCGTGGTGCCTGCCGGGTTGGACATGGGACCCCTTTTGAACGAGTGACGGGCGTCAGAGGCTGAGGACGACGACACTGGCGTTGGCGCCACGGCCCACGGTGTGGGCCAGTGCCACGCGCGCGCCTTCGACCTGGTTGTGCCCGGCTTCACCGCGCAGCTGGTGGACGAGTGTGACCACCTGTCCGAGGGCGGAGGCCCCGAGGGGTTCACCCTTGGACAAGAGCCCGCCGCTCGGGTTCACCGGGATCCGCCCACCGAGCTCGGTGGCTCTCTCGTCGGCCAGGGCGGCGGCGCCGCCGGGCTTGCACAGACCGAGCTCCTCGTACGAGAGCAGCTCGCGCGCCGCGTCGGTGTCCTGGCACTCGACCACGTCGAGGTCCTCCGGTCCGACGCCGGCCTCCTCGTAGGCGGCGGTCGCGGCAAGGGTGGTGGCGGCGGGGACCGAGTCGTCGACGAGCCCCGACATCGGCGTCGACTCGTTGAGCACCGATCCGGGCACGTGCGAGCGCAGCACCGCGGCCCGCAGGCGCACCCGCCCACGGGAGTTGTCACCGTCGGCGCGCGAGAGCACGACGGCGGCAGCTCCTTCGTTGGGGGTGCAAAGCATCCAGAGGTGCAGTGGCTCGGACACCACGCGCGACGCCAGCACGGATCGGACATCGACCTCCGAACGGAACATGGCGTCGGGGTTGTGGACCCCGTGGCGGCGGTTCTTCACCACGACCCCGGCCAGGTGGTCCTTGGTCACACCCGAGTCCTGCATGAGGCGCTGGGCCCGTAGCGCGAAGTAGGCCGGCGTGGCGGCCAGGCCCGACTCCTCCTGCCACGGTTCGAAGAACGACGACCGGATCATCCCCTTGGGCATCTTCTCCACGCCGAACACGAGCACCGTGTCATAGGCGCCGGCGCGGATCGCCCCCGCGCCGAGCATGAGAGCGGCACCTCCGCTGGCGCAACCGGCCTCGACGTCGACGATGGGCATCCCCGTCATGCCGATCCGGGACAGCACCTTGTGCCCCGACGCCACGCCCCCGTACGCGGTGGCGCAGAAGGCGGCCTGGAACCCGCCCTTGGTGACGCCCGCTTCGGCGAGCGCACTTCGGACGGCACTGACACCCATGTCGGTGATCGTCCGGTCCTCGAACCGGCCGAAGGGATGGATCCCCACCCCGGCGACATGGACGTCGTTCATGGCCGGTCCTGAGGTGCGAAGGCGTAGCTCAGGACCTGGCCGTCCTCGTCGACCTGGACCGGCACGACCACCAGGCGCATGGGCTGGCCCGCCGACAGGCGTGCCGGGTCGGGCTCGGTGAGGCGGCTTACCACCCGCAGTCCCTCGGGGAGCTCCACCACGCCGAACCCGTAGGGGACTTCGCCCCGGTATCCCGGCGGTGCGGTGGTGACCGCCGTCCACGTCCACAGTCGGCCCGTTCCCGACAGCTCCACGGGAAGGGCGCCGTCGGCCGCGCAGTACGGGCAGGTGTCGCTGCGGGGGAATTGGTGCCGGCCGCACGCGTCGCACCGGCTGGCGAGGAGACGGGGCGGTGCCGTGTCGGTGAAAAGGCCCTCCCGAACGGGGCGGGTGACGCCGTGCACGCTCATGTCCGACGCCGCCGCTCCGAGGAACCCGGGGGCGCTTCGCTCAGGAGGCTTTGGTCGGCATGGACTGGGCACACACGATCTGGCGGAGCTCCTCGACGGCCCGGCACAACGCGTCGACCTTGTCGTTCAGGGCGGCGAGCTCGCCAGAGGTGGCGTCGGCGGCGACAGGCCTGCCCTGGGCCTTGGACGGCGACGGCTTCTCGTCCTGGCGCGCCTTGAGCTGCTCGTAGCAGCAGCGCAGGAGGCGGGCGGTGTCGAATTCCTCGGCCACGTAGCGCCCGAGCAGCTCGCCGGTTCGGATGTCGATGGTGTGGTCCTTGAAGATGTTGTCGAACGCCCCCAGGACCTCGTCGAGACGATCCTGGCCGAAGTACTCCATCTTCTCGAGGTCACTGCGGTCCGACCCTGCCACCGCCAGTCGATCGGCGAGGTCGAGGTCGTCGCGGTCGCGCAGCTCGAAGCCGAGCTCGTTGACGCGTTTGGCGAAGCTCATGCCGTGCTCACCCTCGCGCCAGGCCACGGTGCGGAGCACGGCTTCGACCTCGGGATCGGTGGTCTTGTCGATCCACACCTGGAGGTACTGGTGCGCCCGGGCCTCGTTCACGGCGATGGCATTGAGCAATCCGAGGTAGCTGGGCTTGTCCGACATCATGGCTCCTCTCCGGGGCGGTCCCCACCCCCGACCTGGCCTTCTCGCGCCGGAGGGCCATCCCGAACGATCCCATGCGCAGCCCCCCCGGGCAAGCCGCGCCCCGGAGCAGAGAGCGTCGGGCGCTGGACGCCGGCCTTTGGACGTCAGCCTTCGGGCGAGAACAGGGCGATCCCCGCTTCGTCGGACACCGCCTCGAACCGGGCCCGGACTGCCATCCCGATGCGCACGAGGTCGGGCTCGCACCCCACGATGTTCGTCATGACGCGGGGGCCCTCCTCGAGGTCGACGAGAGCGACGACGTAGGGGATCCAGTCGCGGAAGGGACGGGAGTAGTTCTGGCGGATCACCGTGAAGCTGTACACCGTGCCGCGCCCGCTCGCCTCGACCCATTCGACAGGCCCCCGGCACACCAGGCACCGGTCCCGCGGATACAGCTGTCGGTTGCCGCAGCTCGTGCAGTGCTGGATCACGAGGCGCCCCTCGTGCGCCGCCGTCCAGTAGGGCGCGGAGTCGGCGTCAGGGGCGGGGGCGGGGCGGGGCTTGGGCGGGCGCTCATCGGCGACGGGGGGACGATCGGTCACGGGACCTCCCCACCGAGGACGAGGGTGGCGCCCGTCGACAGCATGCCGCCGGTCCCGTGGGCCACCGCGATGCGGGCGTCGGCCACCTGCGTGGCACCCGCTTCGCCGCGCAGTTGCCGCACCGCCTCCACGATGAGGAACATGCCCCGCATCCCGGGGTGACACGCGGACAGGCCCCCGCCGTCGGTGTTGGTCGGGAGTCGTCCGCCCACCTCGAGCCCTCCGTCCGCCACGAACGCACCACCCTCGCCTTTGGCGCAGAACCCGAGGTCCTCCACCGTGAGCACCACGGTGATGGTGAACGAGTCGTAGAGCTGGGCGACGTCGACATCGGCGGGCGTGATCCTGGCCCGGGCGAAGGCGACCGGCCCACACTGGGCGGCGGGGGTGACGGTCAGGCTGGGCATAGCCGAAAGGTTGAGGTGGTGCGTCGTGGCGTGGGCGGCGCCGAGCACGTAGACCGGGGCCCGGGGAAGATCGGCGGCGCGCTCCTCGGTCGTCACCACGCACGCCCCGCCGCCGTCCGAGATCACGCAGCAGTCGAGCTTGTGGAGCGGGTCGGCCACGAGACGAGAGGTGACGACGTCCTCGACGGTGATGGGATCTCGCTCCTGGGCCTGGGGGTTGGAGGCCGCGTGCCGGCGCATGGACACGGCCACGGCCGCCAGCTGCTCGGGGGTGGTGCCGAATTCGTGCATGTGCCGGCGCGCCGCCATGGCGTAGTTGCCCACCAGCGTGTTGCCCCACAACGCGTCGTAGATGGCGGGCCCCGGGGCGAAGCCGCCCCCGCCACCCCCGCCGGTGCCCAGCCGCCGTCCCATCTGGGAGAGCTGGACGCTGCCGTAGGTGACGAGCACCACGTCCGCGGCCCCGGCCTCCACGGCGTAGGCGGCGTGCTCCACCAGCACCTCGAACGACGACCCACCCGAGTTGGTCTCGTCGAAGTAGATGGGGTGCAGTCCCAGGTACTCGGCCACCCCCGTGGCGTACATCGGGAAGAACCCGGTCGTGGCGAAGCCGTCCACGTCGCCGAAGGTCAGCCCGGCGTCGGCCAGGGCCCGGTCGGCGGCCTGTCCGTGGACGGCGTGCTCCGACAGATGGGGGAGATGGGGGTAGGCCGAGGTGGCGACCCCGGCGATCACGGCCCGTCGGCCCTTGCGGGTGCTCACGGGCGTTCTCGGGCGGCCACGGTGGAGGGACGGAACCGGGGGACGGCGAGCTCGGGCCCCATGTCCTCCCACGCCACCTCGACGGGCATGCCGACGCGCACCTCGCCGGGCGCCGCGTCGACGAGGTTCGACACGATCCGAGCCCCCTCGGCGCCGTCGAGCTCCACGGCGATCACGACGTAGGGGACCCTGTCCTGCAGGGAGGGGATGAAGGCCTGGTGCACGACCGTGTAGGTGTACACCATGCCGGTGCCCGGAAGCTCGGACCACTCCGAGGAGGAGCTGCGACAGCGGGGGCACACCGGTCCGGGGGGGTGGCGGGTGCGGCCGCACTCGGTGCATCGCTGGACCACGAGACGGTGGTCGGCCGCCGCCTCCCACCACCCCACGGTCTCGGCATTGGCGGCCGGCATCGGCATCTCGTCGGGGAACCAGCGCTCGCTCATCGCAGGCCCAGGACCAGCGCGCTCGTGGGCACGCCCGCCGCACTCGTGACCAGGCAGGTCTCGGCTCCCTCGACCTGGCAGGTGGACTCGCCGCGCAGCTGACGCACTCCCTCGACGACGTGGTTGAGCCCGTGGATGTAGGCCTCCGACAGGCTGCCGCCGTGGGTGTTGGTGGGCAGCGCCCCGCCCGGCCACGCCAGCGCCCCCGACGCCGCGTAGGGACCGCCCTCGCCCCGCCCGCAGAATCCGAAGTCCTCCAGGCTGAGCAGGACGAGCCCCGTGAAGTGGTCGTAGATCTGGGCGACGTCCACGTCGCCCGGCCCCACCCCGGCGCGGCTCCACAAGCGGGCGGCCACCCCGCGTGCCCCGGAGCTGGAGTAGTCGTCGTCGGGCATCCCGACGTTGGAGTACTGCCCGTGGCCGAATCCCTGCAACGCGCCCTGGGCGGAGCCCAGGAGCGCCACCGGCCCCTTGGCCGTGTCGGCGGCGCGCTCGGCGGTGGTGACGACCACGGCGCAGGCGCCGTCGTTCTCGAGGCAGCAGTCGAAGAGGCGGAAGGGCTCCGACACCATGCGCGACGCCAGGTAGTCGTCCATGGTCATCGGGCGCGTGCCCATGACGGCCCGAGGGTTCCTGGATGCGTGCGCCCGCGTGGTGACGGCCACCTGCCCCATCTGCTCGACGGTGGTCCCGAAGCGGTGCATGTGGCGCTGCAGCACCATGGCGTACGCGATGGGAGGGCTGAACATGCCGAAGGGCATGGTGAACGCGACATGGGCTTCGAGCAAGCTCGTGGCGCGGCGCACGTGGGGCACGCGCGGCGGCCCCACGCGGGCCGGCATGTTCCCGGGCCCCTGTCCGAAGCGCCGGAACTGGCCCTGGCACAACGACCGGTACACGACGACCGCTTCGGCGGCGCCGCTCTCGACCGCCATGGCGGCGTTGGCGACGGCCGCGCAGGCACCCCCGCCGCCGGGCAGCCACGACAGGCTGGCATAGCGCAGCTCGGGCAGCCCCAGGTCGGCGGCGACGAAGGTGGCGTCGTTGCGGTCCTCGGCGAACGATGCCAGGCCGTCCACGTCGTCGGGGGTCATCCCGGCGTCGGCGATCGCCGCCAGGATCGCCTCCACCGCCAGCCGGTACTCGCTGGTGCCGGTGATGCCACCCCACTTCGCGTACCTGGTCTCGCCCACCCCGACCAGGCAGGGGGCCCGGCCTGCGCCGCTCACGGTGCCAGCCATTCGTCACGGACCTGCGCGGTGTGCTCCCCGAGCAACGGGGGCCGACGGCGGGCGACCCACGGGGAACCGTGGGCCAGGAAGGGCGCACCGGGATAGGTCACCGAACGGCCCAGCTCGGGGTGCTCGAGCTCGACGAAGTGGCCCCGGGCGCGCAGATGCCGGTCGGCCAGGACCTCCTCGGGCGACCTGATCACCCCCCAGGGCAGCCCTGCCCCCTGACCCAGCTCGTACAGGGTCTCGCCGTCGTGCTTCTCGGCCAGCCTCTTGAGCGCACGCCACACCTCCCGGTAGTTGGCGGCCCGGTGCACGGGGTCGGCGAACGCAGGGTCCGACAATGGGCCGGCCACCCCCTCGGCCTCGAGCATCTCGAGCATGCCGGCGAACACATGCGGACCGAGGAAGTCGGGGTTGAGCGCGGCGACCTGCCGCCCGTCGGCGGCGGTGAGGGTGGGGTGCGGCCCGCGGCGGTGCACCCCCCCGGAGCACAGGTACGTCATGAGGTGCCACTCGGTCATGCTGGCCGAGCACTCGTGGGCCGAGACGTCGAGGAACTGGCCCTCGCCCGACCGGTAGCGCCAGGCGAGCGCGCCCAGCACCGCGATGGCGGCGTAGGTCGAAGCCGTGCGCCACGCCTGGTCCCCGTGGCACGCCAACGGCGGTGTGTCGTAGACGCCGTCAGGGCCCGGGCCGTACCCGCACGCCGCCATCGACCCGCCCAGGGCCATGAGGACGAGGTCGTCGGCGAGGTAGTCGGCCCACGGGCCGTCCTGTCCGAACGGGGTCACCGCGCACACCACCAGTCTCGGGTTGTCCCCGTGCAGCGACGCGAAGTCGAGGCCCCGGGCCTCGGCCTCTCCCGGGCGCAAGGTGTGCACGAGCACGTCGGCGACGCCGCACAGCTCCAGCACACCGGTGTCGTGGGGGACCACCGCCGAGCGCTTGCCGACGTTGTCGGCCCAGAAGGCGAGGCTGCGGTCGGGTCCGGGCTCGTCGTCGAGGAACGGGCCGATGTGGCGCGAAGGGGAGCCCTCGGGTGGCTCCACCTTCACGACGTCGGCCCCGAGCCCGGCCAGTAGGCGCCCGCAGTACTCGGCGGACTCGTCGGTGAGCTCCAGGACGCGGATCCCGTCGAGGGCGGCGGTGACCGCCGCCCCCGGTCCTTGCTGACCGGGGGCGGCCCCGGTCGCGGTCACGACAGCGCCCCCTCGGCCTCGAGCGCGCCGAGCTCGGCGGCGCCCATCCCGAGCACCTCGCCCAGCACCGTGTCGTTGTCCTCGCCGAGACAGGGAGGACCACGGTGCAGCGCGCCCCCGGTGTGGGGGGGTGTCGCCGACATGCGGAAGGGGACACCTTCGAGCGGCAGCGGGTCCACCTCGGCATTCCCGAGCATGGTGTAGTGCCCCCGGGCCGCCAGTTGCGGATCGCGCTCGAGGCGGTCCGCCGCGTCCTGCACGGCGCCCGCCGGCACCCCCGAGCCCTGCAGCAGGGCCATGACCTCGTACCGGTCGCGCTCGGAGGTCCACGCCTCGACGTGCTCGTCGAGCTCGTCGGCGTGCTCGACGCGGGCCGCCACGGTGGCGAAGCGGGGATCGGCAACCCACGGCGGGTTGCCCATGACACCCACCAGTGCCTTCCACTGCTCCTCGGTGCGGCACGACACCACCACCCACTTGTCGTCGCCCCGGGCCCGGTACGCGCCCGATGGCGCACAGGGGGGGTGGGCGCGCCGGTTGCCGGTGGGGAAGCCCGGCCGGCGGCTGGGGCGGTCGTTGAGCATGGCGTCGAGGAGGAGAGCCCCCGACAAGGCGGTCGCCGGCTCGAGCTGGGAGACGTCGATGTGCTGGCCCTGGCCGGTGCGGCCGCGGTGGATGACGCCGGTCAGGATTCCGACGGCACCGAGATATCCGCCCACGTGGTCGAGGTACGAGAACGACCACCCCGCCGGGGGCCGGTCGGGGAGGCCCACCATGAAGGTCAAGCCGGTCAGGGCCTGGGCGGTCGGGCCCATGGTCACGTGGGCGGTGTCGGGGCCGACGTGGCCGAACCCGCACATCGACACGTAGACGATGTCGGGACGGATCTCCCGCATGACCTCGTACGAAAGGCCCCAGCGATCGAGCGTGCCCGCCGCGAAGCTCTCGGTCACGACGTCGGAGTGGGCCACGAGGTCCTTCAAGAGCTGAAGACCCTTGGGGTGGCGGGCGTCGACCGTGATGCTCCGTTTGCCGCCGGTGTTGTACTTGTAGAAGATCCCGCCGCGGTTGGGGCTCGACGCCCCGGTGGCGTTGGCGAGCGTGGCGGCCCCGAACGCCTCACCCCGCTCGCCGGGTTCGGGGACGAAGGGCGGCATGACCCGGATGGCGTCGGGGAAGCGGGTGCTCTCGACCCGGATCACCTCTGCGCCCAGGCAACCGCAGATCAAGGTGGCCTGGGCCCCGAAGCCCAGGCGCGTGAAGTCCAGGATGCGCAGGCCCTCGAGCGCCATGGCCGGCGCCCCCCGTCCCCCCCGACCCTGTGGCGTCACGGCGCTGACGATACAGTGATCTCCGACACGCGTGTCAGGGAACGGCGTGCCGGCCCGACGCCGAACCGACGCCGGTCTGACGCCGGTCCGCCGCCGGTCGGGACAGGAGGGCCATGCAGCTCGAGGACCTGGTGCTGGTCAGCGTGGACGACCACGTGGTCGAGCCCCCGGACATGTTCGGAGGACGGGTGCCGGCGCGCTTCGCCGACCAGGCCCCCCGGGTGGACGTGCGCGACGACGGCACCGAGATCTGGCGCTTCGACGGCAAGGAGGCCACCAACATCGGGCTCAACGCCGTGGCCGGTCGCCCCGTCGAGGAGTACGGCATCGAGCCCACGTCGTTCGCGGAGATCCGTTCGGGCTGCTACGACATCCACGACCGGGTCCGCGACATGGACGCCAACGGGGTCATCGCCTCGATGTGCTTCCCGTCGTTCCCGCAGCTGTGCGGCCAGCTGTTCGCCAAGGCATCGGACCCCGAGCTGGGGCTGGCCGTGCTCCAGGCCTACAACGACTGGCACATCGAGGAATGGTGCGGCACCTACCCGGGCCGGTTCATCCCTCTGTCCCTGCCGCCCATCTGGGATCCGGCCGCCATGGCCGACGAGGTGCGGCGGGTGGCGGCCAAGGGATGCCACGCCGTGTCGTTCTCGGAGAACCCCGCCAAGCTCAAGCTGCCCAGCTTCCACAGCGACCATTGGGACCCGTTCTGGGCCGCCTGCAGCGACGAGGGGACGATGGTGTGCCTGCACATCGGGTCGTCGTCGTCTCTGGTGGTGACCGCTCCCGACGCCCCCATCGACGTCCTCATCGGGCTCCAGCCCGTCAACATCGTCCAGGCCGCCGCCGATCTCCTGTGGTCGCCGGTGCTGCGGAAGTTCCCGGCGCTCCGGGTTGCCCTGTCGGAGGGCGGGATCGGCTGGATCCCGTACTTCTTGGACCGGATGGACTGGATCTACACGCGCCATCACGGGTGGACGGGGCAGGACTTCGGGAACAAGCTGCCGAGCCAGGTCTTCGCCGAGCAGATCGTCACGTGCTTCATCGACGATCCTTCCGGCGTCGAGCTCCGCCACCGGGTGGGAATCGACTCCATGTGCTGGGTGTCCGACTATCCCCACTCGGACTCGACCTGGCCCCAGTCCCCGGAGATGCTCATGAAGTCGCTCGACGGGGTCCCCGACGACGACATCGAGAAGTTCACGCACCGAAACGCCATTCGCCACTACCGTTTCGATCCCTTCGCCTACCGCCCCAAGGAGCAGTGCACGGTGGGCGCCCTGCGGGCCAACGCCGTCGACGTGGACGTGACCCCCAGGCCCGGGAACCGGCCGACGGGCCCCAAGATGACCAAGGCCACGGACCTCACCCGCCACCCGGGGACCAACCGCTAGCGGGGCTGTCCGGGTCAACGCATCCAGACCTCGCGGATGCTCCCGGTCTCCATCTCCGACGCGCCGCGCCGGCGCTGGTCCCACATCTCTGCACAGCTCTCGGCACAGAACAACAGCTCCCGACCGTCCCCGTCGCGCCGTCGGGCCACGGCGGTGGCATGGGTGAGCGGGATTCCGCACACCGGGTCGGGCTCGGTATCGGGCCCCGGCACCGGCAGGCAGATGCGCACCACCTCGATGGGTTGCTCCAGGCCGCGCACCGTGATCTCGTGGGCCGCTTCGACAGCGGCCCAGGGCGGGAGTCCTTCCACCACCGACGACACCGCCAGCACCTCGTGGCCCACCGCCAGGTCGCACAGCCGGGCCGCCACGTTGACGGCGTGGCCGATGTAGTCGTCGCCCTCCAGGAGGATGACCGTGCCCGTGGTGACCCCGCACTTGATGGTGATGGGCTCCGGGGCGACGTCGATGGCGGCGGTCATCTCCAAGGTCGCGGCCACGAGCGGCATGGTGTCCACGCTCACGAGCATGGCGCCGTCCCCGAGCCACTTGGCGATGCGCACCGCCCGTCGCGAGCAGATGTCGCGCAACGCGGCGCGAAAGACGCCGAGGACGGCCACGGCGCGCTCGTCACCTTCGGACTCCGTCAGAGCGGTGAACCCCGACAGATCGAGAAAGGCGAAGGTCCGCCGCACGCGCATGGATCGATGATCGCGCCTTCTGCGACGTTCGAGCGAGCTCCGCCGGGGGGGGGGGGGGGGGGGGGGCGCCGGGGGCGGGGGGGGGGGGGTGCGGGTCGTTGGGGGGTCGGGCGGCGGGGGGGGGGGGGGCGGGGGGCGCGCCCGCCAGCCCCAGAGCAACC
>JARLGQ010000310.1 GCA_031292675.1 Acidimicrobiales bacterium
CCTCCTCGAGCTTCTTGTAGTCGGGAGGGGTCGTCATGCGGCGGATGCGCAGACGGCTACCGGCCTCGTCGATGAGGTCGATGGCCTTGTCGGGCAAATACCGGTCGGCGAGGTACCGGTCGGCGAGGTTGGCGGCGGCCACCAACGCCTGGTCGGTGATGGTCACCGAGTGGTGCGACTCGTAGCGGTCGCGCAGGCCCTTCAGGATCTCGATGGTGTGGGCCACCGTGGGCTGCTCCACCTTGATCGGCTGGAACCGGCGTTCGAGTGCGGCGTCCTTTTCGAGGTGCTTGCGGTACTCGTCGAGCGTGGTGGCGCCGATGGTCTGCAACTCGCCGCGCGCCAACATGGGCTTGAGGATCGAGGCGGCGTCGATGGCCCCCTCCGCCGCGCCGGCACCCACGAGCGTGTGCAGCTCGTCGATGAAGAGCACGATGTCACCGCGGGTGCGGATCTCTTTCAGCACCTTCTTCAAGCGCTCCTCGAAGTCGCCGCGGTACCGGCTGCCGGCCACCAGCGCTCCGAGGTCGAGCGTGTAGAGCTGCTTGCCCTTGAGCGTCTCGGGCACGTCGTTGGCCACGATGCGCTGGGCCAGTCCTTCGACGATGGCGGTCTTGCCCACGCCGGGCTCGCCGATGAGCACCGGGTTGTTCTTGGTGCGGCGCGACAGGACCTGCATGACGCGCTGGATCTCCTTTTCGCGCCCGATGACGGGGTCGAGCTTGGTGTCGCGCGCCAGCTGCGTCAGGTTGCGGCCGAATTGGTCGAGGACCGGGGAGCCCGAAGGCGTCTCCGACGCCGACGAACCGGGCCCGGCGCCGACGGACTCCTTGCCCTGGTAGCCCGACAGCAGCTGGATGACCTGCTGGCGCACACGGGCCAGGTCGGCGCCCAGGCTCACGAGCACCTGGGCGGCCACGCCTTCGCCCTCGCGCACGAGCCCGAGGAGCATGTGCTCGGTGCCGATGTAGTTGTGGCCGAGCTGGAGGGCCTCGCGCAGTGACAGCTCGAGGACCTTCTTCGCCCGGGGGGTGAAGGGCGGGGATCCCGTCGGGGCGGTGCCCGACAGGCCGATGGTCTCCTCGACCTTCTCGCGCACGGCCTCCAAGGAGACCCCGAGCTGCTCGAGCGCCTTGGCCGCCACGCCCTCGCCCTCGTGGATGAGTCCGAGGAGGATGTGCTCGGTGCCGATGAAGCTGTGGTTGAGCAGGCGCGCTTCCTCCTGCGCCAGCACCAGCACCCTCCGCGCCCGATCAGTGAAGCGTTCGAACACCAGACCGCCTCCCTCGACGGCTCGAATCCTGAGGAGAGTCTACCGGGCATGGTGTAGCAACAAACACCCGGAGGTCCCCTTTCCCTCGAGCCTAAGGTCCTGGATACATCCCCCCTTCCTTCGGCATGCGGGGGCTGGATCCTGACCCTGAACCACGAACCGTAGTCACAGCGCACCCACAAACCTGGGCATGGCTCCCGGCGACGAGGGGGTGACGGCACCGGATCGACGCCCTGGCCACGGCCCTCGGGAAGAGCTCACGTTGTCCCCCCTCGGGATCCTTCGCCTATCGTTCCCCCTGGTGGACACCGCCTCGCTGCTGTCACTCCCCTACCTCCAAGACGACCTCGCACGGCTGGAACCCGAGCTCCGGGAGGCCGTCAGCTCCGGCGACCGGTTCCTGGACGAGGTGACCACCCACCTCATCGCGGCCGGGGGGAAGCGCCTCCGCCCCTGCCTGGCCCTGGCGGCGGCCACGGGGGGGCGCCGGGCGGCCACCTCCGACGACCTCCAGGGGGCCGTGGCCGTCGAGCTCGTGCACCTGGCCTCGCTCTACCACGACGACGTGATGGACGAGGCCCTCGTCCGCCGCAACGTGGAGAGCGTCAACGCCCGTTTCGGCAACCTCGTCGCCATCGTGGCGGGCGACTTCCTGCTGGCCCGCTCGGCGGAGATCGCCGCCTCACTGGGCACCGAGATCGCCGCCCTCCTCGCCAACACGCTGGGACTGTTGTGCCAGGGCCAGGTCACCGAGGTCCGCTCGGCCTTCAGCACCGAGCGCAGCACGGAGGACTACCTGCGGACCATCGAGGGCAAGACCGCCGCGCTCATGTCCACCTCGTGCCGGATCGGCGCGCTCACCGGCGGCCTGCCCCGCCCCGAGGTGGACGTGCTCACGAGGTTCGGGCGCTGCTTCGGCATGCTCTTCCAGCTCCGTGACGACATCCTGGACGTGATCGCCACCGACGAGGAGCTGGGCAAGCCCGCCGGCCAGGACCTGGCTGAAGGCATCTACACGCTGCCCGTGCTCCTCGCCTTGCGGGACCAGAGCACCGGGCCCGAGCTGCGACCGCTGCTCGGATCGCCCCTCGAGCAGCCCGAACGGGACAAGGCCCGCCACATCGTGGCGGAGTCCGGCGCCATCGTCGACACCGTGGCGGCGGGCCGGCGCTACGTGGACGAGGCCGTCGAGGCGGCCCGGTCCGTGGGCGAGGCCTCCCTGGGGCGCTCGCTGGGGGACCTGGCGCGGTCCCTGCTCGAGGGACTTCCCGTCTCCCGCTGAGCCCTGCGCCCACCCGGGGCTCGGGGCGGGACCGAGTGCGGCTCAGCGCTCGGGGCGCAGGGTGGGGAAGGCGATGACCTCGCGGATGTTGGCCACGTCGCCCACCAGCATGACCAGGCGGTCGATCCCGATGCCGAGACCGGCGGTGGGGGGCAGGCCGTGCTCGAGGGCACGGAGGTAGTCCTCGTCGACCGCCATGGCGTCCTCGTCCCCCTCGGCGCGCGCCAGGGCCTGGGCCTCGAAGCGGGCCCGCTGGTCGTCGGGGTCGACGAGCTCGGAGAAGGCGTTCCCCAGCTCCCGCCCGGCCACGACGGGCTCGAAGCGCTCGACGAGGTCGGGGTCGGATCGGTGCCGGCGCGCCAGGGGGGACACCTCGGCGGGGTAGTCCATCACGAACACCGGTCCCCACAGGTTGGGCTCGGTGGTCTTTTCGTACAGCTCGAGAAGGAGCTTGCCCGCCCCCCACGACGGGCTCGGCTCCACCCCGGCCGCCGCCACGCGCCGGCGCAGCTCGTCGAGGGGTGTGTGGACGTCGGCCCGCTCGCCGGTGGCCTCGGTCACGAGCTCGGCCATGGTGGCCCGCCGCCACGGAGGCGTGAGGTCGAGCTCGCGCCCTTGATAGGAGATGGTGGGGGCGCCACACATCTCCGACGCGAGTCCCGACACCAGGTCCTCGACCAACACGGCGAGGTCCAGATAATCGGCGTACGCCTGGTAGAGCTCGAGCATCGTGAACTCCGGGTTGTGGCGCGGGGACAGGCCTTCGTTGCGGAACACCCGGGCGATCTCGAACACCTTCTCGAACCCGCCCACCACGAGCCGCTTCAGGTAGAGCTCGGGGGCGACGCGCAGGAACAGGTCCGTGTCGAGGGCGTTGTGGTGCGTCACGAAAGGCTTGGCGTTGGCGCCGCCGGGGATGGCGTGCAGCACCGGCGTCTCGACCTCGACGAACCCCATGTCGTCCAGACGTCGGCGCAGCGAGCTGATGAGCCGGCTGCGCAACGTCAGGATCTCGCGGGTCCGCTCGTTGGCCCACAGGTCCACCTCGCGCTGGCGAAAGCGCGTCTCGACGTCGGACACGCCCTTCCACTTGTCACCGAAACCGCGACGCGCCTCGGCCAGCAGCACCCAGGTGCGGACCTGCACCGACAATTCACCCTTGCGCGTGCGCACGATCTTCCCGGTGGCCCCCACCCAGTCCCCGAGCGACAACTTGGAGAAGCCCTCGAAGTCCTCGGTGATCTTCTCCAGCGCGAACAGCTGCACCTGACCCGACGAGTCGCGCAAGGTGGCGAAGGCCAAGCGCCCCTGGGGCCGGACGAGCATGACCCGGCCGGCCACCGAGACGACGTCGTCGCTCTCTTCCCCGGGCCCGAGCGAGGCGTAGCGGTCGTGCAGCGGGCCCGCTTCAGCGGACCGGTCGAACCTATAGGGGACGTCGGTCACAGGGCGCGACGCTACCGGGTCGCCCCCATCCCACCGACGACGCCGCTCACGCCGGCTTGGAGTTGCGCTCGTAGACCAGCCGCAGGCCGTGCAGCGTGAGCCACGGCTCACGGTGCTCGATGCACCGTGACAGCGGCGCGATGACTTCGGACAGCCCGCCGGTGGACACCACCGTGGCGTGGCCCAGCTCGTCGATGATGCGCCGGCACATGCCGTCGACCTGCGCGGCGTACCCGTAGAGCACGCCCGACTGGATGGACTCGACGGTGGACTTCCCGATGACGCTGCGGGGCTCGACGAGCTCGACCCGCCGGAGAGCGGCGGCGTGGTGGAACAGGGCGTCCATGGAGATGGCGATGCCGGGCGCGATGGCACCCCCGAGGTACTCGCCGTTCCCCGAGATGGCGTCGAAGGTGGTAGCGGTGCCCAGGTCCACGACCACGCACGGGCCTCCGTAGAGGTCGTAGGCGCCGATGGCGTTGGCGATGCGGTCCGGGCCGACCTCTTTGGGGTTGTCGTAGAGGATGGGCATGCCCGAGCGCACGCCCGGCTCCAGCACGACACAATCCACCTCGAACCAGCGCTTGGCCATCTGGCGCATGGCGGTGGTGACCCGGGGCACCGACGACGTCACCGCCATGCCCGTGACCACCTCGTCGACGTCGAGGCCGGTGAGGTTGAGCAGCTCCGACAGCAACAGGGCGTGCTCGTCGGGAGTGCGGTCGGCGACGGTCGACAAGCGCCAGTGGTGGGTGAGGCCGATCGGCTCGGGAGGCACGGCCGGGGCGGGCCGGCTCCCGGGAGGGGGGTCGTCACCGGGGCCGAGCGAGAAGAGGCCGATGACCGTCTCGGTGTTCCCCACGTCGATGGCGAGCAGCACGGTCAATCCTCCACGAGGTCGAGTCCGAGGTCGAGGATGGGCGCCGAGTGCGTGATGGCCCCGACCGAGTCCAGGTCGGCACCCGCCGCCGCGTAGGCGGGGGCGGTGTCGAGGGTCACCCCGGCCGACACCTCCACCAGGACCGTGCCCCCGCCCTCGGCGGCGCGCGCCCGGACGAGGGCCACGCATTCCGACACCAACGACGGGGTCATGTTGTCGAGCAGCACCGCCGACGCGCCGGCGGCGACGGCGTCGGCCACCTGTTCGGGATGGTCGCACTCCACCTCCACCATCCGGCCCGGCCACCACCTCCGGGCCGTCGCCACGGCGTCGCCGATCGTCACGCTGCCCAGATGGTTGTCCTTCACCAGCACGGCGTCGGAGAGCCCGGCGCGGTGGTTCCACGCCCCGCCGGCGCGCACGGCCGCCTTCTCGAGGGCGCGCAGACCGGGTGTCGTCTTTCTCGTGTCGAGCACGCGGGTGGCGGGGTTGACGGCGCACACCGCGTCGACGTACCGGCGCGCCACGGTGGCGACACCCGACAGGTGGCACAGGAAGTTCAAGGCGGTGCGTTCGGCGGTGAGGATCGAGCGCATGGAGCCCGACACCTCGGCCACCACCGACCCCGGCGCCAGCCATGCGCCGTCGGACACCTTGAAGTCCACGACCAGCGACGCGTCGACCTGCGCGAAGGCTTCCAGCGCGCACAGGCGACCGGCCAGCACCCCCTCGGCGCGCGACTCCACCTGGGCCCGGGCGACCTCGGTGTCGGGCACGAGCATGGCGGTGAGGTCCCCGAGCGGGCCCAGGTCCTCGGCCAGGGCGCGGGCCACCGCGTCGCGCACCGCTGCGCCGGGAGGGTCGGGCGGGCCCGACGCGGGCAACCCCCCGGGCCATGGCGACACTTCGACACCGCCGTGACGTCTCGGCGCCGGTGCCGTCACGGCCTTGCCCCCGGTGACGCCGGTGGCGCCGGTCGCATCCCCGACGCGGCCACGGCGCGATGGACGATGCGGCGGCGCCACACCGTTCGCGCCTGGGGGAAGTCACGACGGGCGTGGGCCCCCCGGGTCTCCTGGCGCGCGTAGGCGGCGCGCAGCAGCGCCCCCGCCACCGTCACGAGGTTGGCGAGCTCGCCGACGGCGCGCCCGTTGCCCGACGCCACCGCGGAGGCAGCCCGCAGCCGGCCGGCCACGGCGCCAACCTCGGCGGCGGCGGTGACGAGGGAGTCGGGAGAGCGCACCACACCCGCGCCCTCGATCATGGCCCGCTGCAGGTGCTCGCGGAGCTTGGCGACGTCGGCGCCGTCGGCGACGTCCTCCTCGGTGTGCACGGCGTCCGCGGCGTCGGTTGTGACGTCGGCGTCTCTTCTGATGTCGGTGTCGGTTGTGATGTCGGTGTCGGTTGTGATGTCGGTGTCGATGTCGACGCAGGGGATGTCCCCCGGCGGCCGGCCGGGTGCGGCCGACAACGCGCCCATCACGCCGGTGTCCACGGGGCCGTCGCGTCCCGTCGCGATGGCTTCGGCCAACCGGGCCCCGAACACCATCCCCTCGAGCAGTGAGTTCGACGCCAGGCGGTTGGCTCCATGCACACCGGTGCAGGCCACCTCGCCCACCGCCCACAAGCCGGGCACCGCGCTGGCCCCGTCGAGATCGGTGACGACGCCCCCCGACAGGTAATGGGCCGCCGGTGCGATGGGGAGCCAGTCCACGGCGGGATCGAGACCCGCGGCGTGCAGCGACGCCGCCACCGTCGGGAAACGCTCGTCGAAGGACTCGAGCCCCGTGGCGTCGAGCCACAGGTACCCCACACCCTGCGCGGCCATCCGGTCCGCCATGGCCCGGCTGACCACGTCGCGCGGGGCGAGCTCGTCCACGAAGCGGCCGCCCTCGGCGTCGCGCAACAGCGCACCGTGGCCCCGCAGGGCCTCGGACAACAAGGGGCGGGGCATGGCGGGATGGTGCAACGCGGTGGGGTGGAACTGGAAGAACTCGACGTCCGCCACCGGTACCCCGGCGCGCAGGGCCATGGCGATCCCGTCGCCGGTGGCCTCGGGCGGGTTGGTCGTCACCGCATAGAGCTGTCCCGCTCCCCCCGTGGCCAGCACCACCTGGGTGGCGCGGACCTCTCGCAGGGCGCCGCCGGGATCGAGCGCCGTGACGCCGACGCACCGGCCGCCCTCGAGGACGAGGTCGACGGCGAACCACTGTTCGAGGACCGCGGCGGCGCTGTGCCGCACGGCGGAGACGAGTGCCCGCTCCACCTCGGCCCCGGTGGCCGCGCCCCCGGCGTGCAGGACGCGGGCGGTGGAATGCCCACCTTCTCGTGCCAGGGCGAGATCTCCGCCGGCCTCGCGGTCGAACACGGCACCGAGGGCGATGAGCTCGTCGACACGACGCGGCCCCTCGTCCACGAGCACCCGCACGGCGCTCACGTCACACAGTCCCGCCCCCGCCGCCAGGGTGTCGGCCAGATGGAGGTCGGTGGAGTCCTCGTCGCCCCCCACCGCCGCCGCGATTCCCCCCTGAGCCCAGCGCGTCGTCGACTGGGAGAGGTCGGCCTTGGTGAGGACGCCGACCCGGAGCCCGGCCGGGGTGGCCAGGCGCACCACGGCGGACAGGCCGGCGACGCCCGAGCCGAGGACGAGGACGTCGAGCTCCACGAGTCGGGCCCTCGGGGGCGGGCCGGGCGCCGGCCTCAGCCCGTGACGGCCGGGCGCAGCGCGTCGTCGAGCTCCGCCAGGCTGAGGTCCACGACGGAATTGGCCGCGTCCACGTGGACGATGGTGGGCCGGAAACCGGACAGCTCCGCGCTCTCGTAGTCGGCGTAGGTGATCACGATCACCTTGTCCCCCCGGTGCACGAGCCGGGCGGCGGCGCCGTTGAGGCACGCCTCGCCGGGGCCGCCCACGATGGCGTAGGTCTCGAAGCGGGCCCCGTTGTCGATGTCGAGCACGGTCACCTGCTCGTACTCGAGGATGTCGGCCAGCGTCATCAGCTCGGGATCGAGGCTGATCGAGCCCACGTAGTCGAGGTTGGCGTCGGTCACCGTGGCCCTGTGGATCTTGGACTTCATCATGCGCCGGCGCATCGTTCAGCGCTCCTCTCCGCTGTTCACCAGTACGAGCTCCGGGGCGGGCGCCGCACCGGCCGGTGCTCGGCACGCGCCTTCGTTGTCGATGAGCCTGACCGCCCCGACGCGTGCCGCCACGAGCAGGCGCACGTCGCCCTCGAGCACAGCCGGGCACTGCAGGGTCCGGGGGTCGACGACCGCGGCGTAGTCGGGCGTGACGAGCGGCTCGGCCACCA
>JARLGQ010000311.1 GCA_031292675.1 Acidimicrobiales bacterium
ATCCTGCCCGGCGCCCGCGGCGACACGGGGGAGTTCCACCACAACCGCCGCCGGGCGCTGGTGATCGCGGCGGTGCCCGCCCTGGTGGTGTTCGCGTTGGTCACCGTGGTGTGCATCGCGGCCGACATCGGCGTCGTCGGCGCCGCAGCCGGGGTGGGCGCGGGCCTCCTGGTGTGGTTGTCGTTGTGGCGGGGGGCGGCGCGCATCGTCCTGCGAGCGTTGGGCGCGCGTCCCGGGGACGAGGCTGAGCTCGCTCGCGTCGAGAACATCGTCGACGGCCTGTGCGCCACCATGGGAGTGGAACCACCCGACATCGTCGTCATCGACGAGCAGGCCCGCCAGGCCATGGCGCTCGGACGCAAGAGCGGCGCCGCGGTGCTCGTGGTGACCTCGGGCCTGTTGCAATCCCTCGACCCTGTGGCGCTCGAGGGCGTGCTCGCCCACGAGCTCGTGCACGTCAAGCGGGCCGACGTCGCGCCCGCCACGATGGCGGCGGCGGTCCTGTTGCCGTGGGCCACGTTCTTTCCCGTGTCGGGTCTGGTCCACAAGCTCGCGGGGCGGGGCCGCGAGTTCCGCACCGACCGCCTGGCGGTGGCGGTGACCCGATTCCCTCCGGGACTGCGCGAGGCGCTCGTCCTCATGGCCGACGGACCCACGCCCCGGGTGCCGTCGCCACTGGCGCGCCGCGGGGTGGCCCGCACGACGCGCTGGCTCTGGACCGTGGCCATGCCCGAAACTCCGGGCGGAGACGTCATGCGCTGGAATGTCGTGGGGGAGCTCGACGCGCCTGGCCTGCGCGTGGCGGCGCTCGACGAATGGTGAGGGCGGGGCGGGCCACCTAGGGCCCGGGGGGGCGGCCGCCCCTCCGGAGTAGACTGACCCCATGGAGGACGCGCCCACCGCACCGTCCGCGTCGGCATCGAAGGCTCGCCGGTCCGCACCGACGGCTCCGGCGTCGTCGGACAAACAGACCGGCACGCCCCGGAAGACCGGGACCTTCACCGTGAAGCGCGGTCTCGCCGACATGCTGCGGGGCGGGGTCATCATGGACGTGGTCACCGCCGAGCACGCCCGCATCGCCGAGGATGCCGGCGCAGTGGCGGTGATGGCTCTCGAGCGCGTGCCGTCCGACATCCGGGCCCAGGGCGGGGTGGCCCGCATGAGCGACCCCGCACTGATCGAGGCGATCCAGCGCGCCGTGACGATCCCGGTCATGGCCAAGGCCCGGATCGGCCACTTCGCCGAGGCCCAGATCCTCGAGGCCCTGGACGTCGACTACATCGACGAGAGCGAAGTGCTGACGCCCGCCGACGAGGCGCACCACATCGACAAGCGGGCCTTTCGCGTCCCTTTCGTGTGCGGTGCCACGAACCTGGGTGAGGCGCTGCGTCGCATCTCCGAGGGCGCGGCGCTGATCCGGTCCAAGGGCGAGGCGGGGACCGGCAACATCGTCGAAGCGGTGCGCCACCTGCGTTCGATCCTGGGAGACATCGGCAAGCTCACCAAGGCGGATGCCGCCGAGCGCTACGCCTGGGCCAAGCAGCTCGCGGCGCCCATCGACCTCGTGCACGAGGTCGCCGAAACCGGAAGCCTTCCCGTCCCGCTCTTCTGCGCCGGGGGCATCGCCACGCCGGCGGACGCGGCCCTCGTCATGCAGCTGGGCGCCCAGGCCGTGTTCGTGGGCTCGGGGATCTTCAAGAGCGAGGACCCGCCGCGGCGAGCCCGTGCCATCGTGGAGGCCACGACGCATTTCGACGACGCACAGATCGTGGCCAAGGTCAGTCGTGGGCTGGGGGCGTCGATGCCCGGGCTCGAGGTGGCGGCGCTCGAGCAGCGCCTGGCCGACCGCGGGTGGTAGGGCCGGTGTCCCGAGGCACGGCCGAGGTGCCTCCAGGTGGAGATCGGCATCCTCGCCTTACAGGGCGACGTCGCTGAGCACCGCGCCGCGCTGAGCGAGATCGGGGTCGCGTCGCGCCCGGTGCGGCGGCCCGAGGATCTCGCCGGGCTGGACGGCGTCATCCTGCCGGGGGGCGAGTCGACCACGATGTCGATGCTGCTCGATTCGTCGGGCCTGGCCGACCCGCTGGGCAAGGAGCTCGACGCCGGGCTCCCGGCCCTGGGGACGTGCGCGGGGATGATCCTTCTCGCCACCGAAGCGGTCGACGGTCGCTCGGACCAGCGCTGTTACGGCGCCATCGACATCACCGTGCGCCGCAACGGCTTCGGCCGTCAGCTCGAGTCCTTCGAATGCGAGCTGGAGGTGCCCGCGCTGGCGGGTGGTCCGCTGCCCGCCGTGTTCATCCGCGCCCCGGTAGTCGAGACGATTGGTGCCGAGGTCGAGGTCCTCGCCACGTTGGCCCAGCCCTCGCCCGGGGGCGCGAGGGAGGGCGCCGAGCCCTTCGGGGCCAGGCGTGCGGTCCCGGTGCTGTGCCGCCAGGGGGTCGTGCTCGTCGCCGCCTTCCATCCCGAGCTCACGCCCGACCGGCGGGTCCACGAGCTGTTCGTGTCGTCGATCGACGGCGGGGTGCGCGCCGGATCCGAGGAATTGTCGGGAACACAAGCGCTGCCGGGAACCGAAGAAGTGTTGGCAACCGAAGAAGTGTTGGCAACCGAAGAAGAAGGACGGTAGGACATGTCAGGCCACTCGAAATGGGCGACGACCAAGCACCGCAAGGCCGCCGTCGACAAGGTCCGGGCGAAGGTGTTCGCCAAGTTGATCCGGCAGCTCGAGGTGGCAGCCCGCGAAGGGGGTGGGGATCCCAACACGAACGCGACCCTGCGCACCATGTTCGAGAAGGCGCGCGCCGCGTCGGTGCCCATGGACACCATCGAGCGCGCCATCAAGCGGGGGACGGGCGAGCTCGAGGGGGTGCATTACGAGGAGGTCTCCTACGAGGGGTACGCGCCGGGCGGGGTGGCGATCATCGTCGAGTGCCTCACCGACAACCGCAACCGGACCGGCGCCGAGGTACGCAACGTCTTCACCCGCAACGGGGGCTCGATGGCCGAGCCCGGCGCGGTGGGATGGCAGTTCGCGCGCAAGGGGGTCATCGTCCTGCCCGGGTCGCTCGAGGAGGACAAGATCATGGAGGTCGCCGTCGAAGCCGGTGCCGAGGACCTCACCGAGGAAGGCGACGGATGGGTGGTGACCTGCGCCCCCCACGATCTCGCCGCGGTGCGCGACGCCCTCGAGGCCGCCGGGATGGCGCCGGAGTCGGCGGAGGTGGCCATGGTGCCCTCGACCACCGTGCCGGTGACCGAGGAGGGCGAGGTCCGGCGGGTCCTGCGTCTGCTCGAGGCCCTCGACGACGACGACGACGTACAGAACGTGTGGTCCAACTTCGACACGCCCGACGAGGTCCTGGCGGCCGCGGCGGCGGACTGATCGCCGCCTGACCGCGGCCTGGTCGCGGACCGGCGCCGAGATCCACCTGCGCGGGGCGCGCCCTGGCTAGAGTCGAACGCGTGTTCGTCCTGGGTATCGACCCCGGGCTGTCCCGTTGCGGGTACGGGGTGGTCCGGAAGTACGGGAGCGACCTGGCCGCCACGGCCGGTGGCGTCGTCACGACCGAGCCCGATCTCCCGCTCCAGGAACGTCTGCGCGTGCTTTACACCGAGCTCCGGGCCTTGGTCGCCGAGATCCACCCCGACGCCGTCGTGGTGGAGCGGGTGTTCTTCCAGACCAACGTGCGCACCGCCATGGCTACCGGGCAGGCCGGTGGTGTGGCGCTGTTGGTGGCGGCGGAGGCCGGGTGCGAGGTCGCCCAGTACAGCGCGAACGAGGTCAAGCAGGCGGTCGTGGGTTTCGGCGGGGCCACCAAGGACCAGGTGCAGAGGATGGTGGCGGCCCTGGTGGGACTGGACGAGCCGCCCAAGCCCCCTGACGTCGCCGACGCGCTGGCGTTGGCCGTGTGCCACGTGACGTCGCAGCCCTTGCGGCGCGCCATCGAGATCGCCGGGTCCGGGAGGCGGAAGTGATCGGCTGGCTCCGGGGGGAGCTCGTGGCGCGCAGCCCGCAGGGGGAGGTCATCGTCGACGTGGGTGGGGTCGGGTACCGCCTCACCGTGTCCCCCGCCCTTCTCGCCGCCGTGGGCGATCGCAGCTCGCAGGTCGAGCTGCACGTGCACACGCACGTGCGCGAGGACGCCATCGTGCTCTACGGCTTCGCCACCGCCGAGGAGCGGCGGTGTTTCGAGGCGCTGCTCGGTGCCCACGGTGTGGGCCCCGCGCTCGCTCTGGCCGTGTTGAGCGCCCTGCGGCCGCCGGAGCTGGTCCGGGCCGTGCTCGACGAGGATCTGGGCGCGCTGTGCATCGTGCCCGGCGTGGGTCGCAAGACGGCGGCCCGGCTGGTGCTCGACCTGCGGTCGCGTCTCGAGCTGCCCGAGTTCGCGGGCGACGGGGTGCCCGGGGGGCACGGGGCACCGTCCGAGGCACGCGGCGAGGTCCGTGCCGCGCTGACCGAGCTCGGGTACGGCCCCGACGAGATCCGAAGGGCGCTCGAGGGCGGAGAGAGCGAGGGCACGGTCGAGGAGTTGCTCCGCCAGGCGTTGCGGGAGCTGGCGGGAGCACGGTGAACGGGCGGCGCGAGGTGCTGTCGTCCTCTCCCGACGCGACGGCCGAGGCCGGGACACGAGGTGTCGCCAAGGCCGGAGCCGACGGCGTCCCGGAGAGACCCGCGAACCCCCTGCCCGACCCGGCGGAGCTCGCCGACGAGGCCCGTCTCCGGCCCCGGCGACTCGCCGAGTTCAACGGGCAACCTCAGCTCACCGAGCACCTCGAGATCGTGCTCGAGGCGGCCCGTCGCCGGGACCAGCCCGTGGACCACCTGCTGTTCGCAGGACCCCCCGGTCTGGGC
>JARLGQ010000312.1 GCA_031292675.1 Acidimicrobiales bacterium
TCCGCCACCGACGCGTCGTCGGCAAGGTACCGCGCGGCGCGCTCGAGATGCCGGGCGCGCTCCTCGGGCTCCTCCACGATGGCCGCGGCGCGGCGATGGAGCTCGCCGCGGATGTTGCGCGGCAACGTCTCGTAGGCGACCTCGCGCAGCAACGAGTCCACCGTGTCGTAGCGGCCACCCTCGGCGTGTCGCATGAGCCCGCTCTCGACGAGGGACTGCAAGGCGGCCGACGCGTCCGGCAACCCCAATGCGGCCAGGTGCTCGGCCGTGGCCCCGCCCATGACCGCGGCGTGCTGCAGGGCCAGCTTCTGCTCGGGCTCGAGGGCGTCGAGCCGCGCCGCCAGCAGCGCCTGCAAGGTGGCGGGAATGGCGCCGTGCGCCGGGAGCCGGTACCGGTCGCCGTCGTCGACGAGCAGCCCCTGGGCGCGAGCCATCGACACCAGCTCGCGCAGGTAGAGGGGGTTCCCGCCGGCCCGTTCGACGAGGAAGTCGGCGGCTTCGGGGGCGAGCGGCTTGTCGCACACGAACCCGCCCGCGAGCGCCACGGCGTCGGGCCGGCTGAGCGGTCCCAGGCGGACCGTGGTGGCGGCGGGGAAGGCGGTCAGCCACTCGCCGGGCTCGGTGCGGCCCGCCAGCACCGTGAGCAGGGGCACGTTGTTGAGGCGCCCCGACAGCTCGCCGAGCACCTTCAACATCTGGTCGCCACTGCGGTGCATGTCGTCGATCAGGATCAGCATCGGCCTGTCGGTGCCCTTCTCCTGGAGGAGACGGCCCAGCGCCCACAACTGCTCCTGGTGCATCCCGGCGGGGTCGATCGACTGCAGCGAACGGTCCATCGTGCCGGCGAGCGACCGCACCCGGGCGGTCACGTCGGAGTCGGCGACGGGGCCGAGCTGGCCGATGACGTCGGCGGCGACCCGCGACCCTCCCAGGGGGCCGTAGGCGGGGTAGGTCGAGCGGACCACGGTGCCGCTCGTCTCGGCCACCCGGGCGAGCTCGGCGGTCAGCCTGGTCTTGCCCGAACCGGCGTCGCCGCACACCACGACGACCTGTGGCTGGCGGTCGCGACCCACCCGCCGCCACTGGGCCTCGAGGAAGGCGAGCTCGTCGTCGCGGCCCACGAGCGGTGGTGACTCGACGCCGGGCTGGAGGTCGACGGGCTGCAGCGACACCGCTTCCCACACCTCGACGGGCTCCTGTTTCCCTTTGAGCAGCACGGGCTGGCGCGCCCGGTAGGCGATGCGTCCCCCGGTCAGCTCGGTCGTGAGACGACCGCACAGCACCTCGCCCGGGCCCGCCGCCTTCTCCAGGCGGGCGGCCACGTTGACGGTGTCGCCGATGACGGTGACACCCCCGCCGGCTCCCACCGCCTTCGCCATGACCTCGCCCGAGTTCACGCCGATGGAGAAGACGAGGTCCCCCCCGAGGTGCCGCATCGCCATGGCGGCGGCCACCGCCCGCTCGGCGTCGTCGTCGTGGGCGAGGGGGACACCGAACACGGCCATGACCGAGTCCCCCATGTACTTGTCGACGGTGCCGCCGTGCTGGACGACGATGTCGCCGAGCTCGCGGAAGGCGGTGTCGACCAGCCGGGCCACGACTTCGGGGTCGGTCCGTTCGGCGAGGGACGTGAAGCCCACGACGTCGGCGAAGACCACGGTGGCCAACTTGCGCTCTTCCACCCCGATCGCCGCCGTCCGCGGCGACGTGCCGTTCAGGCCCGCCCCACACCGCCCGCAGAACCGCTGCCCGTCGGTGACCGGCGCCCCGCACGACGGGCACCCGTCGACGGGCAGCGTCGCCCCACACCGCCCGCAGAACAGGTAGCCGTCGGGGTTGGGGGCGCCGCACGCTGGACAAAGGTCCACGTGCTCACGGTACCGTGCCCCGGGTCGGGCGGATGCCGCCGGGGCGGGAGCCCGAGGTCACTCCGGGGTGTGGCACACGGCTTCGACGTTGTTCCCGTCCGGGTCGCGCACGAAGGCGCCGTAGTAGTCGGGGTGGTACTCGGGCCACAGCCGGGGCTCGTGGAGGACCTCGGCGCCGGCGTGGCGGGCCGCGTCGAAGAACGCCCGCACCGCGGCGCGATCCGCGGCCCGGAAGGCGACGTGGACCTCCCGGTTCGGAGAACCGCCGGCCAGCGGGCCCAGCCAGAACGACGGCTTTCCCTGCACCCCGTACCCGATCACCGTCCCGAACTCCATGATCCGGGCGCCCCCGAGGGCGCCGAGCACGGCGTCGTAGAAGGCTGCGCTCGACGGCACGTCCGAGCACTGGATCGAGAGGTGGTCGAGCACGGGCGCAATCCTAACGACCCCGCTCTCGACGACACGCTCTCGACGACACGCTCTCGACGATGCAGCCCCGGACGGGGGGTGCCGCCAGTGCGACCCCGGGGGGGCCGAAGGCCACACGGAGCGGCAACCCACCGAGCCGGAAACCGGCGACTCCAGCCGACGTGGCGACCCCGGACGGATCCCGGGTCGCACACCCCGCCACGTGTTCGCCTTACCCAGCCCTGCCGGTGGGGCGCTCGAACGCGTTCGCCTGGTGACAGGCGACTCCCCACCGCCCCCACCTTCGCCCGTCCGGCCTGGGGAGAACAAGCGGAAAACTTGGGGATCTCGCGGGGACGGGATCCGGTCCGCCCTCAACGCGTGCCGGCCAGGGCGAGCACCCCGAGGGCACCCCCCATGGCCAACGGCACCGCCACGAGGCCGAGCCGGCTCGCCTTGGCGATCGACGGAGACGCCCCCGCGCTCGACGCCGCCTTCAGCCACAGGATCCAGGCGAGGGACCCGGTCACGAAAAGGTTGGGCCCGATGTCGAGCCCCACGAGGAGCGCGAAGGGCCGGGGCGGGACCCGCGCCGCTAGCAACGACGCGGCGGGGAGGTTGTTGACGACCACGGCGGCCATCGCCGCGACCGCGGCCGTGGCCCACGAGTCGAGGTGGGCGAGCGCGGTGGCGGGCCCCGACCACGTCCGGCCCACGGTCCCCAGGGCCACGGCCACGCCGAAGAGCCCGACCAGCAACGGCAGCCCGAGGATCTGCACCACCTTGGGGAAGGAAAGGCGACCCCCGAGGATCCCCGCCCCGGCCGCCGCCGCCCCGACCGCCATCACGGGGACGGCCGGCGAGCGCAGAGCCAGCACCAAGACGGTCACCGCCGACACCGACACGACGGCCAGCGCGTACCCGGGGCGGGCACTGGCCCGGGATGCGCGATCGGGCACGGGCCCTGCCGTCGTCCGCAACGAGCGGCGCTCGGCCACGGCGACCACGCCCGCGGTGAGGAGGACCGACACCAGCCAGGCGGGCGCCACCTCGCCCAGGAACCGGGCCCCGGAGAGCCGGAGCTGTCCCAGGACGATGAGGTTGGTCAGGTTCGAGCCCGGCAGCAGCAGCGAGGCGGCGTTGGAGATGAGCAGGCAGCCGTAGAGCAGCGGTGCCTCACCCGTCCCGCGGCTGGCTGCGGCGTAGACGAGCACCGGCGTCAGGAAGGCCACGGAGGTGTCGAGGTTCAAGAGGCTCGTGACCCCGGCCACCAACGCTACGGCGCCCCCGAAGAGCACCACGCCGTGGCGCGACACGCGGGCGAGGGCCCGACCGGCGGCGGCGAAGAGCCCGCCCTCGTCGGCCACGAGACCCACGAGCAGCAGGCCGGTCACGAGGACGAAGGGGGGCCAGTCCTGGGAGGCCGCCGCCCCGGCGTCGGCGCCGTCGAGGGCCGCGGCCAGGGTGAGCCCGAGGACTCCGGCGCCCGCCAGCGTCCACGCGCCAGCCCCGCCGCCCGCGAATTCGTTCTTGCTCAGGCTCGTTCCCTTCCCGTTCCCGGCTCGGCTCCGACGTCGCGGTCAGAGGTTCGTCGAGTCCGGGGACATGTCGGGGAGCGGGGGAGCACCGCGTGTCTCGTGGTCGTCGAACGCTGGTCCGAAGCCGAGCGTGTAGGAGGTCATCGACAGCGACCCGTAGGCGTAGCCGTCGACGAGGACCTCGGCGCCGGCACCGGCCGCGTCGGCCAACCCCGCCAGGTAGAGGAGGGGGATGAAGTGGTCCGGTGTCGGGACCGCCAGTCCGAAGTCGTCGTGTCGCGCCGCCTCGACGATCCGTCCCGGCGACGTCGTCATGGTGGCCCGGGCCGCCTCGTCGAAGCGCTGCGCCCAGTCGGTGCCCGAGTCGGGCCGTCGAGGGTCCATGAGCCCCAGATTGTGGACCACGTTGCCGCTGGCGACGACGAGGACGCCGTCCTCGCGCAGCGGCGCCAGACGGGCGCCGAGCTCGAAGTGGTACGCCAAGGGCTTGGCGGCGTTGATCGCCAGTTGCACGACGGGGACCTGCGCGTCGGGAAATGCGTGCACCAACACCGACCAAGTGCCGTGGTCGATGCCCCAGCTGTCGTGGTCGAGGCCCACCCACAACGGATGGGCCAGCTCGGTGACCTGCTGCGCCAGGGCGGGGTCGCCCGGAGCGGGGTACGACACTGCGAAGAGCTCGTCGGGGAAGCCGTAGAAGTCGTGGATCGTCCGGGGCCGGGCCATGGCCGTGACGGCCGAGGCGTTGATGTACCAGTGGGCGGAGACCACGAGGATCGCCCGGGGCGTAACGACGTTCTCGCCGAAAGCCCGCCAGGCCTCGGTGTAGCGGTTGTGCTCGAGCGCGTTCATGGGGCTTCCGTGGCCGAAGAAGGCGGCCGGCATGACTCCGCCGGTCACTTGGTCGACACCGGGGCGCGCCACGATCCCACCCTAGGGTCCACCGGTGCGAGCCCCGTCACCGACCCGCGCCGCCATGGCGGGGCCCCCTTGTCGTCGGCCCCGGGCCCGTCCCGGCGGCCCGACGCGTCCACCGGTAGGTTGGCGGTATGCCCCAGCCCTTCCTCGACGCATGTGCTCTGGCGGAGCTGGTCCGGGACGGTACCGCGTCGCCGGCCGAGCTGGTGCACGACGCCGTGGCGCGCATCGAGAAGCTCAACCCCGAGCTCAACGCGGTCATCCGCACGCGCTTCGTCGAAGCGCGGCGCGAAGCCGCCGGGGACCTCCCCGACGGGCCCTTGCGCGGCGTGCCCATCGTGCTCAAGGACCTCCTGTGCTCCATGGCGGGCGAGGAGATCCACGAGGGCATGCAGGCGGTCAAGAAGGCGCGCTACGTCGCGGATCGCGACCAGGAGCTCGCCCGACGGCTGCGCGCCGCGGGGATGGTGGTGGTGGGTCGCACCAACACACCCGAGCTCGGCATCCTGCCCACCACCGAGCCCGCCGCCTACGGACCGACCCGCAACCCGTGGGACACGGCGCGTTCCACGGGCGGCTCCAGCGGCGGCTCGGCCGCGGCGGTGGCCTCGGGCATGGTGCCCCTCGGCCATGCCAACGACGGGGGCGGGTCCATCCGCATCCCGGCCAGCGAGTGCGGGCTGGTGGGGCTCAAGCCGTCGCGGGGGCGCGTGCCTCTCGGGCCCGAATGGGGCGACGTCATGGGTGGTCTGGTGTGCGAACTGGCGTTGACCAGGACTGTGCGTGACACCGCGGCGGTGCTCGACGCCGTGGCGGGGCCCGCTCCGGGAGACCCCTACGCGGCGCCCCCGCAGGAGCGTCCCTATGTCGACGAGCTCCGCGTCGCGCCCGGCCGCCTCCACATCGGGATGCAGAGCGCCGCCTTCGGCGGGACCGTGGTCACCCACCCCGACTGCGTGGCCGCCGTCGAGGGCGCGGCGGCGGTTCTCGAGTCGCTCGGCCATGGCGTGGAACCGGCCCATGTGGCCGCGCTCGACGCCCCCGAATTCATCGAGGCCTTCCTTCTCGTGTGGTCGGCGGGCACGGCCTTCGACGTCGACCACCACTGGCCCGACAGGCTCGGCCGTCCCCTCACCGAGGACGACGTCGAGCCCCTCACCTGGGCGCTCGCCGACGCGGGACGATCAGCGAGTGCGGCCGACTTCCTCGACGCCCGGCACAAGCTGCAGCGGATCTCGCGCCAGGTGGCCGAGTGGTACGAGGGCGGCTTCGACCTCCTCCTCACGCCGACGATCGCCGAGCCGCCGCCGTTGCTGGGCCAATTCGACTCGCCTGTAGACAACCCGCTGCACGGGCTGCTGCGCGCTGCCGAGGTCGTCCCCTTCACTCCCGCCTTCAACGTGACGGGACAGCCGGCGATATCCGTCCCGCTGCACTGGAACGGGCAGGGGCTCCCGATCGGGGTGCAGCTGGTGGCGCGCTACGGGCGCGAGGACGTCTTGCTGCGCGTGGCGGCGCAGCTCGAAGAGGCTGTGCCCTGGGCGGCGCGCCGGCCACCGGTGGGCGCGTAGCGGTGGTGCGCCGCCCTCACCAGTAGTCGCGCATGAGCTCCTCGGCCCAGGCCGGTTGGCGCACCGGGCCCCGAGGGCCGAACGCGGGCATGTAGGGCTTGACGTCGAGCACCGGGGTGCCCTCGACGGCGTCGAGCCCCCGCACCCGCAGCCGCAGGCCGTCGACGCCGATGAGCTCGCACACGCTCACGCCGATGCGGTTGGGCCGACCCTTGGCCCGCTGGGCGAGGATCCCCACCTCGGGCCAGTCGGCGCGCCCCCGGGGGTGACGGGCGCCCCACGTGATCTCGTCGTCGGCGACCCGGTCGAAGAGGAACACCACCTCGAGGTGCGAGAACCCGGCCAACCCCGCCGTGGCGTCGGGCCCGAGCCGTTCCCCGTCGAGCTCGATCGTCGCCTCCACGGGCCCCCAGTGGTCGTCGACGGCGTCCCCGCGGCCGCCCACGACGGTACCGACGGGTCGGATGTCGATGGGCACGCGCCGATGCTACGGCGACGCGCCGGTCTACGACGTCGGTCGCCGGTACGACGTCGGTCGCCGGACTACAGGGTGGCCCCGACTACGAGGGTGGCCCCGGCACGGCGACGCCGCGGTAGCGGGGGGGAGGCTGGTCGTCGGGGCACGCGCCGGGAGGGTCGTCGAAATTGGGATCGTGCACCCAGCTCCCGAGCTCCCAACCCGGTGTCATCGCGGCGAGCCCGAGCACCGGTGACAGGTCGTCGACCACCAGGGCCCCGAGCTGGGCGGCGCCGTAGGGGCACATGTGCGTGTTGTCGATCTTCCGGGCCCTGACCCAGGCTCCGGCCGGCGTCCGGTTCCAGGCGAAGTAGCGGTCGCCGGGGGCGAACAACCGGTCGGTCTGCAGGTACAGCGCGTGGCCCGGGAAGAAGTGCACGGCCTCGGCGGCGACGTCGTTCCAGACGACCTGGCGGGCGTTGGCGGTGGCCCACGCCGCGGCTTGCTCCGCCGGGTCGATCCAGTAGGGATTGGGGCCGATCTGGGGGAACTGCAACAGCACGACGAGGTCGACGCCGTCGCCCGGGGCCAGGATCGTGCGGAGGGCCTGCACCAGCTCCAACAGGTAGGCACGGGGGTCCTGCTGGGCGGGCTGGTCGTCCCACGACCACGTCCCGATCACCATCTCGGGGTGGTACTGGCCGATGATCCGGGGCAGGTCCGTGGCCCACGTGCGGTCGGTGCTCAGCCCCCATCCTCCGAACGCGCTGTCGGCCACGACGTCCACGTCCCCGGTGGCCTCGAGCGCGGCGCCGACCCCCGGCGCGCTGTCGGCCATGACGCTGTCGCCCACGATCCACGCCCGCAACGGGTCCGCGGCGGTGACGACCCGGCCCGGCGGCAGCGCGATCGGGGCGGGCCCGGCCGCGGCGCGGGTCGCCGGTGCCAGGGCCACCGGACCCGTCGAGGCCTCCACCGGCGGGACCGTGGCCACCAGCACCGCGCCGATCACGCCGAGGATCCCGGCCGGGACCAGGGCACGGCGCCACCACAGGTGGAAGTCGACGCGCCGCAAGGGCCGCTCCACGGCGAAGTAGCTGACACAGGCCGCGCCCACCATCGCGCTCAGGCGGAGGGCGAGGAGCGGCGCGCCCGACACCCCGGTGTTGGTCTGGTCGAGCAGGACGATGACCGGCCAGTGCCACAGGTAGAGCGAATAGCTGATGCGCCCGAGCCACCGCAGCGGCCCCACCGCCAGCAGGCGCGCCACGGGACCCTGCGGATGGCGCACCGATCCCATCACGACGACCAGCACGCCCAGCGCCACGGCGACGAGCCCGCCGTCCCACATCCAACCGGGGGGGCCCTGGCCCAGGGTGGTGCCCAGGGCCACGCCACAAGCGCCGACCACCGTGGCCCAGCTCCACAGCACCGGGCGGCGCGTCGGTCCCGCCGAACGCAGGGCCATGGCGCCGAGCCCCCCGAGCAGCAGCTCCCACACGCGCGTGTCGGTGCCGAGATAGGCGCGGTCGGGCCCGAGCACGTGGGCGGCGACGCCCATCCAAAGCGCCGATCCGGTCGCCAACAGCGCGGTGCCGACGGCGAGCGCCCGGATGGACCGACGGCGCCCGAGCCAGATGAGGCCCATGAAGAGCAGCGGCCACACCAGGTAGTACTGCTCCTCGACGGCCAGCGACCACGTGTGCAGGAGCGGGTTGGCGGCCTGGAAGTGTGCGAAGTAGTCGTGTCCGGCCGCCACCTGCTGCCAGTTGGCGAAATAGAGGAGTGTCGCCACCGCGGGGGAGCGCAGCTGTGACGGCACCACCCCGGGCCCTCCGGCCAGGGCGTAGAGGGCCAGCGCCGCCAGGAGGAGGAGCAGGGCCGGGAGCAGGCGCCGGGCCCGCCGGGCCCAGAAGGAACGGAGCCGGACCCCGCCCGTGGTGGCCTGCTCGGACAGCAGCAGGCTGGTGATCAGGAACCCGGACAGGACGAAGAAGACGTCCACGCCGTCCCAGCCGCCTCCGAGGAACCCGAGGTGGTACGCGACGACGGCGGCAATGGCCACGCCGCGGACGCCGTCGAGCGACGGCCAGTACCGGTGTTCGCCCATTCCCTCCAAGACGGTGCCTCGCTCGACTGGGACTCGGCCGTCACGCTACCGGGGCCGGAGGGCCCTTCCCTTTCGTCGTTCGGAGTCGAGAGGGGTTACGTGGACGGTACGCGAGCCGGCACGGCGCGCAGCGCGATGACCACGGCCACGAGGGCGGCCCCCATGGCCAGGAACGCCGCCAGCGGGGTGGTGGGGAGGCCCCCGGCTTGCTCGACGAGCACCCCGGTCAGCGCGATCCAAAGGAACGACCACACCGGCGGCCGCCTGGCCGCCAAGTCGAGCACGAGCAGCCCGGCGCTCACCGCCAGGAGGTAGTAGCTCGCGAACCACACCTCGGCCACGAGTCGGCCCGCCAGACAGGCGGTGGCCAACCCGATCAAGGGGACCGGCGCCAGCAGGCCGTCGCGGGCACGCCACCGAGCCCACAGCCCCATCACCAACGCCAGGACCACGGGCCCGTCGCGGGCGATGAGGAGCTTGGCATTCTCCGACAGGCCGGTCATGCCGACCACCGTTCCGGTGGTGAGCTTGACCACCCCTCCCGAGTTCACCGCGCTCAAGGTGTTCCACGTCCGCCCCGGGTCGACCACGAAGAAGGGGAGGAGCCCGCACCCCACCACCACCGCGGCCGGGAGGAGGACCCGGGCGCGTTGGCGCCAGCCGGGCGCGGCCGCCAGCACCGCCACCAAGGGCAGGAGCGCAAACTGTTTGCACAAGAAGGCGACGCCGAAGAGCACGCCCGTGGCGACCCACCGCCGTCGCAGGGCCTCGGCGAGCCCCGCGCCGGCGAGCCCGACGCACACGAGGTCCTGGGGGTGGAACGTCTCGACGATGCCGTCGCTGGCGGCGGGGACCGCGGCCAGCACCACCACGAGCAGCAGCTCGGCGAGCCCACCCCCCGCTCCCGCGGCGCGCAGGAGCCGGACACAACCCAACGCCAAGACGACCCAGGCCAGGATCCCGAGCACGGCCTGGGACCGGTACCAGTGGTGGGTGGCCAGTTGGGCGGGTGCGCACCACGGCAGGAACACGCGCGTCACGGGCGGCACGCGCCCGTCGCACCATTCGTCGGCGCCGATGAGCGGGCGGAACACGACGACGAAGGGCGCGCTCAGCAGCGCGTACCCGGGGGGCTGGGGGAGCACCGCTGCGTTGGCCGCGGCGGTGAGATCGCCGTCGGCGAGGGCGGTGGCCGGTTTGGTGACCCCGTAGGCGTCTCCCACCGAGGGCCCGCCCCGCACCGCGACGATCCCGACGAAGGCGCCCAGCGCGGCGAGGTACACCGCCACGGTCGCCGCCACCGGGACGCGGCGAATGGCGCGTGTCGGGCCGAGCGGGGATGCGCCGTCGGTGCCCGGCGGGCCATGCGCCCGGGGTGAGCCCTGTGGGGAGCGCCACAGCGTGGTCGTGGGAACCCGGGCCGCGGCGTCGGAGGCGCCCGGTGATGACCCTCGTCGCGCCGTCACCGGATCCCCCCTCCGGAGTGTGGACCGCAAGCCGCTCTCAGCAGTGCAACGAGTATACGAGCACGCCCCGGCGGGCCCGGTTCCTACGGCGACAGGAGCCGGTAGCCCGCGCCTCGCACCGTCTGGATGAGCGGACACAGGCCGGAGCGGTTGAGCTTGCGGCGAAGGTATCCGAGTTAACGTCGACGACGTCACCGGCTGGAGCCGAGCGCTGGCGATCAATGTGGGCTGTGGCTGGTCTGAACGACATATCCCGATCTGTTCAGGTCCGGAAGATCTCGGTGGCCGAGCAGACTCGCCTGGGTCGTGCCGGTTGAACGGCGTTCGGTGGCCACAAGGACGAGAGGGGCGAGCAGAGCTAGCGTCCTCGGCGTGAGGCCGTCTCAGGCGGCCGGCGAGCACTGGGGATGTGGCCATGCGGGCAGTGGTCGTCTACGAGTCGATGTTCGGTAACACGCACGCCATCGCCGATGCCATTGGCACGGGTATTGGCCAGGGCCTTGAGCCGGTGGACGACGTGGTCGTGGTCCCGGTCGTTGAGGCAGGCGGCGAACGGTTGGCCGATGCCGACCTGCTCGTGGTGGGCGGTCCCACCCATTTCCGCGGCATGAGTCGAACCCGCACCCGCAAGTGGGCCGCTTCCATTGCACAAAAGCCCAAGAACGATCTGGTGCTCGATCGCGACGCCCAGGGCCCCGGCGTGCGTGACTGGCTCACGTCGCTTGGCCCCGGCCACACAAAGGTTGCTGCCTTCGACACCCGCTTCAAGGGTCCGGCAGTTCTCCGAGGGAGGGCGTCGAAGCCAATCAGCCGAACGCTTCGGAGGCACGGGTTCGAGGTGGTGGCCAAACCCGAGAGCTTCTTCGTCACCTTGCAGACTCACCTCGAACCGGACGAGGAGGCCCGCGCCCGAGAATGGGGCAAACGGCTGGCGGCAAGCGTTGTAGGGCACGTTGTCATCAATGGGGACCGTCCGAGACGACCGGCCACCTCCACGGAGACGTGATGGCCGAGGTGATGATCCCGACCCCTGGCGAGCTGCCGTCCTACCTGGCGACACCTGCGGGCGAGGGCCCCTGGCCAGGTGTCGTCGTCATCCACGACGCAATGGGGATGAGCCAGGACCTACGGAACCAGGCTGACTGGCTTGCGGGCGAAGGGTACCTCGCCGTAGCACCGGACCTCTTCTCCGGGAGAGGGATGGTGGCCTGCATGATCTCGGTCATGCGCGACGTGCGCGCCGGGCGGGGCCGGTCGTTCGACGACATCGAGGCGACGCGCGTCTGGATGGCGGTCCGGGAGGACTGCACGGGCCGGATCGGCGTGATCGGCTACTGCATGGGAGGGGGGTTCGCCTTGCTGCTCGCCGTCGATCGCGGGTTCACGGTGTCGAGCGTCAACTACGGCACTGCTCCAAAGGACGCCTACACGGCCAGCTTCCTGAGACAGGCTTGCCCGATCGTCGGAAGCTATGGCGGCAAGGATCGCACACTGCGAGGGGCCGCCGATCGCCTCGACCGGGCATTGACGGCCGTCGGAGTCGAACACGATGTCAAGGAGTACACCGAAGCCGGGCACTCCTTTCTCAACGACCACGAAGGAGCTGGAGACAAGAATCCATTCCCGTTCTCCGTCTTGGAGCCGGTGTTCGGAATACTCTCGCCCGGATCGGGTTACCACGAGGGCTCTGCGCGAGATGCACGTCGGCGCATCCTCGCCTTCTTCGACGCTCACCTGAAGCCGTAGAGGGGCA